>CAYNYL010000006.1:0-72061 GCA_964401485.1 uncultured Gammaproteobacteria bacterium
GTCGTCACTATGTGGCCTGTCGTGAAGACAGGTTACGCGCTCTTCACCTACGACGAGAAGCGGAACAAACAAGCGCCAAAAAGCGCTCCGACAAGGCCCCAACTTCACGTGCCGGTTCCGCCCCTTCTCGAACTGAAGCGGATGAGCTGGAAGATCATCGACCTACGAGCGTCGCTCGCGCCTCCGTACCTAAACGAGCCGGACCCAAAGTGGCGGCTCGCGCGAACGAACCGCAAGGGCCTCGTCCAAACGTTCTTGCGCTTTGCGCACGAACACCACGACGACCCGGCCGATGAGCGAAGCGAAGAGCTCTCCAACTCGCGCACGAGCGCGATCTTCAAGATCGCGACCGCGCTCCGACACTGCGAAGAAGCGGAATCGGCGATCGAGGCGCTTCGCAACCTTCCGCGGAACGAGAAAAACACGCAAGGGTACCTCGAGGCGATGGACGCTTTCAAGCGCCGTGATCTCGAGTTCTGGACCGCCCTCGAGGCGTACCAAAAACTCCTCGAGGCCGACTACAGGCGTCTCGAGGATGAAGCCGAGCTTCACGACCTCCCAACCTTCCAGTGATCCACTCACAACCGGAGACAAAATGACAACGACCGACTGGCCCGAAGACGGCCTCGAATTCGCGATCTGGGCGCTGACCAGCGATGGCCTCACGGCGATCGCAGCGCGCGTCACGAGGCGAAGGGTGCCAACACATCTCGAGGATCTGTCGAAACGTGTGATCGCCCTCGAAAAGGCGATCGATGCAATCGGAACCAATCCCGTACAGTGGCGCTCCCGCATCCCGCCAAGTACGGTCCCCCTTCTTTTCGGAAGCGTTAAGACGGGGAAGAAGCTCGTGAAGAGCTTCTACGCACTCGTCGAAGAAGATGACGAGTCGCAACGTGCTGGCAAGACGTGGACCGAGCGCAACGCTCGCTGTCGAGACCTCCTCGAAAGTCTCGAGCTGGTCGAGAACGACCTGAGGAACAGCCTCGCGAAAACCGAGGCCCGTCCGGACAACTAGCCGCCCGTGGAAACCGTCTCTAAGACGCGTCGTTCCACGAGGCGGTTTTCCATTTTCACCGGCCAAGTAGAGTTTTTAATATTTGTCTATATTTAGCTATTTTTTAGTGTTTTTCTATTGACAAATCGTCTATTTTATGATATTATAAACTTTGTACCTTATATAAAACCCAGGAGAAATCTGATGTTCTACAACATTCTACTTGTCGCATACGTAATGGTGTTCGTAGCCGTAGCCTGGACCCTCCTCAAAGGTGTCTTTTCCGCAGGGGCACGTCTCACACACGAAGCCGAATACGAACAAGTATCACGCAGTTTCGCCGCCGATCCGGCAGAGAACGAGGAGCGAGACCTAACCGCGGTCCGGAAACGGCTCGTTGAAATCCTGGGCCGTTACTCGTTCTCGGATCTACTGCATACTGAGTTGATCAACATCCTCAACAACATCCAGCCGGGTGACCTGCTAGGGATCGACTACGTTGAAGACACGGATCGCGAAGACATCGAAGATGACTTCATCTACGCAATCGAGCACTATCCACCGACCCTCCCGCTTCCGCGAGAGATGACGCATGATGAGGCCATTACCGAGATGATGGCCATGCGCCCCGCACTCGAGTCGACGTGTCGAGCACTCTTCTACCTCGATGCCTCGACAACGGAGTACCAGGTACTTGATGCCGAACTCGACCGACTCCTTCGCAACTACACCGGCCTTTTCCTGGTCGCTGACGCGAAGGCTCGTCGCCGTTCTGCATAGCAACAACTACAACAACCGCCCGTGGAAACCGTCTCGCGACGGCTCGTTCCACGAGGCGGTTTTCATTTTTATAAATCAAAAAACCACCCGAGAGGGTGGGCTTTTGGTGCACCGGGTGGGATTCGAACCCACGACCAAAGGCTTAAAAGGCCTCTGCTCTACCGACTGAGCTACCAGTGCATAACGGGAAGAGGATAGCACAGCTCCCGAGTTTTTTCAAGAGCCAAGGGTCTCGTTTACCATCCTTACAAGAAGATCGGCTCCATTCGGTGGAAATGCCCGAGCGATAGCTCGTTTTCGGTCTTCCGCTTGCTTTTCATCATCAAGGACATGACGGATCGCCTGTGTGAGAATCTGCGGGTTCACATGAAGGAGCACTTCACAGGCCCCAATTCTTTTTAGCGCGTTCGCATTTTCGACCTGTGTTGTCGCACGAAGCGGAATAAGAACGCTCGGCTTCTGGAGCGCGGAGAGCTCAAGAAGCGTCCCCATTCCGGCGCGAGCAATCACAAGTTCCGCTACAGCGTACGCGTCAGCGATCTCTGCGCCAAGAAATTCCACCGAACGATATCCTTCACCTTCAAACGGAGTTGGGAGCCCCTTTCCCTTGCCCGTGATATGAAGGACATTAAACCGCTTTGTGATTTCGGGAAGAATCGGGGCAAGAGCCGTGTTAATTTCAGCGGAACCAGTTCCCCCGCCAAGAACAAGAATCGTTCTTCGATCGAGTAGCCCGAAACGCTTTCGCGCCCGCTCCGAATCCCCTGCAAGAATCGACGGACGCACAACAGCCCCAACGACCAGCGCCTTCTCCGCCCCAAACCCCACGAGCGACTCTTCAAACGTCGTGGTAATCCGCTTCGCGAGCGGAGCCATAAGCTTATTTGCAAGTCCAACGCCTTGATCGAGCTGATGGATAAAAAGCGGAATTCCGAGAAGCTTTCCGGCAAACGCGAGCGGAACGCTCGTGTAGCCCCCTGCGGTAATGTGCGCATCAGGCTTAAGCGAGCGAAGAAGCGCGAGAGATCGCGCAAATGAAAGCGCAAGAAGCGGTGGAAGAAATGGCCATTGCCATTTTTGGTGACGTGAAAGTTTTGGCGTTGAAAGAGCGTAAAACGGAATTCCCATCGCCTCAACAAGTTCACGCTCGGGACCCCGCGGCGTTCCAACAAAAACAAACTCAACCTCCTCCCCTTTTGCCCGCCAAACTTCAACAAGGGCAAGAAGCGGGGTCACTGGTCCAAGCGTTCCTCCTCCCGAAAGTAGAATCGTTTTCTTCATAGCTCAACTCCTCGCGACATTTGTAACACAATCCCCATCGCCGTCAGCGAAACGATAAGGGATGTCCCTCCGTAGCTCACGAACGGCAACGTCACCCCGGTCAGTGGCAAAATCGAAAGCATGGCGCCAATATTAACGATCGCCTGAATACCAATCCAGGCCATGACCCCAATAATGAAATAGCGGGAAAAACCCTCCGGGTGCGCCTGCGCAATTTTAATCCCTCGATAAATAAGCGCCGCATATAGAAGAAGAAATGCCGTCGTAAAAATGAACCCGAACTCCTCGGCAATAACGGCAAAAATCGAATCTCCAATCACCTCTGGAAGATATTGAAACTTTTGGAGCGAATGGCCGTAACCGCGACCGATAATCCCTCCCGAACCGATTCCAAGCAGCGCTTGGTTAATTTGATAGCCGAGTCCCTGTGGATCAACCTCTGGGTGGAGGAAGGTCGTAAACCGTTCAAGGCGATAGGGAGAGGCTTGGATCATAATGATCAGAACAAGAATGCCCGCGATTCCAAGACCCGTAAGATGCACAACGTGACCACCCGCGACGAAGTACACAACAAACGCCATTAAGACGATAATCGCGAGCGTCCCAAGATCCGGTTGAAGAAGAATAAGCCCCGCAATCACCCCAAGAACGGCGACAAACGGAAGGAGTCCCGCCTGAAAGTCGTGCAAGTGCGCCTTTTGCTTCTCAAGCCACGCCGAAATATAAATAAGAAACGAGACTTTGACGATTTCCGCCGGCTGGAACGAAAAACTCCCGATTTGTACCCAACTATTTGCAAAGGTCCCGAAGTCCTGACCGATCCCCGGAATAAATACGAGAAGAAGAAGCCCGATCGAAAAAAGAAGCATTGCGCCAGCGTAACGCTGGAGAAGCGATGTTGGCGTAAGAAGGGCCATGGAAAAAAGAGCGAGACCCGGAAGCAGCCCAACAAAGAGCTGATGTTTAACGTAGTAGTAGGAATCCCCAAAGCGTTCGAACCCAGACGGCGCAGAAGCCGAAATCAACATGAAAAATCCAAAACCGACAACAGCAAGTAGGAGAAAGAAAAAGGTCTTATCCATTCCTCCTAATCGCGTCATAGAAACTTAAATCCAACGAGATCGAGAACGAAGAGTGCGATGCCAAGCGCTGCCGAAACCCATGAGACGACCCAAAACCGCATAACTACTTTTGGCTCCGGCCAGCCCTTTGCTTCAAAGTGGTGGTGGATTGGCGCAACGAGGAAAATTTTTCGTCCAAAGAGTTTTTTCGAAACAAGTTGGGCGATCGTTGTAAGACCCTCAACAACAAAGACGAGTCCGATAATCGGAAGAAAGAGCGCCGTGTTTGTCAGCATCGCGACAACCGCAAGCGTAACCCCAAGCGACATCGCCCCCGTATCCCCCATGAAAAACCGCGCTGGGTAGATATTAAACCAAAGGAAGGCAAGAAGGGCGCCAAGAACCACCCCGCAAAATCCGGCAAGCTCGTAACGTCCAAGAAGAAGCGCGATAATCGCGTACGCGGCAAACGCCGATGCGAGCGTCCCACCGGCAAGCCCGTCAAGCCCGTCGGTTTGATTAACGGAAAACGACGTGCCCACAAGAATTAAGATAAACATTGGAATATACCACCACCCGATCGTTACATCACCAATAAACGGGATGTGTAAAATATCGAACCCGAGTTTTACGAAAAACCACCAAGCGCCAATCGCCGCAATAACGGTATAAAGCGGGATCCGGTGGCGCGCCTTAATCCCTCCGCCATTTCCCCCAATATTCTTTACGTTAAAAAAATCGTCGGCGAGCCCAAGGATTCCGGCGGACACAAGCGCAAACAGCGGAAGCCAGGTTTGACCTCGCGAGAGAATATTCATTTTTGCAAGTCCGGCTTCAGGGACCACGACCACGCAAAGCGCAAAGACCGTCACAATCGCAAGCGTCGTTCCCCAAACAATCACCCCGCCCATCGTCGGAGTCCCCGCCTTATCCTTGTGCAAACTCGCAAAAATCGGCGCCTGCGCCTTATCGCGAATCCGCTTCCCCATCTTCATCTTATAAAGCACACTCGTAAGAAGCGGCGTCCAAGCGATCGCCACAACGAAAGCAAGCGTCGTAAGAAGAAGGAGTTTCACGATATAGAAAGACTCAACCATAATAAGCAAGATTAATGGCGACTAAGTGATAAACGGCAAGAAGCGCAAGGAGCGCGCAAAACGCACTCGTGACCGACGCGGTATAGCTCACGAGCGGATCCTTCTTGTAAAAAATTGTGGAAAGAAGCGCATTGACGAGAAAAATACTAAGTGCGATTCCCGGAGACAAAAAGAGATAGTACCAATCCCCAATCGTATCAACACCCGAGTGGACATTGTAATGGAGGGGTACAAAAAGTTGTGCCTTCGCTTCAGGAAGAAGCTGGTACCAAACATACCCAACCGAAAATGCGATAAGAAGAAGGCTGAACACGCTCATCCAAAAAAAGAACGGTCGGCGGTGAAGCGCGAGCGTCGAAATGACAAATTGTGCACCTTTTCGGATCATGGGATCATTATACCGCAACTACGGATTTTATTTCAGGGATAGCGTCAATAATCGCCCGCTCCACCCCCATTTTCAGGGTTAACTGCGAAAATGGGCATCCTTTACAGGACCCGGTCATCCGAACCCGAACAACCCCCTCCTCCAAATCCACCCCCGCAAGCTCAATATTTCCGCCGTGGCGAGCCAAGGCGGGGCGAATATAAGCGAAAACCTGTTCGATCCGTTCTTCCATGCTATGAGGGTAACATACTTGACGAAAAATGCCATTTATCCTACTATATCCACACTATTTCGATAACCCACTATGGCACATAAGAAAGCCCAAGGATCTACAAGTAATGGACGAGACAGTTTAGCCAAACGCCTCGGCCTCAAAAAAGCAGCTGGTGAATTCGTTCGCACAGGTCAAATTTTGATCCGACAACGTGGAAGCAAGTACCGAGCGGGAGCAAACGTCGGAATCGGAAAAGACGATACCCTCTACGCAATCGCCGATGGAACCGTTTCCTTCAAGAAAAAGAAGGTCACAAACTTCCACGGAGCGTTGATGAAGAAAACCTTCGTCGAAGTACAAGCTACGGCTTAATAGATCAATAAAAGAACCCCGGGTTTACGCCTGGGGTTTTTTTCATTTTACACAATGCCCGCCGCAACCTTTCGAGGTCACGACGGGCACACGACGGACGGCGTTCGATCAATCTTCCTCGCGAAAGATCTCCGCCCACTTTTGAAGTGCCTCCTCGATCTGCGAGATCCTGGGCGGATCCGGATCGCGAGCGAGTCTCTGCTCGATTTCTCGAGAAGCTTCCTCAAATTCGGCGTAACCCGGAGTAATCGAGCGAGGCCACTCATCCTGACTGACCTCGTAGGAACCGGGCCACCACGCCTCTGGGCGGGGGACATGCGTGTTGTAGGAAAACTCATCGCGACCCCGTTCATCGTCAATCACGAGTACCCTTGGCTCCAGACAGGAAAGCCACGTCGCGGCGAGCACGGATGCGCCACAGTAACTCGCCGTGAGTGCAGAGTCATCGAACCCGACTCGATCATGCTCTGCAATCTCGAATCGCAGGATGTCATTCTCCATCCGCCTCGCGACTTCGGCCAGCTCGATGCTCCTCCACGCATCACGACCCACCCACGCTTGAACAATATCTGAGTAGACGACCCCCCGAACACACACGAGACACAGCACCAGGAAAAAGACCAAGACGCTATTCTTATGGTTCACGGAACCTCCAAGTATCCCCGGAATGGCGACCGAACATACTACCACGTTATCGCGGAAAAAGCAAGCGCCCGCCGCTAATCCATTTCAGCAGTTTTGATTCGGAATAGAGTTACAGCAACAATAACAAGCCCGAGGACGATAAACAGCGGATACTGGATATTGAACGTTGAGAGACGCGCGGCAAGGAGGAGGAGCGGGATATCAATCAACGCCTTAATAAGCGCAAGATTTGAGAGCGTGGTTGCGCGGTGATGTGAAGCGATGTGACGATTCACCGCCTCTGAGAACCATGGGGCACGGATATCGCAAAAGATGATAAGTAAAAGCATGGAGATAAAGAGAACCGGCACAGATTTCGAAAACGCAGAGACGATCGAAAGTAGGACAAGGATCATTGCGCTCACCCTTAAAAGAACCCCGATGCGCACTCGCTCAAGGAGCGCCTTTGTGTACCATTTACCCGCAAACGTAAGCGCGTGCATCAGGAAGTAGAAAAGTCCGAGGAGGGTCACGGAAAGACCAAAAGATTCAAGGAGTGGCTGATAGCTCCGCCAAGCAATCACGGCCGCGACAAAAATAAGCGTTGAGTTCATTGTCGCGCGCAGGAGAAACGGGGTGGAAAAAGCAACGCGAAGCGTTTCGATGTATGCGAGAGACTCGGTCTTTTCTAATGATCGGCGATGCTCCGGCTCTTCAAGATAGGCAAGAAGAATAAAGGCGCCCATCGCAAACAAACAGTTTATTGCGATCAAAAGCGTGAACTGCCAAGGAAGGAGTTGTGAGGCGATAACAGCTCCGAGTGTCGGAGCAAAAATTTTGATAAAATGCCGCGCCGACTCAATTCGTGCGAACTCCCCCGCCATCTCTTTTTCACGCCCAAGCTCTTTAAGAGAATCGTAAACGAGCGCCTGCGCCGTTCCGGAAAAACAGGATTCAGCAAGCGAAAGAAGAAGGAGCGTTAGCGCAAGTTCAAAAAACCCGTAAGCAAAAAAGGAAATGACAAGCGACGCGATCACGGCAACGACTCCGAACATGAGTAGAGGCTTTCGTCCGAAGCGATCGGCGAGATAGCCGGAGGGAATTTCAAAAAGCAGTGTGCCGACCGAATAAACGACCGTAAGATAAAAAATTTCCTCAACGGTAATCCCGCGTGCCAAATAAAATAGCGCGATAATGGCGTTCAGCATCTTAAGCTCTGTAAACGCTCGAGCCCAAAAAAGGAGGCGTGAGTTGCGGGCTAGTCGGCTAAGGCGCTTCATATAGTCGTAATGTCTAAAATACGCTACCCTTAGGCAGTATGCAAACCCCTCTCTCCTATCTCGAAATCGACACGGAAGCCTTGCGGGCGAACGTAAGAGCACTTCGCTCGGAGCTTAAGGGCGGACAGAAGGTTGCCGGGGTGATAAAGGCAAATGCTTATGGGCACGGCGATACGCTCGTCGCAAAGGCGCTCGAAACGGAGGTCGATTATTTTCAAATTGACGATATCGAGGAGTGGCGCCGGATCCGACTGGTTACACAAAAACCGATTCTCCTTCTTGGCTACGTCCAAACAGAAGAAGCGCGCGAGCTTCTCGGAACCGAGACGGAACTCGCCGTGTTTTCAATGGAACAACTGCGCGAACTCGCTTCCCTGTCGCAAGATCAGCCCCTAAAGATCCACCTCACCTTTGACTGCCTCCTTGGACGCGAAGGTTTCCTTCCGATCGAAGCGGGGGACGTGATTTCATTCCTTAAAAGCGCGCCGTCACTCAAACTCTCCGGCGTCTACGCACACTTCGCGAACGTCGAAGACACAACCGATCAAACTCACGCGGTGAATCAAGTCACAACGCTGACCGAAATTGTTGAAGCATTCCTCGACGCAGGATTTTCACAGTTCGAGGTCCACCACTCTTCAACCGCCGGGTCCATGATTTTTGAGGATACGCGAGAGACGATTACGACACTCGCTCGCTTGGGCGTTGGGCTCTACGGATATTGGCCAGCGGATCATTTAAAAACCGCTTCGCATCTTACGAAGGTCTCTCTCACACCCGCGCTTCGATGGATAAGCCACGTCGCACAAGTAAAAACGATCCCTGCCGGACAATCGATCGGCTACGGTCGGACCCACGTCACGGACAAGGACACCGTGATCGCCCTTATCCCACAAGGCTACTCCGACGGATTCGATCGCGGTCTCTCCGGGAAGGGCCATGTGTTAATCGCGGGAGAAAAGCGTGCGGTTCTTGGTCGCGTGTCGATGAATATGCTCGTCGTCGACGTAACGGGAAGTAGCGTAGCGCGCGGCGATGAAGTGGTCCTTATCGGCCAACAAGGAAACGCATCGATCACAGCAACCGATATCGCAAACGAGATTAGCACAATCGACTACGAAATCCTCGCGCGACTCTCGCCCCTCCTTCCTCGAATCGCAACATAATCCCCAGGGTGATCGTTGACCGAAGCGCCTACATATGTTTCAATGAATTCATCCCGGATGGCTTTACACGAGCTCCTAGGGTGACGCAAAAATATCCCCAATAGCGCGAACATTTGTTCAGACTGTTGGGGATTTTTTGTTGCCCCTAGCGTCAACTTTAGTTTTCCACAGGCTCATTCGTGACATGCTTCCTTTTTCGTATTTTTTCGTATATTGTTTGAATATGAGCAAAAATCGCAAGCATCAAATCCTCGAATATATAAAAACCCATATAAAATCGAATGGCGGGTCTCCGACCCTTTACGAGATAAAAAACGGCGTTGGCTTAAAGTCTGTGTCAACGGTACACAAACACATCAAAGACTTGATCAGTGAGGATCTTTTACGAGATGACGGCTTGAATGGATACATCATAACCGCGCACTCAAGCAACACATCTAGTCGCGTTTCAGTTATTGGAACTATTACCGCAGGTGCCCCTATCGAAGCCATTGAAGACAACGACGATATCGTATGGGTTTCCGATCTACCGGCAAACAGCGATTTTTATGCATTGCGCGTAGCTGGCGACAGCATGATCGACGAAGGAATCTTCGATGGTGATTTAGTCATAATTAAAAAGCAAACCTCTGCAGAAAATGGCCAAACCGTAGTAGCAATTATTGATAATAACCAAGCAACGTTAAAAAAAATATATAAAGAAAAGGGGGTCTTCCGCCTTCAGCCAGCCAATCAGAAAATGTTACCTCTTTTTAAAACCGAAGTTGAGGTACGCGGCATCGTCTGGTCTGTGATTCGTAATTTTAACAGACAGAAAGTTAATCAATCAAAAATCATACCTACAAAAGAGTGGCGCACTGTTGATTTATTTGCGGGCGTTGGGGGCATTCGTCTAGGTTTTGAAAAGGTTGGTTTTAGCACTGTATTCGCAAACGATTTCGAAGCCAAGTGTGCGGAAACATACAATACAAACTTTAAAACAACAAAATTAACAATCGAAGACATCACAAAAATTTCAACCAGTGATATTCCAGACTGCGACTTTGTTCTCGGTGGCTTTCCGTGCCAAGCATTCTCGATTGCGGGCTATCGTCACGGCTTCGAAGACCTGAAAGGTCGCGGAAATTTATTCTTCGATATAGCCCGAATCATACAAGATAAACAACCCACCGGTTTTTTACTCGAAAACGTTAAAAACCTTAAATCTCACGACAATGGGAAAACTTTCAAAATTATAGAACAGACGCTTAGGGACCTGGGTTATTTTGTAAAAACTAAAATCCTGAACTCAATGGAATACGGTAACGTTCCACAGAACAGAGAACGCATTTATATAGTTGGCTTCAAGGATCAAAAAAGAGCCTCGCGATTTGAATTCCCAGAACCGATTCCACTCACAAAAACGATCAAGGATGTTTTAGAGGAAAATGTGGATGGGAAATACTACTACAACGGCAAACCGCTATATGAACGATTAAAGAACGACGTAAGCGAAGAAAATTCCGTTTACCAATGGAGAAGGCAATACGTACGAAAGAATAAAAAAGGCGTCTGCCCAACGCTAACCGCAAATATGGGGACCGGTGGACACAATGTACCGATAATCTTTGACGGGCAAGGAATAAGGAAGCTCACGCCACGAGAATGTTTTAGGATACAAGGCTTCCCTGACAACTACAAATTACCCAAACTCGCCGATAGTGCGCTATATAAACAGGCTGGAAACTCAGTTTCCGTACCAGTCTTAACAAGAATAGCCGAGCAAATAATGAAAGTATTATAAACAATTACTCTATACATCGCCTGATATCTGCGAGCATAATCTCTTCTTTACTTGGTATCATATCAACGATAGATTTGTGGGCGAAATATTCGTCGAAATCTTTTGACGATCTATCGAGTATTCCGAACTTTATAATATATGCTTTATCAGCCTGCAAGACTATATCATTCAGCATCGCTTCGCCCGTGGTAATGATGGTTACGGAGCTCTTGCTATTCTTTATGAAACGTATATTTTGGATGCCGTCAACGTAGATATCCAGCATCTTGTGGCTCGCTATAGCGTCCAAAACATTACCATTCCACCGATACAGCCCGTCCCCTTTCGGTGAAATTATATCGGAAAATGGTGTAATTGTTGAAATAATTTTTGGGGACCTGGTTTCGCGTATGCGCTCTACATACACCGGGCTCTCCTTTGCAAAACACAGCGTGGAAAAAGACATAAAATCGTTTGCCATGCAAACCGTGATAGGCTTAAGAGATCCCAAATTTGTGTTTTGACGATCAATTCGTGCAACCGAAGAGACGTCGCTATTGTCGTTCGATTTTATAAAGACTTCATCGTTCATTTTTAAACCCTCATAAACGCTATCGTCGGTTACCGTCTGCTCAAAAAATGGCAAAAGATAGTCGCAATTAAGATTTGTTTCTACCAAGACCAAATATTTATGATCGTAGCCCTGATTACGCAAACTTACCATGTATTGAGCTTTCTTGAATGTTTTTACTTCAATTTGTGGTGAGCCCTCGAGGGCGCGCCATTCGTTCACGTACTCTACGAATGGTTTTAACTCTGTTCCAACTTTAATTCCAAGAACATCAGGAGCTATACCGGATTCCTTCGGTTTATACTTATAATAATCAGAAATTACAGATAAATTGTCCGCTATCTTTGGCAAGAAATATTTATTAAAAATAACACTTTCGGGAATAATGTTGATCCAGCGATCAAAAATACCGCCTATGTAATCGCTCTTGCCACTCAACCCTCCATACATTCTTCCTCGTTGCGCCAATGAGCAAACAAAGTAGATATACGGTATAACGTCCTCTTTATTGATTACTATTTCTTGATTGATTCTCTGCATATCATTTACTTCTTAGCCGCTTTTAAAAAGCCGAGGAACAACGGGTGTGGGGACAATGGACGCGACTGGAATTCGGGATGAAACTGTACGCCAACAAAGAACGGGTGATCTTTCACTTCAACGATTTCAACGAGACGATTGTCGGGCGACGTTCCCGCGATAACAAGACCCGCGGATTCGAGCACCTCTCTGTAATCATTATTAAACTCGAAACGGTGGCGGTGGCGTTCGCTAATCGAATCGGTTCCGTAAGCCTTTCGCGAAGCCGTCCCTTTCTTAAGTACGCACGGATACGAACCGAGACGAAGCGTTCCGCCGATCCCGCCCTCCTCAAGTTTTTCTTCTTGATCATCCATTAAATGGATCACCGGCGCCTTTGTTTTCGGTTTAATTTCGGTTGTTTGCGCGTCCTTAAGCCCGCACACATTTCGCGCGAATTCGATTACGGCGCACTGCATTCCGTAACACAGCCCGAGATACGGAATTTTATGCTCGCGGACATAATTAATCACCGCAATCTTTCCCTCGATCCCTCGCGACCCAAACCCGCCCGGAATAAGAATCCCGTCGAAGGTCTTAAGCTCCGCGAGTTTCTCGGGATGTTTTTCATATTCCTCGGCGTTTAGCCATTCAATCTTTGGCATTTGCCCAGTCGCCCATGACGCATGCTTAATTGCCTCAAGAACCGAAAGGTACGCGTCGGTCAAGATAAAATCGCCGGTTGAGAAGTACTTTCCAACAACACCGATATGCACCTCTTTCTTCACCGTCGTAATCGTCCTCACGAGTTTTTCAAACGCGCGAAGGTCTGCCGGCTTTGATTTCATTTTATATGAGCGCAAAACGGTTTCCGCAAACTTCTGTCGTTCAAAATTAAGCGGAACTTCGTAAATAGAACGCGCATTCGGCGCTGTAATAATATGATCCTTCGGCACCCCGCAAAACCGCCCAAGCTTTTCACGTCTCGGTTCGTCAAGCTCCGCCTCCGAGCGACAAATAATAAAGTCCGGCACAATTCCGACACGATTAATTTCGCGCACGGCGTGTTGCGTCGGCTTTGTTTTCATTTCTCCAATCGACGGCGGAACCGGAAGGTAACTTACAAGAATCGTCTTTACCGCGTCCGGATCCTTCATCTTCATCATCCGTAGAGCCTCAAGAAACAGAATATTTTCATATTCCCCAACCGTTCCCCCGATCTCGATTAACACAAAATCCGCCTTCGCCTTATCCGCGGCGTGTTCAATCCGCGCGATCACTTCTTCCGGTACACGCGGAACAACCTCGACGCATTTACCGTGATAATCCCCCCGGCGCTCGCGCTCGATCACACTTTGATACACGCGCCCGGTCGTCATGTAATTATCCCGCGTAATATCAATATCGAGGAACCGTTCGTAGTTCCCAATATCTTGATCAGTCTCGTCACCGTCAACCGTTACAAACACTTCTCCGTGTTCAACCGGGTTCATCGTCCCGGCGTCCACGTTCACATACGGATCTATTTTTATCGCAGTAACTTTGTAACCCCGAGCCTTAAGGGTAAGTCCGAGCGCAGCGCTTGACGTCCCCTTTCCAACTCCCGACATGACTCCTCCTACGATAAATAGATACCGATGTTTCATATTATTCTTCTGCTTCAATAATGACTGTAAGTTCCGCGTCGTATCCAGAATCGAAGTTTACAACCGCCTCGTATTGCCCCGGCTCCTTCGTAGCTTCAAATGCGATCTGTTTCGGGTCGACTTTGATATCCATCTCTTTCAACGCTTTTGCAATTTCTTTGGCTGTAACAGCTGCGTAGAGTGTTCCATTATCAGCTTTTGCAAAAATCTCGACCTCGAGCCCGTCGATCGATTTCGCAAGTTCCCGTTCCGCGGCCTCCGTCTTTTTCTCTCGTCGCGCACCAGCCTTCTCTTGCTCGTCTTTTTGATGGAGCTTGTGCTCGCTCGCTTCTACCGCGAGATGTTGCGGAAAAAGAAAGTTGCGCGCGTAACCCTCGACCACTTCAACGATCTCGCCCTTGAGTCCAATTCGATCGACGTTTTCTAGTAGGATGACTCTCATAGCTTGTTTTGTGCTTTAAGATAATCGAATGCTTTTTTAATAATTGGCTTCATGTCTTTATAGTTTGATCGAGCGGTCACTTCCTCAATCGGGATCCAGGCAACAGCATGAATTTTCTCTCCGACTTTTTGTGATTTTGGAAGGCGAAGGCGGGTTTCCGGTCTTGCCTCAAAGAGGTAATAATGGATGAACTTATGGATAAGGCGCCCCTTGTGCACATAGCGATCCCGGAACCAAATATCGATCGACCCGAGCTCACACCGATAAATCATTTCCTCGATCCCGAGTTCCTCGCGCACTTCCCGCGCCGCCCCCTCCTCGAGACGCTCGTAACGGCGCACATGCCCCTTTGGGAATGTCCATTGCCCAAACGAATCCTTGAGCATCGCGACAAGCAAACCCCGGCGCGTCCGTTTATAGACGAGCCCACCCGCGGAAACCTCCTTTCGCGCATGTTCTCTACTTGATTTGCCCCTTGAGGTAAACGATTGCCGCGTCGAGTTGTGGTGTGGCGTTTTGTTTTGCATGTTCTTCTGTAAATGGAACAAGTTCATTTGGCTCAATACCAACTTTGTGAATTGATCGGCCGGTTGGAGTTAGCCATTCAGCAATCGTAAGCTTGATCGCTGAACCATCTTTAAGATCAAGGAGTTGCTGTACCGTTCCCTTTCCGAACGTTTGTTCACCGATAAGGTACCCAAGACCATAGTCCTGGAGTGCTCCCGCAAGAATCTCGGAAGCGGAAGCCGATCCGCCGTTTACGAGAACGGCCGTTGGGATTCCTGCGAGCGTTGCAACCCCACCCGAGGTGTATGGCTCCTCGCGCTCCTGCATTCGCTCGATAACAACCGTTTGGTTTCCCGTCCAATATCCCGTGACATTGATCACCTGATCAAGAAGTCCGCCCGGATTATCGCGCAAATCAAGTACGATTCCCTTTGCCCCTTCGTTCTTCACTTCTTGTACCGCCTTGGCAAAAAGTCGCGTCGTATCTTCGTTAAACATGTGGATCGAGATGACCATAATTCCGTCGTCTCGCATTTCGTACTCGACGCTTTCGATCGTAATCTCGTCACGCACAATTTTCACCTCGAATGGCTTTGCGACCCCGTCGCGGAAAATCGTAAGCGTAACGGTCGAGCCTTTCTCTCCACGAATAAGCGAAACCGCCTCGTTCACCGTCATCCCGTATGTCTCCGTGCCGTCAATCGCAAGAATCATGTCATTTGCCCGAATCCCCGCTTTTGAAGCTGGGCTATTCTTAATTGGAGCAACAACGACGATCGAATCGTCTTTTGCATCGATTTCCGCTCCAATCCCCGAGAAGGTCCCGGCAACCTCTTGGTCAAAGGCCTCCGCCTCCTCCGGCGTGAAAAAGACCGAATACGGATCCTCGAGCCCCGAAACAAGTCCGTGCATCGCGCCGTAGAACAAGTCACGCTCGGATACCGGTTGATGGACGTACTCATCCTTAATAAGCGCCCAGGCATTCCAAAACTCCCGAAAATCAACATCGTCGGTTCGGACGGTGCCAAGATTCAAAACATTCCCCTCCCCCTCAGGAACGGCACTTTTTGACGTAACGTGGCCAAATTGATAGCCAAGAACAAATAAAACGATACACCCAGCAACAAGTAACCACTGACTCTTTTTCATACCCTGCAAGTCTAGCACACTTCTAAACCGTCTGCATCTTCGAAAAAAACGCTTTAAGAGCCTCGGTTCGGTCTCGTAAAATTGGGCCTTTTGTGTTCAAAAGTGGAGCAAATTTTGGACATTTCGCCGGTCGCGGAAAAGCAGAAGAAGGAACCGGGATCCTCGGCGTCGAAACGTTCGCGATCGTAAAAATTTCCTCAGCAAATTCATACCAAGTCACCGGTTTTCCGCTGTTCACAAGATGGTAGACCCCGCCTCGCGCCTGCGCGTCGATAAGAGAACGCGTTGCGTCCGCGAGATCTGGCGCATAGGTTGGACATCCAACCTCTTCATTCACGATAGAAAGCGACGGCTTCTCGCTCGCAAGCTTGAGCATCATCGCGACGAAACTGATCTTCGCACCATCCGTTTTACCCGGCGCTCCAAAAAGTTTTGAAAGTCGAATAATAAGCGCATCCATGTTCGCCATCTGCACACCAACCTCCCCGGCAAGTTTCGTTTCCCCATATTTCGAGATTGGTCGCGGAAGATCATACTCGCGGTAACCTTCAGGCCTCGTACCCTCAAACACGTAATCGGTACTATAATGAACAAATCGTGCTCCGTACGTCTTACATGCCTCTGCGAGGTAAGTCGGGCCCTTGGCATTTACAGCAAAGGCAAGGTCAAAAAAAGCTGGATCTTCAACGCGGTCGACGAGATTGTACGCAGCGGTATTCACAACAAGGCCAGGACTTGTCCTTGCAATAAATGAAAAAACCGCTTGGCGATTTGTAATATCAAGCTCAACCCGATCCGTTTGGATAACTTCGTGGCCCGCTTCGGCAAATGTGCGGACAATCTCTTGGCCAAGCATCCCTCCCGCTCCAGTAACAACAACGCGCATATTAAAATCGAAGACCCGCGTCTTTAAGACCCGGCGCTTTCTCGTCGCGCGCCGAAAGGATCGGGGCTCCCGAAAGCGGCCACTCAACTCCAATCTCTGGTGCATCAAAACGGATATTCGCGTCAAGCGCTGGATCGTACATTTCACTCGTGAGATACAAGACATCGCTGTCTTCGTACGCGAAAAATCCGTGTGCGCAATAACTTGGAATGAACATGACACGACGATTCTTTGCCGAGATTTCTACCCCAACCCAGTTCAAGTACGTCGGAGACGACTTCCGCAAATCCACAATCACGTCAAAAATCGCTCCGTTCGTACACTGGACAATTTTGCCCATCGCTTTTGGCGGATGCTGAAAATGGAGTCCGCGAAGTACCCCTTTTGCCGACCGTGAGAAATTCGCCTGCTTTGGAACAAATGAAAGATCAAGCCCGCGATACTTCTCTTCGTGATAAAATTCAAAAAAACTTCCACGGTCATCGCCAAATACCTGTGGCTCAAGAAGAAATGCTCCGTCAATCGCAAGCGCCTGTTTTTTCATACTAGTTGGCACCAAACTGGAGGTTGTACCACTGCCTGTAGGAAGAGCTTTGACGAATTGGCCTCCACCAAGATTCATTCTTACGATACCAATCAACCATGTGTGCAAGGCCCTGATCAAACGTGAGCGTCGGCGCCCAAGCAAGCTCCGTCTTCATTCGCGAAAAATCAATCGCGTAGCGTCTATCCTGCCCCGGCCGGTCTTTAATAAACTGAACCATCTCCTCGGTAACGCCCATGACCTTGATAAGCCGAAGCGCCGTCTCTCGGATCGAAAGTTCCGCGTCCCCGCCCATAAGATACGTCTCTCCGATACGCCCGCGATCAATGACCGCCAAAATTCCAAGGGCATGGTCACGCACATGAATCCAGTCACGAACCTGTGTTCCGTCCCCGTGGATCTGGATCTTTTGTCCATCAAGGACATTTGTAATCGAAATCGATAAGAACTTTTCCGGGTAAAGGAATGGTCCGTAATTGTTTGTACAATTTGAAATCGTTGCTTGAAGATTGTGTGTGTGGATTCCGGCACGAACAAGGTGGTCGGAGGCAGCCTTCGTCGCGCTGTAGGGATTGCGTGGAGCGTAAGGAGATGCCTCGCTAAACTTCGCATCCGTTGGTCGCAGTTCCCCAAACACTTCATCCGTCGACACGTGGTGAAGTCGTTTTCCGAATTTCACGCAGGCGTCTACGAGTCGTTGCGTTCCAAGTACATTTGTAAGGATGAACGGTTCATTATCAACGATTGAACGATCAACGTGCGTTTCCGCAGCAAAGTTCACAACGAGATCAACCTTTGAAACGAGATCTTCAACAAGTTGTTTATTCACGATCGATCCGTACACAAACCGATAGCGAGGATCAGTTTGAAGATCGAGCGTGTTACTTAAATTGCCCGCGTAAGCGAGTGCGTCAAGATTGATCACGGTCCAGTCCGGCTTTTGTTCAAAAAGAACCCGAATAAAGTGTGAGCCGATGAATCCGCACCCTCCGGTAACAAGAACCTGCATAATAGGCTCACTTAACCGTCTTTTTCCTATTCGGTCAAGAGCCGAAGGACCTCGTCGAGCTCCTCCTTTGTTGGGGTTGTTTTAATAAAGGTTCGTGGCTGTCCGTCGTAGCGAGGCATGAAATGGAGGTGAGTGTGGAACACGTCTTGCCCTCCCGAGATTCCGTGGTTGAGACCGAGGTTGTAGCCAGTGGCACCAAGCGCCCTAAGGACCTTCGGTGCGAGCCGGTGCGCGGTCGCCATAATCGCCTCAGCATCCTCGCTTGTGCCAAGACTCAAGGAGTCTGCGTGCACTTTCGGAATAATGAGGAAATGCCCTCGCGTCACCGGCCCTATATCAAGAAAGGAAAATGTTTTTGAATCTTGATCGATAACACGGGAAGGAATCGTTCCGGAAATGATCTTGCAAAACAGACAGTCAGGATTTGTCATAATATAGGGTTACTAGAAATAGAATAAGACAAGGGAGGCAAAGAACGTAAAGAGGCATTACGAACGAAACGAAGCCCGGCCGAATCGCCTCAAGCGCAACAAAGAACGGGATCGAGAGAAAAGAGATGAGAAAAGCAAAACGTAGCATATTAGAGTCCGAATGGAAGGCGGTCGCGAAGCGCCTTAAGGAGCGCGCGTCCACGCAGTGGTGGCTTCGTAAAGGTCACTTCAATTTCTTGGACGCGAAAACTCTTGCCTTCGCGAGATACGGATGGCGACGAAAGTGCGAACGTAATGACGCCATTTGCATCAACGTATGGAGCGATCGCAAACGTCTGTTCGCCAATCACTCCGCCCTCGACTCGCTCCACCGATTGGTAACTCGTAAGAATCGCGTCGACTTCGCGCGCCTCAAGATCGGCAAGTCCGCCGAGCCTCGTCCCTTCTGGATTGAAGAACTGATCCCGTGTAAATGCAATGACGCCATCAACCGTTAGTCGCGCATCCCCCTTTGGAATCGTTACCGGAAGAACCCCCGTCTCGGTCGTCGAGAAATACACTTGCTCGCGCGGAGCGGAAAGCTCAAACGACTGATCTCCAACGCGAATCGTTTGCACCCCTTCAACGTGAAGTGTCTCCGCCGTTAGATCTTTTCCATTCGTAAACACGGTCTCACCATACACGTCGTCACTCCACCCAACCTGATCCCCAAACGATATCGCTTGAAGAAACACCCACTTTGTAAGCGTTGTGGTCCATTCTCGTAAGAAGAGATCGCTCGTCGTTGTCCATTCGATACGATACGGACCCTCCGGAAGATCCTCAATCCGAAGCGGGACCGCGATCCGTGAAAACGCTTGATCCTTCGAACGATTCCCATCATCCGCCGTCACCCCTTCGTACACAACTTCGTCACGCTCATTGTAGACGCGAAACGTTAACGGATCCTCGCCGGTCGTACGATTCACATCCGTGAACGTAAACGTAACATCAAGCGGTTCATTTTTCACGTAAACGGCAACACGGTGTGAACCACGAAGTGACGTCTTTGTTGTACGCAATTCTCCGCTAGCTCGATATCCGGCAAGACGCAAAGGGACCGGGTTCTCGGCATGATAAAACGCGACTTCGGAGGCCGAGGAAATCGGGTCTCCGTCACGGGTAAAATACCGAAGTCCGTTCGCATAGACCTCCCTTGGCCAAGAAAGCTCCTCAAGGAGACGGTGATATAGCGGTCGCAAATCAAAAGCACGCGAAAACGGGTCGGCAAGCGGACCGATCTCAACGAGATCCGTTGTCATAGGGTCAAGCGCCACACGGACCGTCACAGTTTCATACTCCGAGCTCGGTGGCCGAACAGTGAAGTAAACCGGCTCACCAATAACCTCAAATCCATTAAGCCGCTCTGTCGGCGAAAGGGCACTAACAAACGGAGATTGCTCACCCTCTTTAATTGAGGCAACCCGTTCACCGTCAATTTGAAGGTCAACCAAAAATAGTGCGACGAAGAGCGTCAACGGAATAGAAAGGATCGCTATTCGATAGCCAATCGTCATAGTGAAGAAATACGATAAAGCGTTTCAGAACCAAACGATTCGATCGGCGAAATTGTAAGTCCAACGGGTCCAAGCCGCACCGTTTGAAGATACATAAGATCACGTTCGGGAAGCGTTACACCAAAATAATACACTGGTCCAAGCCCCGCCATTTTTGGAAGCATGTAGTAGGTACGCTCACTACGAAGCGGGTGCACAACCCCTCGATCCGGATACAAATACTTGTCCGCATAGTCGGTAATGATCAATGCATTCTCCTCGGTAAGCGCAAGGATTTGCTCTTTATACTCGGCATTTTGAAGAAGAACCTCCCGCGTTTTAAGGAGCCCGTCATGCGACAAAAGAACGAGCCCTAGGTTCGCAAGAAGGAATGGCACAAGAAGAAGTCCAAGAATGAAGTCACGACGCTTCGAAATGACAAAGAAGGCGTGAGCAATAAAGGGAGTAGTAAGGACAAAGATCGGCAAAAAGTAGCGGATGTAGGAATTTCCAAGCGTAATAACCGAACGATCTGGATTATCGTAAAACACCCAACTCGCATAGACAAGAACTAGGTAGCCGGAAATCAACGCCGTAAGAAGAAGATAGGGTCTCGCGGGCTTCGGAAGCGCGATGATCCCGATAAATACAAAAACCGCAATCCATGGGAATAGGACGACGAGATAGTTCGTCGCGTTACGTAGAATCGCACGTTCATGGATCCCAAACGGAAAGAGTACACCGAGAATTCCTGGATAGTCATCCTGTTTTACCGTTGGAAGAAACTCTGCCGATTCTTGAATCACAACCGCCGGCGTTTCATGCGCCTGGTAGCCCGTTTTAACGAGAGACCCGTACAGCTCTGCGTTCAGTCCAAGAAACGGCAGGCTCGCAAACAATCCGCCAAGAACAAAGACAAGAACCTGCGCACGAGACGCGAACGCCTTGAGAACCGCGTACAGCAAGAGCGCGAAAACGACAGGCGCAACCCAAACCACTTCATTCATCCGGAACGCCACAGCGAAGGCAAGAGCGACCCCCGCAAGCCCCATCTGCCAAACACTCTTTCGTCGCATCGCCTCAACCGCAAGAAAAAGAGCAAACAAAAGGAATGAGACAAAGGGAACATTGTGCATCAGTGCACGCCCCGAATAAAAGAGGAAGGCGGGATGGAGAAAAAGCAGGGCGCCCGAAAGGAGGGCAAACCGCTCATCATTTGTCGCGTAATACACAAGCCGTGCAAAAACTAGAACAGCGAGCGCTCCAAACACCATCGTCAAATAAGGGATCACAAAGACCCCAACCGAAGCACCGATCGATCCGTAAAGCACAGGTAGTCCAATAAAACTTTTTGGGACAACACGGCCCTCGAGGACAAGCGTACTTCGCGGACGTACAATTCCGTCAAGTTCTCCATTTCTCGCATCAGTAACCCCAATCTCCCCCTCCCTCGCAAACTGCTCAGCAAAGAGACGGTTCGCCGATTCATCGGGCGAATTTGAAACCCCAACCCCAACGACGAGGAGCGAAGAAATGACAAGATAGCAAAGTCCTGCCAGAATAAAGGTTGTCCAGTAAAATCGCATCTTTTGTCATGTTATACTAAAAAACGGTATTTTTCTATGCGCCTCCTCTCCCCCCTCTCTACGACCCCATTTCTCCTCATTTTTGGGGTAGGAACGCTCCTAAACGGCCTTTTTTTGCGGTCCCCTGGGCTTGGGCTCATTTTTCTTATCGTTCTTGGTCTCGGAGCAGCAAAACGGCTCGGAAACCCCTTCGAGGGCGGGCTCATTCTTCTAAGTAGCATTATGCTCTTTTTTACGGGAGCATTCTACCTCGTCGACATCCCCCGCCTTTTCTTTGCAGGAGCATTCCTCTTCTTCCTTTTTGGACTCATGCTTTTGCGACGCACAAGCGTCAAACGCGAATCGGAACGCGCCCCTCTTCTCTTTTATCCGCTCTGCCTCGCAACTGCCGTCCTCACCGCCCTCTTTTTCAATGCGGTCGCCCCTTTCGCAACGGAGCTTGCAACTCGCTCCCCTTGGCTCCTTCTCCCGCCATCAATCCTTCTTTATCCATTTTTCATCGGGATCCTTGCAACCATTACCGCCTTTGTCGCGGACGTGCGTCGAGGTGCGCTCCCGCTAATCCTTATTTCGGCGATCGGAACACTCCTCGCCTTCACCCTTTTCCCTCTCGGATACGGTTTTGACCCTTTCATTCACGAAGCAACGATTCGCCACATCCTTACCTTCGGAACGATTGATCCAAAACCGCTCTACTATATCGGACAGTACGCGCTCGAGCTTTTCCTTGTTCATCTTTTTGCGCTCGACCTTACGCTTCTCAACCAACTTCTCCTTCCGGTTCTCGCAATCCTCACCCTCCCGTTCGCGCTAAGCGCGGGGCTTCGCGGGGCTGGTGTAAAACAGGGGTTCGCTCTCCTTAGCCTCGTCGCCCTTCCATTCGGCGCGTTTATCATGACAACTCCGCAGGGGCTCGGCTATCTCTTTAGCGCCGTGATTTTATTTCTCACCCTTCCCGCTCTCGTCCGAGAACCACTCCCCGTACGACACGTAACGATCGCCCTCCTCGCGCTTGCGACACTCGCGATCCACCCGCTCGCCGGAATCCCAATCATTCTCTATCTCGCACTCCTCTATACACGCACACGCATTCCACGCCTAAGCGCACTGATCGTTGTCGCTACTCCCCTTGCCCTTCCGCTCGTCTTCACTCTGCAAAGCGCTCTTTCGGGTAACGCAATCTCCATCCATTTGGACCGCATTCTCCCGTCGATTGCGTCCCTTCCTTTTGGATTTTTGACAACCCACTACGATCCGATTCTTGACCTACTCTATTTCTTTGGAGCGAATATTCTTCCGCTCCTGCTCCTCGTATCGCTTAGCCTTCTTTACACACTCCGCTCACACAAGGACCGCTCCCTTCTTCGAACCCCACTCCTCTTTGCTTTTCTTCTTTTCCTTTCCTCCCTCCTCCTTCGCGCCCTGTCGTTTGACTACCTCGCCGAACATGAACGTAACGACTTTGCGGAGCGACTTTACGTCTTAATGACTCTGTTCCTTCTTCCGTCGCTCGCCGTTCTCTTTGATTCGATCCGCACCCGAATTCGCGGCCCTCTCCATCTCACCGTCTTTACGCTCTTTGTTGCCACGCTGTTCACCGGAAACCTTTACCAAAGCTACCCTCGTCACGACGGGTATGCCCGCTCCGGTGGCTTTACGATTTCGGCCTACGACCTCCTAACTGTGAGTGCGATTGAAGAAGATGCAAATGGCGCCCCCTACCTTGTCCTCGCAAACCAAGCCGTTTCCGCTGTAGCGCTTCGCGAATTTGGATTTAACAACCGCTACTACAACAACTCTTTCTTCTACCCGATTCCAACGGGAGGAAAACTCTACGAGCGCTACCTTGCAATGAATGAATCTCCAACAAAAGAGAACGCAAAAAGCGCGATGGATCTTCTTTCGATCGACCGCGCCTACTTTGTCGTGAATGACTACTGGTGGGACAAGGAGCGTATTGTTGAGCAAGCAAAACTCGAATCAGATAGCTGGTTCGCAATCGGTGACGAACACCTATTTGTGTTTCTCTTTACGCGCGAGGAGGATTCGCTCGAATCGGTCCGTTAACCGCGACACGTAGTTCGAGAGTCCGTAATCGGATACCGTTGATTTAATCACCTCTTGCGATTGATAGTACAAATCGCGCTTCTCCATTACGTTTCTTACCGCTCGGCAATAATCCGCCAAATTCCCCGGTTCAAACATTACGCCGTTTTTTGGCTCCTGTATTAGTTCTCCAACTCCGCCAATATCCGCAGCAACAACCGGAACCCCAGCCTGTAAACTTTCGTAAATTACCGTCGGGGAATTTTCATAGCAAAGCGACGGGACAACAAGCGCGTCCGCGATACCAAAGCAACTTATGAGTTGGTCGATCGCGATATACCCGAGGTACGTAATCCGCTTATCCGCCTTTGCGGCCGCCGAAACCTCAGCGGAAAGCGTTCCTTCTCCCGCGATAATAAGCTCCACTTCCGGCGGAAGCTCCTTCATCGCTTCAAGAAGAAGTCGAATCCCTTTGTGATACTCGAGCTGCCCAACAAAGAGAAGACGGAAATGTCCCTCTGGCTTTCCGGTACGAAGCACTGCCTGAAACTCCGGCGCTGGATTTGGAAGCACCTCTACTTTTGAATGTTTAAAAAATCCGTGCTTAAGATATTCATCCTTAAGAAATTGTGAGGGGAAAATAACAAGGTCTGGTTGGCCAAGAAGCATCCGACACACAAATCGATAGACGCCATATACAGGCGCGAAGATGCGTGGCTTCTTCTCTTCTCCTGCAAAGAGGAGCCCGGACGGATAGATGAGTTGGAGGTCATGCACGACGTGAACATGGGCGAGGCGCAGTTTTCGAATCGCTCCCGGAATTCGAAGACCGATACCTTTGAGATTATGTGTCACAACTACATCTGGCTGTTCGCCAGAAAGAATTTCTTCTACGCGCCTTGCCGGATAAGGAGAAAACGCGTCTATGATATGCCAAAGCAACCGCTTCAGGACGGGTTGCTTATAGTCATCAAGCAAATAGTAGAGATTTTTTGGATAGAATCGATAGACTGGTTCGGCATTTCGAGACGTTTCAATTGCATCATTCGCGGTTTTTCGGCGCGTTGAAATAACAAACGCGTCATGACCTCGTTCGCTCAATCCCTCAACCGTCCGTACAACAACGTGCTCGGCGCCACCTCGGACATAGGGAGGATAAAGATTCGATATAAAGCCAATCTTCATATAACCTCGTTGTAACATGATTCTAGCCGATCGAACAGCACGGCCGGCGCATAGCGCTCGCGAGCTCTCACCGAAGCATTTCGGCCAAGGAGCGCAAGGCGATCGGGGCTTGCGAGGACCTCGTTAAGAAGAACGGCGAGCCGATCCGCATCCGAAGGCGGGGTAATAAACCCGGTAACACCGTGTTCAACGACCGTTCGCACTCCCGGGAGATCCGAAACAATCGAGGGCGTCCCGCTAAGCGCAGACTCAACCGTCACAATACCGAATGCTTCCGCCTTTGTCGTCGATGGAAGAAGGTGCACCCAGGCTCGCCGATAGGCTTTCGCTTTATCTTCGTCGGACAGCGCGCCGAGAAAACGAACGCGATCTTGAAGCCCGAGACGCTTCGCCAACGTCTCAAACACCCCTCGCAAATTTCCGTCCCCAACAAGTTCAAGAACAACCCCAGGGGTTGAAACATGGACCAGGGCACGAAGGAGAATCGGAATCCCTTTAAAATAATGTGCGCTATCCATTCCCCCGACAAATAACAGTGTTGGTTGGCTCGCACGTTCAAGCGCATTTGGAAAAAAGAGATGTTCATCCGCTCCAAACGGAAGCTCAATAACGGACGGGTGCACCACCCCTTGTGCCGAAAGATAATCCGCACTACTTACAAACAACCGTTTTGCGGTGCGCAAAATTGGCCCCTCGCCAAGAATCCGACTAAGCCAAAAAATCCATCCCTTTATTCCAGTCCCGGTCGCGCGCATGTGAAACGTTGCAACAAGCGGGATTTTGAATAGTCGACAAGCAATCGCTGTAAACACCTGTGCCCCGTAAAACGGATAGTGAAGATGAACAAGGTCAAATGACCGCAATCGCCAAAGGAGACTAAAAAATAGTCGCGCGTTTCCAAAACGAAGCGCCACCCGATCGCTTCCCGAATGAAAAACAACAACTTCGTGCCCACGGGCGCGTAGTGCCTCCGTGTAATCCTTTGCGACCTGACCAATTCCTCCTCGCTCCGGCGGATAGACGCAAACAACCTGTGCGATTCTCATACTACCAACGAACAACGAATTGAATCCCCTTTGTTAAAAGCGTAAGTACTGGGTTCGCGAACCGTTCAACGATAAAACTCGATTGCTCCTGCGCCTCGATGCGCCCCGAAAAAAGCGCGACAAGTTCGCGATCCGAAATCACACGAAGGCGCTTTGTGCGGGTGCGAATGGAAAAAATCAGCCGGTACGTACGAAGCCGAAGCCACTCACGCCAAGCCCAACGCTTCGCCGAAAACCACCCACCTTTTATCGCAAGAAGAGTCGTCGCCCCCTCGACCGCAACCAAGATCGGTAAAACAAGAAGGAGCGTCAGGGGCTTCAAATATCCAAACAATACAACGTGGCGATAGAGCTCCATCCAAGCAAATTTTTTCGGGTTGCGCGTAAAGGCGTAGTCGTGGAGCGCCAGCGCCTTTGACGCGAGAACGTTACGATACCCCGCGATACGAAATCGGAGTCCCCACTCAAGGTCTTCGTGATACATGAAGAACCGATCCTCGAGTAGACCCACCTCCTTAATCACGGAGGTCTTTACAAGAAGGGCCGCACCCGTCGCATACGTTACGTCCTCTACCTCTTCAAACACTCTCTGCGAACGCTTCGTCCCATTATCACGCGCATACCCAAAACCAGCGATATGAACGATTCCCCCGCTCACGTTAATCACCTCAGGCGATTTCATATGTAGTACGAGCGGTTGAACGCTCGCGATCTTCTCGTCCCCTTCCGCAACCGCCACCATTCGCTCAATCGTTTCAGGTTCTAAAACGAGGTCTCCGTTGTGAAGAAGAATGTACTCATACCCTCGCTCAATCGCCCAAGTGATCGCTAAATTATTCCCTCCCGAAAATCCGTGATTCTTTCCATCATCAAGAAGCACCACTTCCGGTAAATCCTTCTTCGAGCGCGGAAGAAATTCCGTTTGAACGATCTCGCTCGCGTTTCCCGTCGATCCATTTGGAATACAAACAAATGTCAGAGCCTCTTTCGGGTAAGTTTGCGAAGCGATCCCATCCGCAACCATCCGCATGTACTCCTCGGCCCCATAACAAAGATAGAGGATGGCAACGCGCTTCATATTATTCTGGACGCTTAGCATCACGAATTGCGATCTCGCGCGTTAAATTCGTAATCTCTTTTCGGAGACTCTCTTGCTTCACCATGATTCGATAATTTACGTAAAACAACAAGACGAGCGCGAGGTAGACAAGGAGATCCGCTCCCCGTCCAACTCCAACAAATTTTGCAACAATATCCGTCGATTCCGGTGTAATCGCAACGGCAATGACAAGAAGCCAGCCGATGCTCCAAATCGTCATCCACCACTTGCTTACCCGCTCTGCACGGAATTGGCGATAACTATGAAAAAGCGCAAAGACTGCAAACGTAACAAGAAGAATTTGAAAAATCATAGTTCATCAAAAAATTTATCATGGAAAAAATCCGCAAGGATCTTAAAGCCACCCATGAATGACTGTCCTTTTTTTAGCGTCTCGTCGGTATATCGGATCGTCACCGGTCGCTCAACGTACCTCAAGCGTCCAACAACAATCTCGTCGAGGATTTCGGACGCATGAGCCATTCGGTCGAGCGTGATACGCAACTTTTCCGCCGTCTTTCTTGAGAGCGCGCGAAACCCGTTGTGCGTATCGGTAAGTCGAATCCCAGAAATCAACATCGTAAAAAGAAGGGCCGGCTTAAGGGTTAACCACTTACGAATAAATGGCATCGACGTTCCTCCGCGAAGAAAGCGAGAACCGAGCACAATATCCGCCTCTCCCTTCGCGATCGGATCCACAAGTCGCGCAATCTCGTCACCCCGCATCTGCCCATCCGCGTCAAAATGAACGATAATATCCGCGTCGAGGTGCCGAAGCGCATAGTCGGTCGCCGTTTGAAGCGCCGCCCCCTGACCTCGGTTGATCGGATGACGAAGAACGATCGCCCCCGTCGAAAGTGCAACGTCACCCGTTTCGTCAGACGAGCAATCGTCAACAACGACAACAAAATCGACAAATGCCTTTGCATCCAAAATCGCCTCCCGAACCCTTGTCCCCTCATTATACGCGGGAATGACAGCAACGATTTTCATAGAAAAACCGTAGCTTATTTCGGCTCCGTGGTCAATAATAGCTTGTTCGCACGGATATAATCGATCGTCTTCTTAAGCCCGTCATCCATCTTTATAAGCGGGGTCCAAGAAAGCGTCTCGCGCGCCTTCGAAATGTCGGCAACCCCCGTCTCGGGCGAAAACATCGGTTCCTCTTGGTAGCTGATCGTTGAGCTCGACTCCGTAAGCGCTACAATACGCTCGGCGAGCGCGCCAAGCGTCACCGGCGTATCCGATCCAAAGTTTACTGCCGAAGCGACACCATCCTCGCGCATAAGCCGAATAAGCCCATTGATTAGGTCCGTAACATAGAGAAGCGAGGTCGTCGCGTCCTTCGAGCCCTTTACAATCACCGGTTCGTTACTTAACGCTTGAAGAATCATGTCTGGAATTTGGTGACCGTCAAAGACCGGCATACGGGGACCAAACGTACGGAAGATTCGAGCGATCGGCGCAACGATTCCGTAAAGATCCGCATAGGTTGCAAACATCGTTTCGGCAAACCGCTTCCCCTCGTCGTAACTCGCCCTCGCCGAGAGATGGTCAACAATCCCAAGATCATCTTCACGCAAACGCCCATCGCCGTCTCCGTACACAACGGAACTCGAGCAAAGAAGAATCCGTGACTGATACTTCACCGCAACCTCAAGGAGATGATGCGTTCCGATAGAATGAGATAGGAGCGACTCAAGACGGTGGTCCGGAAAATGCTCGATCGAGACGGGGGACGCGACGTGATAGATCTCCTGGATTCCATTATGTGCGATCTGAAAAGATTCAAGTTCAGGCTGTGTTTCTAGATCGAAGGGACGGTTAATATCCAACCGGAGAAACTGAAAATTCGGTTGACGAAGGAACGGATCAATATTGCGGACATGTCCCGTTGTAAAATCATCAAGACAAATAACGCGATTCCCTTCGCGAAGGAGTGCCTCACAAAGGAATGACCCGATAAACCCCGCTCCACCGGCAACGAGAACGATTTTTGATTGCTCCATATTACTTAGCTAATGAAGTTCGTTTTTTCATAATGCTTTTATCGACCGCGATAGGGGACTCGATAACCGCGCCTTCTCCAAACTTTGAAAAGTGCGTCGGCTCGACGTCGATCACGTAGTCCGCCCAGTCCGAGCCATACATTGCGATCGCCACTTCCTCCGTCTTAATGTGCCGTAAGTAAGGCCGATACGGGTTTTCCGGATTCTGCATCACGGCGAAGACCGCCGGCACCGATTGAATCTTTACGAGCACAACACCATATTTTGGAAGCGCGATTCCTCCAAGATCGATCGCTCCAAGTTCCGCATCGGTTACAACTTCGACCGGGGAAAAGTCATCTTCCCACGTAAAGTAACTCTGACTGTTGATAAAAATGTAACGCTTTCCCTTTACGACTGCGTAGACAGCGCTTGATCCGGCCGTGCGAATATAACGAGCGTCTTCCCCCGCCTCCTCCGGCGTCACAAATGATTCGCCTGCGGTCAACGCCTTTGCGACATTAAGTCGCCCCGCACCAAGATGCGCTTTCTCGGGTTCGGTATCCGGAATTGCATCAACGCCAGCCTCAAGCGCAAGGCGAACTCCGGTCGGAGTCAGATTCGGATACTTCGCGAGAAGAAGTGCCGAGGCGCCAACAACCATCGGGGCGGCAACCGATGTTCCCTGCCAACCATTGTCGTAGAAATCATCATATCCGTTCACCGCGTCTTGGTATGAAAGTCCAAAAATCGACACTCCCGGCGCAACAAGATCCGTGCACTCCGATCCATAATTTGAAAAATCTGCTCGTTCGTCGCGACGATCACTCGCCCCAACCCCGATAACGTAATCATCCTCCCCGCTTCGCAAACAGACCGGATAGACCGTTTTATCATTCGCGTTCACATTCGCATTCCCCATCGCCGCCACTATCACAACGCCGCTATGAAATGCATACGCGATCGCATCATTCAAAATATCATCCGACTCGTATCCCGAGAAACTTAAATTGATAATATCCGCGCCATTTGCAACCGCGTAGTAAATCGCATTCGCGACATCGGTCGAAGAGCCGGCTCCCGCACTATTTAGTCCGCGAAGCGACATAAGCCTCACCCTCCAGGCGATACCCGATGTCCCAACACTATTATTCCCGAGTGCCCCAACAATCCCCGCAACCATCGTCCCGTGCGTCATAGCGATCGGATCGAGCTCATCTTCGGTAACGTCTGGTGTTGGATCATTATCATCTGAAACGAAATCCCACCCATTACGGTCGTCGATAAATCCGTTTTGATCATTATCGATTCCATCGATCGGATCATCGTTCACCCAAATATTTCCCGCAAGATCCGGGTGGTCAAGATCAATTCCGCTATCGATAATCGCAACAACTACGCTCGACGCGTCTGTTTGCGTATCCCAAGCGTCAAAAGCGCCAATCTGCTCCAAATACCACTGATCCGATACGTTCGGATCATTCGATTCGCGCGCTAAAACCGGAGCACTAATCGCAAACTGACCAAGCAACAAAAGAGACGCGACGAATTGCTTCATACGCGCCCATTGTATCACGGTTTATCTCAGTCCACACGTGACCCGCGCCTGCTCAAGGTCGTTACGAAGGGCGGTTTTCAGCTCTTCTTCATCGGTAAGGCGAATCGCATTCTCAAAATAGTCGTACGCGGTATCGCATGAGCCGTACTTCAGCTCCCACTCCGCCAAATAGTACATAAACGTTGGATTTTGACCCTCCGCCTGTACAGCGAGATCGAGCAACGCCTTAACGTCATCTTTACGCTCGCCGTTAGGCGCCTGTTCTTCGATAATCTGGATAAGACTGAGAACATATTGTTGTGAAACAAACATCGAAAGCACTTGACGATAGGCACTCTCAGCCGTTCGCAAATCACCACGAAGGCGCATTACTTCCGCATACTGCGCCCAAGCGACATAGCTCACAGGACTAAGCTCGAGGTAAGTCTCGTACGTTTCGGCCGCTGATTTCAAATCCCCAAGGAGCTCATAGTCATAGGCGAGAACGGTATAAAGATCCCAATCCACTTCCCCGACCGACTCTTGCGCCTCGATCGCGGAACGCGTGACCGCTACACGTTGCTCAACAAGATCGCGCATCTCGGGCGCGAGTTCGATCTCGCGTGTATCAATCAACCCCGTCTCTTCAGGCTTCTTATCGCGTGGGAGAATCAAAACCACGAGCACAATAATGACAGCCGGAATAATCCAAAATAGACGTTTTACGTTCATATAGGCGCATCCTACCACGGCGAGCTAAAAAAACAAGAAAACCGAGAGGGCTACTCTCGGTTCTTGTTTGCTGTATTTCTATTTGAGTGATGTGCGCTTCTTCATCATCGTTCGATCGACCATGATGTCGGAGCTCGCCTCGATATCCTCACCTTGTCCAAAACGGTTGAAGAAGGTTGGCTCAATATCGATTACGTAGTCAGCCCAGTCGTTACCGTACATCGCCTTCGCGATGTTTTCCGTAAGAATGTGGCGGAGGACTGGGGTAATCCCGTCTTGTCCTTCCGTAAGAGCATAGACGTAAGGAACTGATTGAATCTTTACGAGAACAACACCAGCCTTTGGAAGCATCGATCCTTCAAGTGGGAATTTCGCAAGATCCTCGTCATTCAAGGTAACGACGTGATCGAAGGTGGAGTGCCAGGTAAAGTAGGTCTTTGCATCAAGGAACACTCTTCGTCCAAAATCGTTCGTGATATAGTAGACCGCTGACGAATTTCGCGACTTAACAACGTCACCCGGTTCAATTCCACTAACAGGCGACTCGCCAACAACCTCTTCCTCATCTGGCATATCTTCATCGGTAACGACCGTGAATGTAGCAGAATCTGTTGCGAGTGTTGATGCGAGATCCGTGAGGGACGCGGTGATAGTGATTGAGTCTGCACCAATTGTCGAAGGAACATTCCAGGTGAATTCACCATCGTTTTTGGTATTTGTCGCAATCATCTTTGTTACACCGTTTTCCGTGTAGGAAAGGCTTACATATTGCGCAGAACCCATCGTCGTCCACTCAAGCTCAATCGGTTGACCTGGAAATACTTCCGGCGAAACTCCCGCGATCAAATCAATCGCGTTGATTGGAGCTGGCTGCGTATCAAGCGAGGCGGCTGAGCAGGAGCTAACAATGAAGCTATAATCCGCGTATGTCACCAAACTTATAACGGATCCAGCGTCAGCGTCAATCGTTGATTCATCAAGTGCGATTGTGTAGGTCGTTCCGCAAAGCATTGGCGACGAAGAGGCAAGCGTAACCGTTGTATCACCCGTTCCGCTCCATGTTTCGGTGAAGGTTCCTGGATCAGGGGTAATCGTGAATTCGGTATCTTCAACAAAGGAGGCATCCATCGGCTCCGAGAAGTTGAAAACAAGTGAGGCGAATTTTGACGCGCCGCTTGAACCACTAGCCGGAGAGGTGCTCGTAATAACTGGCGCCGCAGCATCGGTCGCAGCTTGCGAGGCCTTTGCTGACATCGCCCCTTCAGTAAGGGTAACCGAACCGGCCGTGCCCGCGTTTGCGTAAGAAATAACAGGATTCGTCGCTCCTCCAGTCACGTTTGCGGTTGTCGTAACGGTAATATCAAGGTATTGATCGCTACCCGTGCAGGTAAGGGCTGTAACTGCCGTTACACCAATCGATCCAGCCGTGTTCACCGTCCAATCACCCGCTTCATACGTACACGCAGTCACATTCTCATCTCCACCCATATCCCATCGAATCGTCTCGACGGTTCCGTTCGTATTGTTGTCGCGATACGTTGCCAAGTTAATATCGTCTGCCGCAAGCGACTGTCCAGCAAAAAGGAAGAGGCTTGCAAAAAGTGCGAACGATGAAACGATCGCTCCTTTTACTACATAGTTTGTCATAGGTTCACTCATAGAATTATGCGTTAATGATACTCTTAAGGCGCTATAAAATCGAGGCCACTTGTGGAAAACATCAAACAAAAACCCCGCGTTTCCGCGGGGTTTTTGCGCTCATGCGCTAGGCGATGAACTTGAGGCGTTCATTAGAAGATGAACGAACCTCCGGTGACTGGAAGACCTTCTACGAGGTAAGCGCCCCAGTACGAATCATCGTCCGTGCTGTCGGCCCATACACTCGCCTCTCCATCATCTTGCCAGAGCAAGCTTCCTGGAATGCGGTACATATCGTCGTCTGTATTGCTCAACGATGCGTACGCTACTGGCGTTGTACCAGCGTATCCACGAATTACCGTCAACGTGTTGCTCGAAATTCCGATAACGAGCATGCGTTCACTTGACGAAGGCGAAGCTCCACCGTCTGCATCGGTTTCATCGTAAGCGATGATATCACCAACAGAGTAGGCAGATCCACTGTCAACAGCGATCGTTGTATCCGTGATAGCGATCGCGGATTCATTCGTCGAGTTAGCAATTTCGATCATTGAGCTTACGATATAGTCTCCAGGGATCGAAACCTGCAAGATATCATCTTGCGTGGTCGAAGCTCCTACTGCGTTCATGTAGAGCACGTAGGTTGCCGTCGTTCCCTTCGGTACAACGATTTGATCCGTGGCACCGAGGGTCAATGTTACGAATCCAGCGTCAGCCGCCGTTGTCGTACAATCTGCACCCGTCGTTGCTTGAAGTTCCCAATCGCTGTCTGAACCCTCGATTGGATCTGAGAGGTTCGAGCTCTTGTAGAGCGTGAAGTCCGTTGTATCAAGTACGGTACCAACAGCTGCGTCGGTGTCGCATTGATTCCAGTTGCTTCCAGCATTGTCAGACGTCGAGAGTTTGAAAACCAACTCTTGAAGAACAACGTCCTCGTTTGCTGCTGCCGCTACGTTGAATCGAAGCGCTTCCATTACTGCAGGAACAGCATTTCCCGATGGGGTTGAAGCTGAAACTGAGAATGTTGGAGCCGTTTCCTTAACCGTGAAACGTGCAGCCGTCGAAACAGCTGTTCCGCTGTCATCGTTAAGTGATTCACCAGATGAAGCTCCGATAGCCTTGAAGTTGTCATCGCCCGATGTGTCCATGAAAAGACCCATTGAGACGTACTCGTTCGAGGTTGCAGATCCTCCAGCTGTTCGGTCGGTTACTGGTACGTTTACCAATACCTTTACCTTTGCAGCGTTTTCAATCGTTACTGGGATTGAAAGACCTGTGAACTTCGCTTCGTATCCGCTTGTGAATCCACCCGTTACCGGCACTGTTGCGCCGGCAGCATTGGTGTACTCAAGGGTTACCAAGTTGATGTTGTTCGTGTAGGTCGAAGCATCTGTTCCGGTAAGCATTCCAGCCGCTTCTTCAGAAACCGTCAACGTTTGAAGAGTGAAGTCTTCTTTCGCTGCCGTGAATCGGAATGTTGAAACGTGGTTGCTTGACATTCCCGTCAAGAGGAAGTCTGGCGTTGGGGTTGATGAATCAATTCCCATTGCAAGAGTTCCAACAGAGTCAACGGTAAGAACCTTTGAGACAGATGCAGGGGTTGTTGCACCTCCGATGTCTGCTCCGGTTGGGGTAACCGTTGTTCCGTCCTCATCTTGTGCGGTCATGTCTGAATCCGCATCAAGCGTGAATCCGAAGTATCCAGAGTTCGTGGTTGATGGGTTTGCAAGGTTACACTTGAGATCAAGTTGTACGCTCGCTCCCGCTGCCACCTTCCAGCTGAATCCATCGTACACGAGGTTTGCACCTGAGTTCGAAGGAGAGACTGGTCCATCGATCAATGTATCACCAACGTAGATCGAGCATGAGCTGATGTAGTCAGTAACCGTAACATCCCAGTCAGCATCAGCATCACTACTGTCGTCATCCACAGAGTTTCCTGCCGTGAACGTTCCAGAAGAGGCATCGTTTGAGTAAACGTCGATCGTAAGATCTGAAACCGTAACCTGACCAGCCTCTGAAGCAACAACGTTGTACGAGTTAACGAGAACGTTGCTTGAGTTTTGCACCGTTACTGGGTTCACTGGCGTTGAAGCGAGAGAAACCGTAAGTGATGCTGACTTCGCTGTTTGCGCTTGTCCCGTGATATCGCTCGAAGGAACGATATTTGAGGTTGAAAGCGCATCTCCTCGTCCGTCTTGTACGGTAAGTCCAGAGATATCTACCGCTGCTCCGAATTCTGTTCCGGATGTAACATCGTTGTCGATGTCCGCAAGTACTTGAAGTGTCATCGTTTCTCCGGCCGCCATTTCAAAGTCATCCGTGAAATCGATGATTTGCGCAGCGTCTTCGGCGTCAAGAGTATCTCCGGTGATATCCGCTTCGTTTGTGTCATCATCCGTCGTCACATCAAGCTCAAGAGGTCCCATAACAACCGTTCCGGTTGCCTTGTCGACAATCTTGATGTCTGTAATGTTCGCCGTATCCGAAGCACCGATGAGTCCGGTGTTGTCTCCGGTGCCTCCACCGTCTTCATCTCCATCGAATGGATCATTATCGTCGTCGTCACCGAAAACGATAACGTCGAGGTCCTGGATCGTGAGACGTTGTGTCGCGCTTACCGTGAACTCAAGAAGAACTTGGTCTTGGCTGTTTGTTCGGATGTCCGAAGCGGTTGGACCCACAAAAGCGAGGTTCAAATCTCCGCCTTGGATTGTCGAGAACGAACAGTCGCTTGACGAACTAGCACAAGTGCCATTCGTCTCAGCTCCGCTCGAATCTCCTCCATCGTATCCACCTCGGTTGATCGTCATTCCGAAACCGTAGTCTCCACCAACGATAAGGAAGTCCGTATCGTTTTCTGTGTAAACTTCGACTGTGTCCGCAGCTTCTCCACCGATGTCAGCTGAAACTTTCAAGGTCTTTCCTTGTCCTTCCGTGATGGAAAGTGGGGATGCGAGCTTGAATGAAACGAGCTTGTCTCCGATGTAGGTTCCTGTGGCAAGAAGGGTCGTATCATTCCAGAGCTTGTAGTCTGTGTGATCCGCACCATTGTCAACCTTCAAGGTGACTTCTTGTACCGAAGCGTCTTCGGATGATGGGGTGAGTCGGAATTGTCCGATAACCGCATCATTTTGTCCGATCGTTGGGTTCGTCATTGTACCGTTTTTCGCGATAGTGACTGATCCAACCGTAACGGTTCCGATTGTGTGGGTGTTTCCAGAAACTGGGAACGATCCACCAACCGATCCTCCGTTCGCGTCAACATCTGATGCTGAAGCGAGCGAGAATTGTACTTGAGCTCCAACCGTTGAGCCCGAAGCAACCTCTGCACGAAGCGTAAGCGTTCGTGTTTCATTTGCCGCAAGGTCAAGGTCAAGGCTTCCGAATGTTACCTTTCGTGTTGAAGCGTTTACTGAACGAGCTTCGGTCAATCGCATTTCTCCCTCGTAGAGGTAGACGTTTGAAAGATTTGAAGTTAATCCAAGCGCTCCCATGGTAAGTGTCAATTGATTGACTGTTGCCGCTTCTGAACCAGCCTTTACGTTGAAGCTGAAGAGCTTAACGCCGTTCGCCGACTTTGGAAGAGTCGAAGAAGCTGGGTTTGAAGATGCAGCCATAACCGTTACTGCTCCGGTTGAGGATGTTTCGTCGCAACCTGTTTGTGAGGCGTCAACGAGTCCGCAATCACGTGCTGTAATATCTGAACCGGATGCAAGAGCTGAATCATCGATGTTCGCTCCATCAAGGAACCAACCATCGTTCATGTAGTTTGCAGTTCGGCCAGCGCTTGAAACCATGCGCTTTTCACCATCCCATGAGAGATAGTAGCTTCCTCCGTCCATGTACATCGCACCATCGAACGCCGTAGCGGTCATGAGCGAAGCACCGACTGAGTAATCTTCGAAGAAGACGTCTGGAACATCGTCAATGTTTGTGTTCCAGTTGCTTCCCGCGAAATCTGTTGCAACGGTTTCTGTTTCAATCCAGTGGATGTTTCCATCGGTTGAAACAGCATAGGTCTTAGGAGCCGATTGGATTTTGATCCATCGTGATCCTGGGCGATAAACGACGTTTCCTCCGAGCGGGATAGCCGCGAGAGATGAGTCGGAAATCGTTTGTACTCCGCTGAAGGTTGTTCTCCAGGTCTTGTACGTTTTTTCATTTGGGAAGATGTAGCGCTCGCCGTCGTATCCGTAGAAGTAGACGGTTGAAAGCGATGTTCCGCGGATCAAGTCTCCTGCCGCTGCAGCGCTCGCGTCTTGAGGCAAGCTCAATCCGGCAAGGCCGAGAGAAAGGATCGTTGCTCCAGCGACGATCGCTGTAAGAACGCGCTTCCCAACTGATGTTAGGGAGTTATCCATAAGTTTATAGTGTCCTTTTTTCAATCAAGAATGAAAGAGTAAACGGCCTGACGGCCTCGACCTTTGAAGTTTACCCGGTAATTAACATGGGGGACGCGAACGCGTTCCCTTGCAGGGGCACACTTTGCCCGCGCAAGGAAACACGTTACTCCACCACGGTCTCTGCATCTTCGGTCTCCGGTTCTTCCTGCGAGCTATTGGCGAAGATGATAGCATCTTCCGCCTCTGCAAGGAGAGCCTCGATTGTGAGTAAGTGCCCTTCCGCTGTCGCGAGGAGATCGAAGGCGGTTCGATAACTTGCCGTTGCGGCAAAGTCCATTGAGTCAAAGAGCGCAGTGGAAACAGAATTTACGTTGTATTCAAGTTCTCCGAGTTGCTCTTGCGTGACCGCTGGATTTTTCCCGGCAAGTGCGCGAATTCGATCGATACGCGCGAGGTCAAATGTTTGGCGCTCCTTGATCGAAGTGAACCGGTTTTGGTAGGCCCGCTTTGCATTCTCCGTCGTCGTCACGTTTTCCTTGAGTTCTTCGTGCGCTTCGACAATGACCGCAACCGCCGTGTTTGAGGCGGACTCGGTCGCCGTCATCGCCTCCTTTCCTTCTGCCGTACCAACATTCACCTGGATCTCCGACGAGAATGACTTCAGCTTCTCATCGACAGCGCTCGCGATCGTCGAGGCCTCACTCGTCTTTTCACTTCGCAGAATTTCGAGATCCGCCTGCGCCTGCGCGATCTGTGTCGAGAAACCTTTCATTGCGGTCTGTACCTTCGCTTTCGCCTCGTCGCTCTCCCCCGCTACCGCCGTCGCCTCGTCGAGTCGCCGTTTTGCGAACTCAGTATGAAGGATCGCCTTTTTCTCCCTCGAAGCAAGCCGGAGTTGCGCCCGCTCGGTTGCGAGCTTAACGCTATATAAGGAATCGCCCGGGAGCGAGCTCGACGCCCGAACCGTCGTTAAAGATCCTCCGAAGGCAATGACAAAAAACGCCACGACAACCGTTACCGGCATCGAGACAAATCCACGGAAATAGAAACCCACCGTCGCAAAAACCGTTTCAAATTTAGAAACTTCTTTCTCTTCCCCGCCAATCGCCGAGAGGAGCATCGCTCGCGCTCGCGCCTTCTCAACCAAAGAAACCGCTCCGAACTTCGGATCATCGCGACGGCTCTTCAATTGGTGAAGAAGGTCATTCATATTAGACAGACTCTTTCAGCGCTTTTTTCGCGCGTGAGAGGAGAACCCTGACATTATTTGATGTTTTTTCTAGTGCCCCCGCGATTTCCTTAATCGACATCTGATCAAGGAACCGCATCACGAGAACTTCTCTATACTCTTCTTTCAATTTTTTCATGGCCCGCAGGAGCTCATCGCTCTCTTCGTGGATCATGACCTGCTCGACAAGGACGTCGGCACCCGAAAGCATTTCAGCCGATTCGAGCCCATCCTCACGTCTCTTACTTTGTGCCCGATAGAAATCGGCAATCAAGTTCCTCGCGATCTTATAGAAGAGCGCACCAGCGTTCTCTACCTGACTCGACGTCGTGAACTCCCAGCCGCGAAGAAAGACTTCGCTTGTGAGTTCGTCGACATCTTCTTTTTTCGCGAGCTTGAAAAGAAGGAAGCGTCGAATGCGCTCGTAGAACAAGTCGTACAGTTCCGCATATGCTTTCGCATCTTGGAAGCGGTACACACGAAAAAGAAGAAATCGTTGACGGCGCATTGACATGTAATAAGACGGAGAAATTCTAGAATCATTACAGCGACCCCTTAATGGCTCCAGTTATCCACAGTTCGCATAAACTGACAAGACTAGCTTTGACATTTTTCTCTCTTATGTCTACGCTAGAGTAGACATATGGAACAAACACAACCGATCCGTCTCTCCGTTTCGGAAGCCTCGCGCCTCTTTGGCGTCAGTTCTCGCACGATCCGTCGTGCAATCGCAAATAATGAAATTGCGTACATCGTTGTGCACGGCCGTTACAAGATCCAATTCGAATCTCTCTTAAAATGGTCCCAAAGTAGTACCACGGTTCGCAACAAACGCGACAAAAGCGGGATCGGCCAGTTTGTCGATCGCTGGAGGATTAAAAATAAGCTCTTCTCGCCAAACGCTCCGATAATCGAAGAAGAGGAATAATATGGACGCTCAACTTTTCGAAGCGTACAAAGCGCTTCGCGTCCCGTCGGTAGCAAAATCCGTCAGACAAGATTACAAAACGCTGAATGAAAAAAAGGGTACGTTTCTTAAAACGCGAGAAATCCCGACGTTTACTTACGAGAAAGCGGGACGCGTGTCCGTTCAAAATTATCTAAAACGCCTCGAACGCTTTAAACGACTCCTTGCAAATTCAACCCTTAATCCGATCGTACGAGAACTCTATGAGGAAAAAGTACGAGAACTCGAGATCAAGGGCCAACTTATTATCGCCGTACAACAAGAGGACGACGCAAAGGTAAGTACTCTCTCTGGCGAACTACATTCCTTCCCAAAAACAAGCCTAGAAACGGTCAACGCCGAGCTCGAAGAACGGCTCCGATTTGCTGAAACCTTTCATCTTCATCGTAACCCGATAGACGCTGACCAATTTTCGAAAATGGTCGAAGTGCTTCTTGCGCGTTACGACATCGCCGACACAAAGATCGCCCGTACCGTCCGAAAAACAATTCGAATCTCACACACTTCAACCGACAAACAAACAATCTACATCCCGCATAAACTTAAACTCTCAAGATCCCGCGCCCGACGCGTTCTTACACATGAAATCGAGGGTCATCTCCTTCGACGCGCGAATGCCTATACCCAACCGCTCCACCTCCTTCGAGTAGGACTTTCGGGCTATATGGCAACTGAGGAAGGAATCGCGACCTATCTCCAAAAAAAGGCCGACACACACGAGAAGCGATTCGACCCTGGATTTTGGGATCTCTTTGCGACAGTGCTAACAAAGACAAATGATTTCAACGGCGTATTTGATGCGCTTTATTCCGCGAAACTTCGACTTCTTGAAAAGCAAGGCGTTGAAGATGCAAAAACACACGCGGAAGATTCGGCGTGGACGCTTTGCCTTCGCGCCTACCGCGGAATTCGACACCCAAATACTCCAGGCCTCGGTTACTATCGTGACCACCTCTACCGAGAAGGATTTTCAGAGGTACGAGAGGCAATTACGCAAAACCCTAGGATTCTTTCCGAACTCTTTATCGGAAAGGTCTCACTTCGTCATCTTCCAAAACTAAAAGAACTCAGGCTTTCTAATTCCCGAGTTCCAAAACTGCTTGCCGGCGAGGTCGTGAAACTTATTCGTGAGCGAGAACGCCGTGCTTAAGAAGCGACGCCATCTCGATTTGATCAACAATCGCCGTCGCCCGTTTCTCCCATGTTGAGCGGATTTCGACTTCAACGCGTGCCTCGTGACCAAGAATCATCCATTCTTCAATCGTCGTCGGTTCATCTTTTGGTGCGAGGCTTCCCGTGTACACCGTTCCATAACTCATCGTCTCCTCGCGCATGTCGCTCGTCGTCACAACGCCGAGTGCGCCGCTAAAGAGCGCGTAAAGGGTGCTTGCGTCACGTGCCTCGGGAACATGGATCGTTCCTTTCATGTGAAGCGCCTCCCCGCCAAAAATCGCAACTGGGTAACGGCCAAGAAATCGTCGAACCGCTTGCTTCACTTCCTGTTGTTCAAGGGAGCGAGCGTCAATAAGCATGTACCCCTTTGCATCAAGTCCATAAACCGAAAGAAGTGTCGGACTAATGATTCCCCGCTTTTTCTCAATCCCATCAACAATTTGCACAACAGTTGTCGCAAAAACCGCGCTGATCGATTTGGCCGGGGTACGTTCCGCGATAACGATCGTTGTGCGTGGAGCGAGAACGCGTGCAAACGCAACGTCAATAACAGCGGGCGAAACGAAGAAAATGTGGGTTGGGCGAGTCCAAAGAAGCTCAACAATCAACCCAAACTGACGCAAACCAGGAAGCTTAGAAAACGTTCCGATATCGACAAAGTCGCGTCGTGATTCATTCATTTTTTGAAAGAATAGAGCCCGAACCGTGTGCTTCTTTGCCCCAAAAATCGAACCAATGCCGAAAATCCAAGCAATTTCGCTTGTTTTTTGTTTCGGAGAGTCGATGATCATTAAACGCATAAGGGGCAATTCTAGCAGATTTAAGCCATTTTGTCAAAAAGAAATAGGGCCCGAAGCATTTCTGCTTCGAGCCCTCTTCACCCGCGTGTGTTCACGCGAGTGGACGAATCACTGGCCGGTGTAGGCGACGCGCCAGAAGGTCGTTCCACCCTCCGTACGCCGCTCGATCCGACACAGACTCGTGTCGTTGAGGTACGCCCCACCGAGATGCACCGTCGAGATGCCGAGCGAGCCCTGGAGCTCGATCGACCAGTCGCCGGTCGTGAAACTCGCTCCCCGCGTCGCCGAGTCGAAACTCGACGTCGAGAGAAGGTTCATTCCACGAACGTACCGAACCGTCGTCGGCGTCCCCACGCTCGAGAGCGTGTAGGAGGCGAGCGGACCGGTCGCGGTCACCGACAGGGTCGAACCGCTCACCGCACAGGTCAGGGCGATCTGACACTGGTAGGTCGTCTGGTTGGCACAGCTGTACGCCGTCCAAGCAGTCGTCCCACCCGTTCCGCCGGTTCCGCCCGACGTGCCGGTCTCATCGACCTGCCCGTCACAGTCGTCGTCGATGGTGTTGCCCGCAACTTCCGACGCTCCCGGATGAACCGAGGGCTTGAGGTCGTCGCAGTCGTTGCCATCGTCGTCGAAGGGCGCGTACTCGATCTCGCGCTCGGGCATCTCGTCACAGGCGAAGATCGACGGCCGACCGTCATCTCCGTACCCGTCCTCGTCGCGATCCTGCAACCATTCGATGGTCGCGGGATCCGAGGGGAGCGGACTCTCGTCGACCTGCCCGTCGCAGTCGTCGTCGAGATCGTTGCACCGTTCCTGCGCTCCCGGGTTGCGGGAGGCGGTCGTCGGGGCGCAGTCGCCCGCGACGCTCGCGAAGCCGGACCGGATCGTACAGGCCTGGATCGTACTCGAGGCGACTCCGTACGAGTCGCTGTCCACGTCCGCGTAGAAGGTCGAGGCGCCGATCGCCCCGTCCTCGTCGATGACCGTGTCGCAGTCATCGTCGACACCGTTGCACCGCTCGCTCGCGCTCGGGCTGACCGCCGAGTTCGAGTCGTTGCAGTCGGTCGCCACCGCGTAGTAGCCGGTGGGCGCCGTGCACGCCTGCGTCGTCGTTGCGCTTCCCGCGAAGAGGTCGCGGTCGGCGTCGAGGTAGAAGGTCATCTTGACCCCCTCGTCGATTCCGCCGATGCAGTTGTTGTCGACCCCGTCGCAGACCTCGGTCGCGTTCGGGTTGATGAGCCGGGAGAGGTCATCGCAGTCGTTCGCGTTCGTCACGAGTCCGCTCGTGCGCGTGCAGGAAGCCTGCGTCTCGGTCATGCTCCCGAAGGAGTCGCCGTCCCGATCGACGTTGAACGTGGTCATGTCGACCGCGTTCTCGTCGACCGCACCACTGCAGTTGTCGTCGACACCGTTGCACCGCTCGGAAGCACCGGGCTTCACGGCGGGGTCGCTGTCGTTGCAGTCAGTCGAGCGGGCGGAGTAGCCCGTCGGGACCGTGCACGCGAGCGTCGTCGGCGAGGGCACCCCGTAGGTGTCGCCGTCCGCGTCGCGGTAGAACGTCGTTCCGCCGGTCGCCCCGGCCTCGTCGATCTGCGCGTCGCAGTCGTCGTCGTAGCCGTTGCAGGCCTCAACGCCGTTCGGGTTGACCGCGACCTTGGTGTCGTCGCAGTCGTCGTTGTTCGCCGTGTAGCCGGAAGGCGCGCTACACGCCTGCACGGTGTCACGTCCGCCGAAGGTGTCGGCGTCGGCGTCCTTGTAGTACGTGTACGTTGCGCCCTCATCGGTGGAACCATCGCAGTCGTCATCCTTCCCGTTGCACACCTCCGTGGCGCCGGGGAAGATGGAGCGGTTCCGATCGTCGCAGTCCTGGCTGTTCGCGACGAGTCCGACCGTGGCCGTACAGGCACGGATCGGCGCACCGAGGTCTCCGAAGAGATCCCGATCGGTGTCGGCGTAGAACGTGATCATGTCGACCGCGTTCTCGTCGATCTCCGCGTCGCAGTCATCGCTCACCCCGTTGCACCGCTCTTGGGCGCCCGGGTTGATCGCGACGTTGCCGTCGTTGCAGTCGCCGGTGCGGGCGATGTACCCGACCGGCGCCGTGCAGGCGACCTGCGTGCGATTCGGATCACCGTACGTGTCGGTGTCCGCGTCGAGGTACCAGGTCGCTCCACCGGTCGCGCCGGCCTCGTCGATCTGCGTGTCACAGTCGTTGTCGACCGCGTCGCAGACCTCGCTCGCACCAGGACGAATCGCGACATTCCCGTCGTTGCAGTCGCCAGCGAGGGCGACGTAGCCCGACGGGATCGCGCTCGGACACCCGGGAGTGGTCTGCGTCTGCAGCCCGTACCCGTCGCCGTCCGCGTCGCGGTAGTAGGCGACTTGGACATTCTCGTCGACCTGCCCGTCACAGTCCTGATCCGCGCCATCGCAGACCTCCGACCCTCCGGGCCGGATGTCACTACGCGTGTCGTTGCAGTCCGTGTTCGTCGTCGCGAATCCCGCGCTGATCGTACAGGCCCGAACCGTCTGCGTCGTTCCGAACCCGTCTCGGTCCGTGTCGACGAAGAACGTCGTGCCGTTGACGGGGTCGTTGTTGACGAGCCCGTCGCAGTCGTTGTCGAACGTGTCGCAGACCTCGCTCGCGCCGGGATTGACCGACGCGACACCGTCGTTGCAGTCGAACGCCGAGCGCACCGCGACCCAACCGGTCGGCGGAGGCGCGCAGAACTGATGCGAGCCGACGGCGTTTCCCCACCCGTCCCGATCGGAATCGGGGAAGTAGGTCGTCGTCCCTTCGGCGTCATCTTCGTTCGCGACCCCGTCGCAGTCATCGTCGTGCGTCGTCGAGCAGAGCTCTTCGGCGTCCGGGTTGACCGAGGCGAGGCCGTCGTTGCAGTCGCCACCCTCGGCCGTGTAGCCGGGAGGGGCGGTGCAGGCGAGCACCGTCGTCTGGGAATTCCCGAAGGTATCCCCGTCCGAATCGGCGTAGAACGTCCGACTTCCGGTTGCTCCGGTCTCGTTGTTCGTGCCGTCGCAGTCGTTGTCGATCGTGTCACAGACCTCGGCGACGCCCGGGTTGACCGAGGCGACGCTGTCGCAGGACTCGTAGCCCAGCTGATCGCCGTTCTCGACGTAGCCGGGTTGCGGACCGCACGCGCGTTCGACGATCGTCGCGTTCACCGCGTACCGATCGCCGTCCGCGTCGACGAGGAACTGGCACACCTCGTCGGGGCTCACTCCTTCGTCGACCTGCCCGTCGCAGTCGTTGTCGAATCCGTCGCTCCGCTCGAGCTCTCCGGGGTTGATCCCGGCGAGCCCACCCTCGACACCGTCGAGGGAACGTCCCCCGACATCCGCCATCACGTCGGCGCAATCGCCGTCGCGATCGATGTATCCCCGGGGGGCCGTGCTCGCGCACGTGGAAGTGTTGCTCCGGCCGAAGCCGTCGCTGTCCGCGTCCGCGAACCACTCCCTTTCGCCGGCGGGGCAATCACCCCCGTCGACCTGAAGACAGCCTGACCCCGCGACCACCATGGTCGCGAGGAGCGCAAGGTAGCGCATGGTTCACCTCGTTGTGAATGACCAAACTTCAAGAATCGGGATTATTCCCGATCTTGCGCAAGGCGACAATTCCCTACGTAAGACAAGGAAAAATGAAGGAGCTTTTTATCATAAAATCTAAAAAACGTCAACCGTTAGCGGAGAAAGAAGAAACCCCACCCCCGAGCGTTCTCGGAAGTGGGGTCAGTTTCAGGGGACAGAGAGGTAGAGCTCGCCCACCTGTGGGTTCGCGAGGTCAAGGACACACGCCTCGTTTTCAACCGGGTCGAGCGCGATTCCATCGCGCAAAACACGGGCAAAACGGACTTGGCCCCCGTCGTAGGGCTTTGAGGCAACGGTAAACTGGAACGGACCATTGAGCGGATTGCGCGAGATGACGTGGACCGCCGTCTCGCCAAGCCAAGGCGTTCCGTTCACCGTCCCCCCGCTCGCGCGAAGCTCGCCAACCTCGAGCGTTGCCCCGCTCGTTGGATGGACGAGCGCCGGCGTGAGCCAGGGCCTGACCACCCCCCGTGCATAGACGCGGAGCGGAAACACCGGATCATCGACAAGCTCGCACCAAACGACGAGGCATCCCGCATCCGTGTCGAGCGCGTCAACCAAGGTGTCGCAATCGTTGTCCGCGCTATCGTTGCAGACTTCGACTGCGCCCGGGTAAACGCTCGGATCATCGTCGTCACAGTCCCCCGTCTCAAGTGCATAGTCGCCGGAGGCCGGCTCAACGCACCGAGTAACCGAGGCCGCTCCGCCGACACCGTCGACATCGTGGTCCGCGTACCACCGCGTCGCGCCCGTGACGCTGTCCGCGTCATCGACGAGCAAATCGCAATCGTTATCGACCCCGTCGCAGATCTCGTCTGCTCCCGGGCGAATCGCTGCGACCGTGTCGTTGCAATCCCCCGCGCGTTGCACGTATCCCGGCGGGACCGTACAGCTCGCAAGTGACTGCGTAGACGTTCCCCAGGTATCGGCGTCCTGATCTCGGTACCAAGTTACCGACTGCGCGCCCTCGTCGATCGAGGAATCGCAATCGTTATCAAGTCCGTCACAGAGTTCCGGGGCGCCGGGGTACCGCGTCGACCGCGTGTCGTCGCAATCCCCGGCTCGCGAGGCGAAGCCAGGCGGAATCGTACAGGCGCTCATGGCCGTACCAACTCCGTAGGTATCGCGATCAACGTCCGTGTAGTAGGCGACGAGAAGGCCTTCGTCGATCTGCGTGTCGCAGTCGTCGTCGAACCCGTTGCACGTCTCTACCGCTCCGGGATAGATCGACGCGACCGCGTCGTTACAGTCCCCACCAACCGACACGTACCCGCTCGGACGAGAACAGGCGAGACGCGTTGTACTTCCGCCAAACGCATCCCCGTCCCCATCGACATACCACGTCGTGCGCCCACTCGGCGCCGTGTCGAAGTCGTCAACGAGCGTGTCGCAGTCGTCGTCGAACCCGTTGCACCGCTCTTCGGCGCTCGGGTTGACGCTCGCGAGGCCGTCGTCACAGTCTCCCGCAACCGCGGTGTAACCCGTCGGGCGAAAGCAGGCCCGCGTCGTCACCCCTGTGTTTCCGTACTGATCGGCGTCCGAGTCCGCGTACCAAAGGAGCGGATCCGTCGCGTCCGTTTCCCCGCCCTGGCAGTTATTGTCCGTGCCATTGCAGGTTTCCAGCGCTCCAGGATACACATCCGGCCGACCGTCGTGACAGTCTCCAGCCGTTTCGACATATCCGCTTGGTTGATCGCAGGTGGCAACGCTCGCGGAAGGATCTCCCGCACCGTCACCGTCGTTATCACGATAGTAGGTCGTACGACCAATCGCGTCCGACTCATCGCCGGAGCAATTGTTGTCGACCCCATCGCAGTAATCGAATTCCTGCGGATTCACCTGGAACGAATCGTCGTTACAGTCTGAGCCATCAAGAACATGGCCCGGAACGCTCGTACAGCCGATCACCGGATCCGCATCACCATCGCCGTATCCGTCCCCATCGAGATCCGGATAGTAGCGATTGAAGCCGAGCGTGTCTTCGTCATCGGCATCGACCGCAAGATCGCAGTCGTTGTCGACCCCATCACACACCTCGAGCGCACCGGGGAACACGTCGTCGTTTGAGTCGTCACAGTCATTGCTGTTCTCCGCGAGCACTCCCTGCTCGCAAGAGAGCACGACCTCTAACGAACCGAAACCGTCGCCGTCGAGATCCTCGAAGTACGTACGGAGGTCACTCGCGTCGAGGTCGGTCACCTCGTCGCAGTCGTTATCGATCCCGTCACACACCTCGAGCGCCCCAGGCGAAACGAGTCCATTCGTGTCGTCGCAGTCTCCCGCATCCGGCACGAACCACCGATACGCCACCTCCCGAGCCTCGCCGTCGCACGAACGAAGCGTTTGTGCGCCCCCTCCGTAGCCGTCGAGATCATCGTCGCGGTAGACCATGAATGCGCCGTCGTTTCCGTTCGGCTCGTCCACGCCATCCACGCAGTTGTTATCGATCCCGTCACAGAACTCCAAGGCTCGCGGGAAGACGGCGCCATTCTCGTCGTCGCAATCACCGGTCTTCACCGCATGGGTGTCCGAGTGGTCGCAGTGCGACGTGAACGAGATCGTGGGCTCCATGCCACCAAATCCGTCCCTATCGCGATCGACGTAGTAGGTCGTCTCCTCGTAGCTCCAGGTGCGCGAACCGCATTCCTCAACGAGTGATGCGATCCGTGCCTCCTGCTCTTCCTCGATCCTCTCAAGGCGAAGTCGACACCCACCAAGGGCGAGAACTAAGCCCAAAACAACGAAAAGCCGTTGCATTAGCCCCCCAATCATGTCCTTAACGGACAGGTAATCGTATCGGAAAACTGGGTTTTTGTAAAGAAAAAGCTGTTGACAGGGAAAAAGACCCGTGCTACTCTCTTTGCATTATGAAAGCGGACATCCACCCAACTTATCACGAAGCCGTAACGGCAACATGTGCCTGCGGAGCGACCTACGCAATCGGTTCGACCCACGATTCAATCTTTGTCGAACTTTGTAAGGCTTGCCACCCGTTCTACACAGGAAAGCAAAAGATTCTCGATACGGCGCGTCGCGTAGAGAAGTTCCAATCAAAGGCGACGAAGAAATCGACCGCCACTCTTGGACACAAAGCAAAACTCGAAAAGAGCGCTGCGCGTGCAAAGAAGCGTGAAGAAAAGAAAGCAAAAGGAGCGTAACAACGCCCCCGATCAAGCAACACCCGAAAAACGGGTGTTGTTTTTATCCTATGCAACTCCTCGAACAACTTGAAAAACAACAAATCGCTCTTAAAGCGACCGAAGCGAGACTTTCAGATCCCGCCGTGCTTCAAAATCAAAAAATGCTAAAGGACGTTACACGAGAATACCAGCGTCTAAACGACATCGTTGCAAAAGGTGAAGCGCTAAGAAAGGCGGTTGCAAACCTCGAAAGCGCCAAGGCATCGCTTAATGACACCGATCCAGATATTCGTGCCCTCGCCGAAGAAGAAATCCTCTCTCTTGAAGAAGCGATCCCCTCGCTCGAACTAACGTTTAAGCGAGCGCTCATTCCGGAAGATCCTCTCGACGCCCACGACGCAATTATCGAAATCCGAGCCGGAGCAGGTGGAGACGAAGCCTCCCTCTTTGCCGGCGACCTTTACCGCATGTACTCACATTTCGCCGAAAATCACGGGCTTCGTGTTGAAATTTCCTCACAAAGTCTTAACGACGTTGGCTTTAAAGAACTCGTGTTTGAAATCATCGGAACTGGTGCCTACGGAAAAATGAAATACGAATCAGGTGTTCACCGAGTTCAACGTGTTCCTGAAACGGAAAAACAAGGCCGAATCCACACCTCAACCGTCACAGTTGCCGTATTCCCGAAAATCGAGGAACAAGAGTTCGAGCTCAACATGAACGACTTAACAATCGAAGCGACAACCTCACAGGGTGCGGGAGGACAAAGCGTTAACACGACCTATTCGGCAATCCGCATCGTCCACAAGCCAACAGGAATTGTTGCCTATTGCCAAGACGAACGTTCGCAACGACAAAACAAAGAAAAGGCACTGAACGTAATTCGGGCGCGTGTTTTTGCCCATGAACAAGAACAAAAGCGACAAGCGATGGAAGCCGAGCGTCGAGACCAAATCGGCTCCGGCGACCGAAGTGAAAAAATCCGAACCTACAATGGCCCACAAGATCGCGTCACCGACCACCGAATCAAACAAAGCTGGCACAACCTCCCTGGAATTCTCGCTGGCAACCTCGACGAGATCGTCGACGCATTAAAACGCGCCGAAGAAGAACTCTCGCTATGACAATCCTTGAAGCGCTCACATTTGGCGAACAACGACTTAAGTCGCGCTTCAAAGCGACCGAGCTAGGCTCCCCACGAATCGACGCACAAGTACTCCTCGCAAGCGTGCGAGGCAAGGGTTCAAGCTATCTCTTCTCGCACATGGAAGAAGAGCTCCCACTCGACACCGAACGACGCTATCGTAAAGCGATTGATCGTCGAGCAACCTTCGAGCCCGTCGCCTATATCGTCGGCCACAAAGCATTTTATGGACGCGATTTTTTTGTCACAAAAGACACCTTGATTCCACGCCCAGAAACGGAACTTCTTGTTGACGAAGCAATCAAGGCCATCGATACCCGCCCACTCATCCTTGATATCGGAACAGGCTCAGGAGCCATTGCAATCACCCTGGCTCTCGAAACACGCCGACCGATTCTTGCCTTCGATCTCTCAAAAGAAGCGCTCGCCGTCGCAAAAAAGAACGCATCGGCGCTTTCGGCCGATGGCCTCGTCCATTTCGAACAAGGAAACCTTCTTTCTCCACTTACAAAAGACCGAGTCCCCTACTCCGACTTCTCGTCGCTTATTATTTGCGCAAATCTTCCCTATCTCCCAGCTAGCACGATTCCATCCCTTGATCCGGACGTTCGTCTCTTTGAGCCGACACTCGCGCTCGATGGAGGCATTGATGGACTCGATCTCTATCACGCGCTCCTTGATGAACTAAAAGCCCACGCCAATCTTCTCCCTAAAAAACAAACGATTCTTTGTGAAATCGACCCTTCGCAACCCGCACTTATCTCCGCTCTCGCGACAACTTACGGATACACGGTAAAAATAGAAAACGATCTTAGTTCGAAACCCCGTCTTGCGATTCTATCGAAATAGCGCTCGCACTCTCGAGCGTATCGACAATATGAATCCAGGTGCGCCCGAGGTTGATCGCAACCTCTTTTCCATTTACATCATAGAACCGTAGGCGCTCCTCGTTTGATGCTTTTTTCCAAGTAATTTCTTGCACCACCCCGTCTTGCGCGAAAAGACCGTATCCATCCCCAATCGTCGTAACTGCTTTTCGACCTTTCTCGTCGATTGTACGCACATCGGTCTCAATCACAACAATCGAATCAACAATAACATTCGCGCCATTTTCAACCGTCATCACTTCATCTCCCTGAATACGCGTATAGCGATTTGTCTCCGAATCATAGTCCCAGCGCACGCGGTACACTCCTAGCGATTGATTTACGCGTAACGATTCGTTTCCACGCGATGCTCCCTCTTTCCTCTTCCAGAGTCCGTACTGAAATGGCGCAACGTTAAACTCCTCGATCGCCCCGCGAAGCGACTCAATGCTCGTAAACACGTTGTGCGGCGCGTAGCGGCCGTTCGTTGTCTGGCGGTAAAAATATTCGCTTTGGAAAAACTGATCGAGGTCTTGAACAGAGTCCGTACCGTGGACTTTATCGAGCGCCTCAGGCGAACCCCCGACGTGTGCATAAATCGCCCCAAACTCCGATGCGTAATCAATATAATACGGGCGCGCCGATCGCACCGGACCAATTTTTTTTGTTTCCTGATCCTCCCGGAAAAATGCAAGGAAACGAGGAATATCTCCCTCAACCGGCGCTTCGATCACAAGAAACGCATCCTCGAGTCCCGAGAGTGGCCAAGCGTCGTAAGCATTCTCGATCATGACTCCAAAAATAACCGCACGCTCCTCCTCGATAACAACACTTTCTTCTTCGTCGCTTGGTGTAACGCTCGGCGCCTCGCTAGACCCACGCAGCACGAAGAAAAGAACAATAGCCACAACAAACAGAACACCGAAGAGAACGGCAGCGAGAGCGTAACGAAAAGAAACGAGCAGTGAAAGCCCGTTTCTTAATCGGTGTTTGAGTTGCGTTAAACGCTTCTTCACACTTATTTCTTTTCTTTTTCTGCTTTTTCCTTTTCAGCTGCCGCAGCCTTCTCCGCTTCAATCTTCGCGTTTTGTTCCGCAACCTTATCTTCAACAGGCGCATCAAGAGCCGCGAGTTCCTCTTCAGAGCGAGGAGGTTGCACGCTCGCAACCGCGAGACTCATATCCGTCTTTACCTCGATTCCCGCTGGAATCACGATATCGGAAACGTGAATCACATCTTCAAAGGTCTTAAGCCCTGTAACATCTACCTCGATTTCACGAACGAGAGCCGATGGAAGCGCAAGCACTTCAAGCTCATCAACTGCGTGTGCAAAGGTTCCACCAAGCTCCTTAACCGCTGGAGCAAGTCCAACGAATTTAAGCGCAATCGTCGCCTCAACCTTCTTACTCATGTCTACCGCACGAAAATCAACGTGCGTAACGAAGTCGGTCATCGGATCAAATTGGATATCTTGCAAAAGCACGTTGAAGGTCTTTCCTTCAGCGTCGAGCGTGATAACCGTACTTTCTCCCGCTTCCTTATAAAGCTTCGCAACTTGGTTGCGGTCAAGAGTAAGCATCATCGGTTCCGTACCAAATCCGTACAAAACACCCGGAACTTTTCCTTCAGCGCGAAGGTCATCCGTGTGTCGTCCTTTAATAATGCGTTTTTCCGCATGAATTGTTGCCATTTCCATAGAATGCCCGTATTTCACATAATTTTTATAAAACTGTCAAGTTTTAGGGCATTGTGGACAGCAATCACGTCATCCACCGAAACGGCTTCATTTTGCCAAAAACGAAGGATTTCAAAGCGACGAAGGTCCGTCGGCATCCCTAAAACCTGAAGCGCCCCGTCAACTTCCTTCATCGAAAACAACATGGAAAGCTTACACTCTTCACATTCTCCATGAAAGATATCCTCAATCTCTCTTCGATCAACAAGCACGAGCTGACCAGAACGGTAGGTAGAACGACACTTGGGACATGCGAAGAAAGAATGATTCATACGTTAAGTATACCACGGGGTATCCGTACCATCCCCTGGACGGATTCGCAAGACAATACTTTGCGCGAGCGCAACTAAGGAAAAGGAAAGAAGGAGCGAACTTCCTCCATAGCTCACGAACGGTAGGGTGACGCCGGTCGCCGGTAGAAGCGAGAGATTGACCCCGATAATAACAAAAGACTGGATAAAAAACGCCGCAAAAATACCAACGAGAAGAAAGACCGTGAACCCATCGCGCGCACGAGCGGTTAGTCGAAGTAAACGATACAAGAGAAGAAACAGCGCCGTAAATAACACCGTTACACCGATAAACCCAAGCTCCTCGGCGATAATCGCAAATACAAAGTCCGTGTGACTTTCCGGTAAAAACTTAAGCTGACTTTGGGAACCAAAACCAAGCCCCTTTCCAAATAACTGACCGGAACCGATCGCGATTTTTGCTTGAATCAGGTTGTAGCCGCTATCGAGCGGATCAAGACCCGGCCGAAGAAACACCTCGATACGTTCCCGCTGATAATCCTCAAACAAAAGCCCCCAAGAAAGTGTAAAGACAAGTGCGAAAATACCTCCCAGGATCGCGAGATGCGAAAGACGGATCCCAGCGAACAAAAGGAAGATGCCCCAAATTCCGACAAGCATTCCCGCACTTCCAAGATCAGGCTGTAAAAGCACAAGAAGAACCGGGATGCCGACAATCATTCCACTTTGATATATCTCCTTCCACCCAAAATAGTATCGAGCATGTTCCCCAAAGTACCGAGCAAGCGCAAGGATCAAGGCGAACTTCATAAACTCAACCGGCTGAAATGAGAAGAAACCGAAGTCAAACCATCCTTTCGTTCCTCCAAACACACGCCCGAAAATGATAACAAGGACTAGGAGCACGTTTCCACCGATATACATGAGCCGGGCGTAGTTACGCCACTGCAAATAATGGAAGTTGAGAATGAATACAGCAAGAAGAAGTCCAATCGCGCTTGCGATCACTTGCTTTCGAAGAAGAAGAAACTGCCCCGCCTCCCGTCCAAGTTCTACGGAATAGATCGCCGAAAATCCAAAAAGAAGGAGAACAAAGACTGCGACAAGGATAAACCAATCAAATGATTGCAGGGTTTTGAGAAGACGGTCGAACATGTACCCACTCTAGAAGAAGAGGCGCTCTTCTTCAAGGCTCGAGGTACTATCCATGTAGACATCTGGATCGAGGTAATCAATCATCGGAAGAATCCGAACCTCGCCAACCGTTGGCGCCGATCCATACCATTGAAGTTCAACATCACGAGATTCGCCGACCTCAAGCCCTCGAAGCGTCACGGTATTCACCCCAATGACCGTTCCAGATCGTTCAATAAGAACGAGAAAGGTCGGGCTCCAATAGGCGTAGGGAGTTGAGTTTTCGAGCGTAAACCGAGTTCGTGTAATTTCAGCGCCATCGACCAGGACCGTTTCGTGGCGCGCATTAAGAAAACGAAAATCATTGTGCGCAAAAATCCACTCCGAAATCGTCGCCGTCCCAGCGCCCGGAAGATTGCGCGGGTTCAATCGCTCAAAGACGATATCTTTGATAAGTACATCGCTAACCCCTGGGCGACTCGTTGAGGGAACGCGGTAGGCAAGAAGTCCACCTTCACTCTTTGGCATGATCGTCGCCTTCGCCAATTCCGTCTCCCCGTCCCCGGTTTCAAACGTATACGTGATCATCGCCGCCCACTGTTCATTCGCGTTCTCAACTGGTGCAAAAAAATCATAGGTTCCTTCCGTATTTTGAAAAACGCTCGTCGAGCCAATAATCAAGGAAGAAGCCGCTCCCGATCTCGCTGCCTCCGCGTGTACGCGCGTGTTTTCCGCCATGCGCGCCACGAGCCGTTTATCAACAAACTGTCCATTTGAGACATATGCCCCAAGCGAAAAGAGCACGAAGAGCAGAAGCACGAGATCAATTCCCGCCCAAAGTCCCCAAAAAAGCCGAACAAGAAGCGGTTTTCCAACCTCAATCGCCGTATCGCGCCGATACGCGAAATCAATCTCTTTAAACGCTCCAGCTCGCTTATCCTCCCCTTCCTGCATATAGACTAGTATAGCAAATTCTTGTAAGCTGTAACTAATTCTATGGCAAACTCCTCCTACGACTCCTCTAATATTACAGTGCTTGAAGGACTCGATCCGGTTCGAAAGCGTCCGGGAATGTATATTGGATCAACGGGTCCCGAGGGTCTCCACCACCTTATTTGGGAAGTTGTCGACAACTCGTTTGACGAAGCGATGGCTGGATACGCGACAAAAGTAACGATTCGCTTAAAGCCTGATTCATGGATCGAGGTTGAAGATAACGGTCGAGGAATTCCTGTCGATATCCACAAGGAACAAAAAATCTCCGCGCTCGAACTTGTATTAACGAAGCTTCACGCCGGAGGAAAGTTTGGAGGAGACGCAAGCGGATATAAAATTTCTGGAGGTCTCCATGGAGTTGGAGTTTCAGTTGTAAACGCGCTTTCAAACGATCTCGTCGCCGAAGTCTATCGCGATGGAAAGATTTATACCCAAGCGTATAAGCGCGGAAAGCCACAAGAGAAAGTAAAAGAAATCGGCAAAACGCGGAAAAATGGAACCTTGATCAAGTTCCGTCCTGACGAAACGATTTTTGAAACGATCGAATTTAACTATAAGTACATCTTGGATCATTTGCGCCAACAGGTGTATTTGAGCGCAGGAATCGAAGTTGAGCTATTTGACGAGCGAGGAGACACGCCGGTTGCTTACGGATTCTATTTCGAAGGAGGAGTCTCGTCTTATGTCCGCCACCTTAATGAAAAGAAAGAAACGCAACACCAAAATATTTTCTACGTCCACAAAGGCGCGGAAAATGTCGATGTTGAGGTTGGACTCCAATATACGACCGACTACCACGAATCCGTCCACTGTTTCGCAAACAATATTACAAACCCGGACGGAGGAACGCACCTCGCCGGTTTCCGCTCTGCCCTTACGCGCTCCCTCAACGCCTACGCGCGTGACAAAGGATATATTAAGGAAAAGGATACGAACCTGAACGGAGAAGATGTTCGGGAGGGACTAACCGCCGTTATTAGCGTAAAGATTCCGGAGCCACAATTTGAAGGTCAAACGAAAGGAAAACTTGGAAATCCGGAGGCGCGAACCGCCGTTGAATCGATTTTTGCGGAAGCTCTTTCGATTTTCCTCGAGGAACACCCGAAGGACGCCGAAGAGATTATCGGAAAATGCTTGCTCTCGGCTCGTGCTCGCGCGGCCGCCCGCGCCGCCCGTGAAACGGTTATGCGCAAAGGCGCACTCGAAGGATTAATGCTTCCTGGAAAACTCGCCGACTGTTCGAGTAAGGATCCGTCAAACTCGGAACTTTATATCGTTGAGGGAGACTCCGCGGGAGGTTCGGCAAAGCAGGGCCGAAACCGCGAGTACCAAGCAATTTTTCCGCTTCGAGGAAAAATCCTCAACGTTGAACGCGCGCGTCTTGATAAACTCCTTACGAACAATGAAATCAAGAACTTGATCATTGCACTTGGAACAAATATCGGTGAAGGATTCGAAGTTGAGAAGCTTCGCTACAACCGAATTATTATCATGACCGATGCCGACGTCGACGGAGCTCACATCCGAACGCTTCTTCTCACCCTCTTCTTCCGCCACTTCCCTGAGCTTATTAAGCAGGGCCACATCTACATCGCGATGCCACCACTCTACCGAATCCAAGTCGGAAAGCAGGTTCGCTACGTTTACTCAGACGCGGATAAAGAAGCGACGATCGCCGAGTTCACCGGAAAGAAGGCTGAGCGCAATACTGACGCACCAGAAGAAGCTGAAGGCGACGAAGCGATGGAAGCGGAAGTAATCGAAACGGCCGGAGTGAAGGTCAACATCCAACGCTACAAAGGTTTGGGAGAAATGAACCCTGAACAGCTTTGGGAGACGACGATGGATCCAAAGACCCGCAAAATGAAGCAGGTAACGGTTGCTGACGCCGAGGGCGCAAATATGATCTTTGACACCCTTATGGGAAGCGAAGTTGCCCCTCGTAAAAAATTCATTCAAACACACGCAAAGGATGTGTCTAACCTCGACGTTTAATCCCTTGCAAAGAAGTTCCTTCCGTGGTATGTTGTCCACAACAGCCCCGGAAGGGCTTTTTAAAATAGTAAAATATGGCACTAAACAATCCGGTCGTGAATTACTTGCGTGAGTCGAAAATCGAACTCGAAAAGGTAAGTTGGCCAACGCGTAAAGACACCGTTCGCTACACGCTTGCTGTAATCTTGTTCGCCGTGATCCTTGGAGCATTTTTCGCAGTCGTTGACCAAGCATTCAACCTCGGCGTCCTTACTCTCCTTGACCTCTCGGAAACAACGGCCCCTGCCCCATCGCTCGACATCAGCGACATCACAACGACCCCGGTCGAAGTTGACGCCGACGCAACCGAGCCGGTAGCGACCGAACCTGCAAACTAATATGGCAAAACAAACAGCGAATTACGGCCGACGCTGGTATGCGATCCATACCTACTCCGGCTACGAAGAAAACGTACTTGATAACCTCAAGCAACGAATTGATACGATGGACATGGAAGAAAAAATCTTCAGCGTCCTCGTTCCAAAGGAAAAGAAAATTAAGATTAAAAACGGAAAGCGTCGCGTGATCGAGGAGAAGATTTTCCCTGGATATGTGCTCGTTGAGATGATCGTAACCGACGATTCTTGGTACGTTGTGCGAAATACGCCAAACGTTACGGGATTCATTGGCGCCGGAACAACTCCGACCCCAATTCCACAAGAAGAAATCGATGCGCTTATGAAGCGCGTCGGTGTCGACGAACCGGAATTTACGCTCGATGTTTCGGTCGACGATCCGGTAACGATTACAGACGGTCCATTCAAGGGTCAACAAGGAAAGGTTGCGGAAATCGACGAACAACGTGGAAAGATGAAAGTACTCGTTTCCATGTTCGGCCGAGAGACTCCTGTCGAACTCGACTTCCTTCAAGTCAAAAAGGTTTAAAAAGATACGCCCACCCGGGCGTGTTTTTTTATCTAGCGATTGCTATACTTTGTACAACTATGTCTTTTATTACACTTATCATCGCCATGATCATCGAACTAACGATGACTTCGTTTATCGCGTCTACCGACGTTTCATATAATGGTGACGGCAAGGGCGAGTATCCAACGAATCTAGCCCAAGTAGAACCCAATCGAGGTGAAACAGAGGAAGGCTCAAGACTTCGCGCCGAAAATATCGCACAGGTTGAAACGCAAGCAAAAGCAATGGAACAAACGCTTGCCGAGGGCGAAAGAACATGGATCGGACGCATTGCCGGTGAAGTCGACGATTCGGACGGAAGCCTTCCCACCATTCCATTCGAAATCGTTAAGGTTGAAAATGGGGCTGAAACAGTCGTCTACAGCACGATCGTTTACACTTACTCTAGTACAACGATCAGCGTTCAAGACGATAGCGTCGTCATTTCCGATTACCAAGGTGCGCCGGAGGGTGGACATTTTACCGATATTTTCTTTGTTAACGGAGAAGAACGGTACCGCGTGGAATACGGTGGCGCCTGGGGCTATGTACGCTCGCTTACCGTCAAAAAAGAATCCACGCCTCAATTCGATATTTTACTTGCGTCAAGCGAGCAATGCGTACATAGAACCCTTTACGATTCGAGCGAAACGCCCGATCAAACCGAGGTAACGGGGCTTATTCTCGTCGAATTTCAGTACAATGAATTCTACCCGATTCCAAAAGGTCCAATCGCGGTACCATGCGAATTTATAGATTCCGTACAATATAATCCAACATTTAGAGTGGAGAGTATCACGCCAATCGTAAATGGCATCGCGATTACGCTTCCTGGTGGCAGAAAGGCGTTTGTTGAGATCGCAGATGACGGCACGGCAGATGTTATTTATCCAAACTTTTGAAGGAGAATCGGAACCTGTTCGTCAAAAACCACGAGCGTTACTCGATCATTGTCAAAGAATGTATAGCGGAACACGAGGGGAAGTGAAAAAATGGTTTGCAGGATAACAGAGAGAGCTTCCGGGTTTTCGAGTCGGAAGGAAACGATCGCGAGGTCAACCTCTCCCGCTGTCATCGTCGTGTGCAGTTCCGGTTCTTGTGAAAACGCCGCAAGATGATCCATCGGAAAAAAGAGATCTATCCCCTCTTTCGTATTGAGCGTAATCGGTATCGAGCCTCCGCGTCTTTGAACCCACGCCTCGGTTAATCTCGCGACGTGCATATCGGTATACCGACAATGTGCAAGTCCATTCCAAACAGAAACATCTCGGACAATAGGCGTCGGCTGTACATAATGTGAGTGATGTTTTTGCATTCTTCGGAGCGCCATTACGATAGCGGGTATCGAGACCTGTCGCCCAACCGCACCACTGACCGACGCTTGAATTACCCGGGCGTACGCAGTGATATTGAGAAATCCTCTTGTGAAAGCCTCTCTTGCAGACGTATCCAACAAAAACGCTTCTTTGATGTGGTTTTGAAGTTTTGGGTAGGCCACCTCTGCCTGGTACTGACCCTTTGACAGCATATTTTTGTTATAATTATAACAGAATCGTTAGATTTATAACAAAAGCGAGGCCTAAAAGAGTGCCGAGGTGGGATGCCCATACCACCCACGAAAAAATGATCCTAAAATCCCCCGAGGTTTGACAAAAATCCACAAATAGGGCAAAATCCCAGCACTAATTCACGACATAGTTGCCGTCCAAAAAACGGAATCTATTCTAAAAATACGTCGTTATGGCAGAGAAAAAGATCAAAGCCGTCGTCAAAATTCAGGCGACGGGAGGTGCCGCGACTCCAGCGCCACCGCTCGGACCGATCCTCGGTCAACAAGGAGTCAACATTGCGCAGTTTGTTAATGACTTTAACAACGCCACGCAAGATCGAAAGGGAGAAATCGTTCCAGCCGTCCTTACGATTTACGAAGACCGAAGCTTTAGCTTCGTCCTTAAAATCGCCCCAGCGTCAGAGCTTATCAAAAAAGCAGCGAAGATCGCTAAGGGATCCGGAAAGCCACTTTCCGAGAAAGTCGGATCGATTACGAAGGATCAGCTCCGCGAAATCGCGACAGCAAAACTTCCAGACCTTAATACAAACGACGTGGACCGAGCGATGAACATTATCGCCGGAACATGCCGACAGATGGGCGTTGAGATCAAATAATATGAATAAACGCTATACGGAAGCAAAAGCGAAAATCAACAAGTCGCAGCTTCACTCAATCACCGAAGCCGTCGCACTCGTACAGAGCATGCCAAAGGCAGCTTTCGACGAAACCGTTGAGATCCATGTTCGCGTCGGAATCGACCCAAAGCAAGGAGACCAACAGGTACGAGGAACAATCGCCCTTCCACACGGATCGGGAAAGCAGGTCCGCGTCGCCGCCTTCGTCGACAGTGCAAATGAAACAGCCGCAAAGAACGCGGGAGCAGATATCGTCGCTACAGAAGAAACGATTGAACAAATCGTTGCAACCGGAAAAATCGACTTTGACGTCGCGGTTGCCGTTCCAGCAATGATGCCTAAGCTCGCTAAGGCCGCGAAGGTTCTCGGACCTCGTGGACTCATGCCGAACCCAAAGACAGATACAGTTGGACCAAACATCGAAAAAATGATCACGGAACAAAAGGGTGGAAAGGTCTCGTTTAAGAACGACAACACCTGCAATATCCACACGATCGTTGGTAAAGTATCGTTTGACGCGACAAAACTCGCCGAAAACATCGCACTTACCCTTGAGACAATCAAGAAAGCAAAACCAAACTCGTCAAAAGGAGTCTATATGAAGACCGCCTTCCTCACGACGACAATGGGACCATCAATCAAACTCGATCTCTCTACGATCTAAGGAAAAGCGCCCACACGGGCGTTTTTTCTTTTTTCGGGGGCGTGCTAAGCTTTTCTCGTATGATCCTTACCCGCGCGCATATTCTAGACCGGATTAAGACTGGGGACCTCGCGTTTACGCCCGCGCTTGACCAATTCCAGCTCCAACCCCACGCAATCGACCTTCGCCTCGGTTACCGATTTCTTATTCCGAAGAATTGGATGATGACGGACCGCGGGCGAAAGGCGCTTACGGTTTCGATTGAGCCGGATCAGTTTCACGCCGAACACTTTGATGAAGTCATATTACAGCCGGGTCAGTACTTTGAATTACTCCCGAATGAATTTGTTATCGGAACAAGCCTGGAGAAAATCGAAATGCGGGCGGGTGATTTAATGGCGATTTTGTTTCCGCGAACGTCGACCAACCGCCGAGGGATCAACCTGTCGCTTTCCGGGATCATTGACGCCGGCTACTCGGGCACGCTTATTTTCCCGATGAAAAACGAGGCGGGTAACCAAGTAATCCGAATTTTCCCGGGCGAGCGCGTATGCCAAATCGTCTTTGAAGAACTCTCCTCTTCCCTTTCCCCGGAAGAAGCAAATCTCCACGGGCTCAACCAAGCAAAATACACGAACGCGGGTAACAATTTTAAAGTCGATAAGCAGGAAGAAACCTCCCTTTTAACCGCTGGCGATCTTGATAAACTCAAACAAAACTACCCTCTATGACGCGACCAAGCTGGGACGAGTACTTTATGAGCATGGCAGAGCTCGCCTCTACACGCTCCACCTGCGACCGCCTTCAAGCAGGAGCAATATTAGTAAAAGATAAGCGGGTTCTTGCCACGGGATACAACGGCTCGCCAGCCGGCCTTGATCACTGTGATGACGTTGGTCACCTTATGGAAGATGGCCACTGCATACGCACTCTTCACGCAGAAGAAAACACCCTGCTCCAATGCGCAAAGTTTGGAGTTATAAGTGAGGGATCAACGATTTACACAGTCGCCTCTCCCTGCTACCACTGCTTCAAAAAGCTTGTAGCAGGAGGGGTGAAGGAGATCGTGGCAAAAAAAATCTATCGAGACAGCACAATTGAGCAATCCTGCAAGAACGCAGGGATTGTCTTCCGTCTGTTTACAAAATCCGATAATGCATGAGCACCGCGCTCTCGTTGAGCATCTTTGATTCAACAAATTTTAGGCGCTGGTTGAACTTACCGGAAACAAATGGAACGCCGTCGCCGAAGACAATTGGCTCGATTGTCGCAAAGACGTCGGTCACGAGTCCCGCTTCGAGAAATGCCGAGTAGATTTGTGCTCCACCGCCAATAACAACCTTCTCGTAACCACGATTTTTAAGATCCTCGAGGATTTCCTTCGGGGATTTTTCGGTCCATTCTACTTGCCCCGGAAGTGATTCCTTCCCCAACACATCGCGAGTCATGATAACAAGCAGGCGGTCTTTTAATGGTCTATTGATTGTTGCGAAAGTTGCGCTTCCCATGATAACAACGCGAGCCTCTTTCGTTTTCGAAACAAAGTACGCCGTGTCTTCTTTACTCGTCCAAACAAGCGACGACTCGTCTTTCGCGCAAGAGATCTTCCCATCAAGCGACAATGCAACAACAATTTCTACCTTCATACAGCAATCTCAAATTCAATTTTCGGGTGGCATTGATAATTAAGAATCCGCGTATCCGTATAATTCCACGCAAAGATCGACGCGAAGTTATCCGTTTCGATCGTCGGGAGCGGGAAGGCACTCGCCTCACGAGACAACTGCTCGCGTGCGCCGACAACGTGATTCTCGTAAATATGAACGTCCGCTAAAAATCCGACGAGTTTTCCTGGGGTAAATCCCGTTTCTTTTGCGAGCAAGTGAAGAAGGAGCGCGTAGCTAGCGATATTAAACGGAAGTCCAAGCATCGTATCAACGGACCGCTGATTCCACAAAAGATTAATCTTTCCGTCGATCACCGTTACCTGAAAGCCATAATGACACGGCGGAAGCGCAACCTCTTCGAGCACGGACGGATTCCATGCCATTACGATCATCCTACGATCCCGCGGATTCGTCTTTAATTTATGAACGAGCTTCTTTAACTGGTCGACGCCTTTTCCTTCGTAGTTCGTAAAAAACTGGTCATAAGGCGCGTTATAGTGACGCCACTGAAATCCGTAGATTGGACCAAGCTCGCGCGCCTCTAGCATGCGCTTCTTCGACTCCTCGTCGTGTCCGTACGGCGCAACCTTTGGGCTCGCCCACTCGTCCCAAATATGGTTGTTGCGATCAATAAGCCATTGTTTATCGGTAATCCCCTTAATAAAAAACTCGAGTTCGGAAGCGATCAGGCGAAACGGGACTTTCTTTGTCGTGAGGAGCGGAAATCCCTCCGCCATATCATGCTCAAACATCGCTCCAGCCGTCGTAAACGCCTTAACTCCGGTTCGTGTCTCAACAAGCACCCCCTGATCAAGAATCCGCTTCACAATATCCAAGTAGGCTTTCATATCCCCCAAACCTTAACACGCCTATTTCCTTGATTTTAGAGCCCTTGGGGATATCTAATTTTTCAGGGTTCTCTGGCATTGATACCGTGCAGTCGTATGAAGCTTCCGGTTAAGCGCCTTGTAAAACACGCCGTCCTTCCCGCCTACCAGACCTCGGGGTCGGCCGCCTTTGATTTAGCGATTATTGAAGATATCGCGATTCCGCCTCGAGGGATCGTTAAAGTTCGGACAGGGCTTGTTATCCAAACACCACCGGGACATGTGCTTATTTTGGCGTCCCGCTCATCAAACCCGATGAAGAAAGGGATTGATCTTGCAAATTCGATTGGGGTGATCGATAGCGACTATCGCGGGCCGGAGGACGAGATCCTTCTAGTCCTCGTTAACTTAACGGAGGCGGAAGTGCGACTCGAGAAAGGTGACCGCGTCGCACAAGGGATGATTATTCCGGTCGTACAGGCGGAGATTACCGAAATCCTCGCGATTGAAGAGCCGTCGCGCGGAGGATTTGGAACAACGGGAAGATAGTATGAAAGGGAAATTTATCATGGTTGACGGAATTACGGGGAGCGGAAAATCGACCGTGTTTCGGTTTATGCAGGAAATGCTCCGGTGCAACAAAAGCGCCGTGACAAAAGAGTGGTTTAAGGCAAATGGACGACCGCCAAAGATTTCAGACTTTCCGGAGGAGCAAATTCTCTTTACGTGCGAACCAACGTATTGGTGGGTTGGCGCGTCGATTCGAGACGAACTCTCGCACCATCCCGACCGCTACTTCGCCCCACTTCTCGCGCAGGCCTTTTCGCTCGATCGCTACCTCCAATATCAAACACTGATTATTCCGGCCATCGACGTCGGTAAAACGATTATCCAAGAGCGCGGATTTACGAGTTCCGTGATTATCCAGCCGATAATGAAGCATGGGCCGACGCTTGAAGAACTCCTCGCCCTTCCCGGAAATGCCGAGGCGCTCAAGAATCCTCCCGATCACTTCATTTTCCTCGACCTTGACCCAGACGTTGCCGCCGAACGCCTAAAGCTCCGCGACACCGAAAACAAAGGCGTTTTCGAGCAAACCGAGATCCTCCGCGCAACCGCCGAACGATTCCGCGCCCCTTGGTTCCGAGAACTTCTTACTTCGCGCGGGACAAAAATCCACACACTCAACGCAAATCAACCGCTCGATATGATTAAAAGCGATCTCTTTGGTATAATGAAGGAAATTTTTTCCCTATGAAAACGCTTCCAAGCATTGGTTCGCTCCTTGATCGCTCCTTCGAGCTCTATTTTAAGAATATCCGAACGTTTATTTCGATTTCCCTCCTCTATTTCGTGGCTTCCATCCCCTTTATTATCGGTACGGTTCTCGCTCCGGGAAAAGATATCGCCTTCCTGGTTGCTAACGGGCTCGTCTCTCCTGTCGAAAAAATTGGACTCGCGCTAAATGGGATCACAACGATTGTCACGGTTCTCGTTCTATCCCTCCTCGTAACAATCGGCGTGATAATCGCAAGCAAGCGCCTTCTTGAAAATAAATCGGCAGACAAAAAAGAGGTTCTTGCCGAAGGAGTAAGAAGCGGGGTAAACGTGATTCTTGTTAAGCTGTACCAATTTTTCTTAACAATGGTGCCACTTATCGCAATCGCTCCGGGAGGGCTCCTTATAACACTCGCCGTAAACCGTGGCGTTGGCCTCCTCTCGCTCGTTGGAGTATTCCTGTACTTCTTCGGGCTCATCATTGCCATCGCGGGTATTTTGTATATCGGTGTTCACCTCCAATTCGGTCAATTTCTCACCATCCTTTCAAAGCAAGGTCCCGTTGAGGCCCTTATCAGTTCACGAAACCTTGTGCGGGGTCGACTCCTTGCAACAATCCTCCGACTCATTGTTCCAAAAACGATTATCTTCACCGGCTTCTTTATTAGTCAGCTTATTGCTTTCGTTCTTCTCACGATTCTCTTCTTCTACCTCCCGTTTGAATCAACAGATGTCGTCTCAAAAATCGCGGACATTATTGCGCACCTTCTTCGAATGGCTCTCCTTGTCATTTGGTTCCCACTCTTTACGGTGACCGATACGATCCTCTTCAATGATCTCGAAGATACTCGATTCTAGGGCGATTCCATTACAAACAATGCTCTTCATCTTTGCATTGGCGTATTTTTATAGTGGCATCAGCTTTTCCCCTTCAATCGCCCTTCCGCTCAAACTACTCTTCGGTGGCCTCTTTATACTCGGACTCATCGTCGCGCATCTCGTCATTGTACAAGACCTCCGTGTCCCAAGCACAAAAGGAATCCTCCTTGGGCTCCTAACCCTTGCCGTCCTCACCGTGTTTATCCTCACGGGCCTTGTCTTTTTCATTGTACCCGGAGTAATTCTCACCCTACTTCTCTTTCCGGTACCAGCCCTCGCCTCAAGCTCCAAACTCACGCCCGCAAAGGCGACAATCGTGCAACTTCGAACACTGAAGGGTGCGCTCATCTCAACCATTGCTAGACGCTCCCTCCTCTTTGCCGGCATCGCCCTTGGCTTCATTCTATTTTTCACCTCAGCCCTCCTCCTTCTTGCCCACGGGAATATCCCCTCGGCCTTTCTTGCCATTTCCCGTCCATCAATGATCCACGAATTTATAGGCCTTTTTTACACAATTCTTCTTCTCCCATTCTATTCGGATTACGTCCGAAAAATCTTGCGAAACTCGTAGAATTGCGGTACAGTCGGGTCATTATGCGACTCTCTCCTGTTATCGGGCTCGAAACCCATATTCAGCTCAAAACCAAGAGCAAACTCTTCTCTGGCGCTCAAAACGCCGTAGATGACGCAGAACCAAATGCGCACATTAGCGCGATTGATCTTGGACATCCAGGAACCCTTCCTGTACCAAACGCACAGGCGATCGAATGGGCGGTACGTCTTAGCCTTGCACTCAACGGAGAAATCGCAACGATTTCGAAATTCGATCGAAAGCACTACTTTTACCCTGACCTTCCAAAGGCCTACCAGATTTCCCAGTTCGACGCCCCAATCATGCAAAATGGGTGGCTCGAAATTGACGTACCTGGCCATACCAATCCGGTAAAAATCCGAATTGAGCGACTCCATCTTGAAGAAGACGCCGCCAAAAACATCCACGGTGCGGACGGAAAGAGTTACGTCGATTATAATCGCGCTGGCGCCCCACTTTGCGAAATCGTCACAAAGCCTGACTTTAGAAATTCCGCGGAAGCAAAAGCCTACCTCCAAGAGCTTCGACTTATTGCACGAACGCTCGGAGTTTCGGATGCGGATATGGAAAAGGGTCAGCTTCGTTGCGACGTCAACATTTCATTGCGCGAAGTAGACGAGAACGGCGTACCGGTAAGCGATGTACTCCACCCAAAAACAGAGATCAAGAACGTTAACTCGTTCCGCAACGTTGAACGCGCGATCGAGTATGAAATTAAGCGACAGACCGAACTTTGGGAAAAGGGTGCGATCCCTTCCGTAACAACGACTCGCGGATGGAATGATGAAAAGCAAGCAACGGAACTCCAACGTGAAAAAGAGGGTTCCGCAGACTACCGTTATTTCCCTGAACCAGACATTCCACCAATGGATCTTCGCGAACTTGAACGCGATCTTAAGCGCACCCTTCCGGAGCTCCCTCGCGCAAAACGAGAACGATTTGTTACGGAGTACGGGCTTAAACCGGAAGATGCGAAACAATTTGTCGACGAACCAGCTCTTGCGACATTTGTTGAGCGCGTCTATTCAGAGCTTCAAACCTACGAGAAAAATGATGCCTATACAAAACTTGTTCCAAGTTGGATTTTAAACAAACTCCAGGGGCTTCTCGCAGATCGAGGCGCAAGCGTCGAAACAATGAAGCTCACGCCGGAAAACTTCGCCGAATTTCTCTCTCTCCTTGCAACCGGAGCAATCACTGGGCCAACTGGTCTAAAAGTACTTGAGAAAATGCTCGAGGACGGATCGGATCCAAGCCACGTTGTTGAATCCCTCGGCGCGAAACGTATCGATAGCGTAGACGCGCTCGAGTCCGTAATTGACGGAGTCCTTGCGGAAAACCCGAAAGAAGTTGAACGCTACAAGGCAGGCGAGAAGAAACTCCTCCAATTCTTCCTTGGCCAAGTAATGAAAGAAACGCGCGGGAACGCCGATCCGGAACTCACGGCAAAACTCCTCTCCGACAGACTCGCCTAAATTGACAAAGAGCGTACCTATGGCATAGTGGCTATAGATACGCTCTTTTGTTTTGGGGGTGGTCTTCCCGCATCAAGCGAGGGGAATCGAGGAGAGGAAGATAGCGCATACGCCTGTTGCAAAGAAGGCCACCCCTATCACATTTGTTCTATCCCGTTTGCCCGCCAGCCTCTGCTGTGCGGGCTATTCTTTTAGAAAATCGGTTGCGAGAGCGATTGCTTCTTGCGTTCCGGCCACAACCTTGGCGTCCCCGTGATGTCGCCACCAAGTCCACTGACGCTTCGCGTAATGCCTCGAATCGCGCTTCATTTGTCGCACCGCTTCGTCAAATGGAATCTCGCCTCGAATATAGCGCACAAACTGCCGGTAACCGATACCCGTCATGCTTGGGATATCCGATCCGTATGCCTCATACACTCGTCGCACCTCTTCTTCGAATCCCGACGCAATCATCGCGTCAACGCGCTCGTCTACGCGTGCGTATAGCGTCTCACGCTCCATTCCAGTCATAAGCGTCAACACCTCGTATTTTTTCTCTCCAACAGATTTCGTTGCGAAATCGTAATTATCGGTTAACGCTGACAAGTAGAGTCCCGTCCCCCCAACGACGATCGGGACATGACCACGCGCCACAATCTCCTCAATCGTCCGTTCAGCAAACTGCTTAAAATCAAATACGGTCCAAGGTTCGTTTGGAAGCACCAAATCAAGGCCATGGTGTGGAACATCTCCCTGCTCGTCCTTTGTTACCTTAGCAGTCCCGATATCCATCCCCCTGTAGACGGTGCGCGAATCCGCAACAACAATTTCACCGCCGACAGCTCTCGCGAGCTCGATCGAAAGCGCCGTCTTTCCACTTCCCGTAACTCCCGCAATTACAATAATCTTCTGCATACACGTTGCTCTTTTTTCGAGCTACGCGTGCTTCACTTCATCAAGAAGCTTCTCTTGAGAAACAATTCGCTCCTCTCCGCCAAACACCGTGATTCGTAGTGGCTCACCAGCAATCTCTTTTTCTCCAATGACAATGCTCCAAGGAATCTTTGCCATCGCCGAATTTCGAATCTTCTTTCCAACACCTTCGTTTGACGCATCTACCGTTGCACGAATTCCCGCCTCTTCAAGCTTCGCGAGTAGACCCTTCGCAAATCCCTCAAACTGATCGGAGACCGTGATAAGACGAATCTGCTCCGGCGCAAGCCAAAATGGGAAGGCTCCAGCGAAATGCTCAATCATGACCCCCATAAACCGCTCAACGGAACCAAGAATCGCCCGGTGGACCATAACCGGTCGTTTTCGTTCGCCGTCCTTATCTGTGTATTCAAGTCCAAATCGCTCAGGTTGATTAAAATCAAGCTGGATCGTTGCAAGTTGCCATTCCCGACCAATCGCATCCTTCGTCATGAAATCAAGCTTCGGTCCATAAAACGCCGCCTCCCCTTCGCCAACCTCTACTTCGCGCGAGACTTTCTCCATCGCTTCTCGAAGCATTTTCTCCGACGAATCCCAAACAGCCGAATCGCCAAGATAGGCGCCAGGATTTTTCGGGTCACGAACGGAAAGACGCACACGGCTAAACGACATTCCAAACTTATCGTAGAATCGATTGGCAATATCGTAAATCGCAAGCACTTCATCAAGAACCTGATCCGGCCGACAGAATACGTGCGCATCGTCTTGCGTAATGCTTCGAACACGTGAAAGACCCGCAAGTTGACCCGTGTTTTCATCACGGTACACCGTTGTGTTCTCGCTCATTCGAATCGGAAGATCGCGATAACTTCGAGGACGCGAAGCATAGATTTGAGTGTGGTGTGGGCAGTTCATTGGCTTCAAAACGAATTGCTCATCGGTTTTCTTACTTGAAACGTGGAATAAATCATCCTCGAATTTGTCCCAGTGGCCAGATGTTTTATAAAGATCAGATTTTGCGATATGAGGAATCCAAACGCGCTCATAGCGGTATTCCTTCATAATGGACCAGAGCGCATCCGTAATCGTTTGACGGAGCATCGTTCCCTTTGCGGTGAAGAGCGGGAGTCCTGGGCCAACTAAGGGGGAAAACGTGAAGAGTTCGAGTTCCGCCCCGAGCTTACGGTGGTCTCGTTTCTTTGCCTCTTCAAGCATCGCGAGGTGCGCATCAAGCTCCTCCTGTGTTGCAAAGCAAAGGCCATAAACGCGCGTAAGTTGCGGATTCTTTTCATCCCCACGCCAGTAAGCTCCAGCGATCTTGGTTAACGTAAACGCTCCAATTTCTTTTACGTTCGAAACGTGTGGTCCGCGGCAAAGATCAACAAACTCACCCGTTTTATAAATTGAGACAGTCTCGGCGCCCCCTTCAAAATCTTGCAATTCATCCGAGTTAAGGGCCGTCGTTCCTTTCTCTTTCAAAGCCTGCAAAAGTTCAACTTTAAACTCTTGCTTGCGCTCCGAAAAAAAGGCGATCGCCTCGTCAATCCCCATCTCCTCTCGCTCCATCGCAAATCCTTGCTTTTGAAGCGCGCGCATATCCTTCTCGATCTTTTTCAAAAACGCATCAGAGATCGGTTCAGGGAAAAGTACGTCATAGTAAAACCCATGTTCAACAACTGGCCCAACACCAAATTTTGCTTCTGGAAATCGTTTCGCGATGGCGGCAGCGAGAAGGTGCGCCGCGCTGTGACGCATTGCAAAGACATTCGAATCATTCATACTTATTCTTGAGCGACTGGTTCACTCGGTTCTTTAATACGTAAATCAATGTGGTCCTTTAGTGTCGGCATGCGCTTAATCCAAAATGGAGAAAAGCTAATCGACACATCTTTAATATCACTATCGGCGGAAAGAATGGCCACGACATCTTTCTCCGCTTTTCCGATAAAGCGATCACGGTCAAAGAGCGGATGCGTTTCGTCAACGGCAGCGACTCCAGTAAGCGTCACTTCGATCGTCGCCCGCTCGCTCACAGGATCAACGCCCTTCACCTCCGTCTTAAGGCCATCTAAATCCGCTACAACAAGGGCATATCCCTCCTCGAGTTTCGACTCAAGCGCCTGGTTTACGAAGGCGGAAATCGACGCTTTGTCATAGTAAACGGCAACAACCTTCGCCGTCAACTGAACAGGAATAGCCCCAACCGTCTCCCCCGGCTGAACGCTCGAGGCGACAGAGTCAATCGTCACACGTATAGATTCTCCATTAAACGTCTCAACCGGAATCCCCATCCTTGCGCGTTCTTTCAGTTCCGCGACAAGCTCGTTCTCAAGGAGCGTTCGCGCCTGCGCAATATCATCTTCCGTGACAACGCGTTGATATTCAATCCCACCAATCATTGGATCGAGCGATACGCCGTAAATTTTGGCTTGAAGCGATGTACCAAGTCCAGGAATCGTAAACTTTGTTGGCTCAATATTTCCCGTTGCACCGATCTTGTCCGCCGCGACCTCAACGACAACCTCTCCGTTCGCCGGAACAACCGTCGGACTCACGATACGAAAAAGCACACCACTTTCCGAAAGGAGTCGCGTTGTCGCAACGAGCGGTTGTGGGTTTGACGTTTCATTCACAAGAGTCACAAATCCTCTCGCCTTTGCCTCAACCTCCACCGCACCGTCCTTTGCGATCGGGTAGAGCTTCGATTTGGTCTCGGAACGCTCAATGACATAACCCGAAACCTCCCCCTCAAGTTGCGGGGACGGCGTAACAACAAACGATGCCGTCGCTTCTTTTACAAGGGGCGTTGGTTCAACATGGATTGTCGCGCGCGAAACCGAGAGATATAGAACCGCAAGAAGAAGAAAAAACGAAAAAATCACGAAAGCGACAGATGCTTTTTGGTAAATTCGCAAGGATCGCGAAAGATGAACTTCTTTAAGCGCCTTCTTCTTTAACATGGCTTAATTATAACAAAATACACCGCCCTGTCGAGCGGTGTATTCGTCGCTACCTCGCGAGCCGTCGAAGCTCAGCTACGGTACGAAGTGTGGTTGGGTCTACCTTGATTTGCGAGCTATCAAGGATTGCCGGTCCAATCACGATTCCCTTCGTTTGCGCATCGGTAAGGATTAAGCGGTACTTGTTCCAGCTCTTTCCAAAGATGTCTTTGATAAGGGTCTGTGACGCGATTTCTCGGGCAACCGGGGTAAGCGGATTGCCGTCCGGACTTGGTTCAAGCCAGTATTCTTTTCCTCCAAAGGAGAGAATCAACGTTCCAGGTTTTGGCGCAAGGACCAGCGAGTTATCAACCGGGATCGTAATCAAGTCTTTTCGTGCAACTGTTTGGATCTTTTCTTTATCTACCCAAGTGAGTGCAATGTAGAACTCAGCAATCGGATAGCGCTTTGTTCCAGCCTTGTCGATATAGAAGTATTGATTCGTACTTCCCATTCGGACAATCGCGTCTTTCGGAACATTCGCGCTAGGCGCCGTATCCGTGGCGGTGGTTGTCGTCGTAGTCGTCGTTGGCGCCGTCGTCGTTCCGGTTGACGGACTGGTCGTCGTTGTGGTCGTAGGAGCCGTTTCCGTTGTCGTTGTGCCAGTCGCTGTATCCGTTGTCGTAGTCGTCGTCGTTCCGGTTGACGGACTGGTCGTCGTTGTGGTCGTGGTTGTATCGGTCGTGGTGGTTGTCGTCGTATCCGGCGCTACAAGATCCGAGATTCCAATTTCGGTTGTGGTGGTTGTATCGGTTTCCGTTGTATCCGTCGTTGTGGTTGTCGTTGTTGTTGTATCCGTTGTGTCCACTTCAGTTGCAACATACGTACAGTTCTCATCATTTGGACGGTACACGATCGTATCGGAGTGAATGAAACTCTTGTTTCCATGCCAGCTTCGGAAAATGACATAGACGGTTTGCTCGCCTTCCTTATCCGCAAGCGTATAGGATCGTCTCATCGGCGAACCCGTAAAGAGCTCCCAGATTGATCCAAGGAATCGATTATCGTCCGCTACAACGATTCGATCAACGTTGGCACCTTGAATGTCGAGCGTTACATTTCGAGTATTCGTACACTCCATTCCTTCGTTAATCGCGACTATCGTATTAGCAGGGAATGAGAGCGACGGTACCGAGGACGCAGTCGCCGTTGTGA
>CAYNYL010000007.1:0-55875 GCA_964401485.1 uncultured Gammaproteobacteria bacterium
TCGTTTGAGCCCGTGAGCCCATTTCGATACTGTTATTTCAGCATGTTGGCGGAAAAATGTCAACGAGTTATCCACTCGTTTTCGATTGTTTTTAGAAGTTCTTCGGGAGTATAGACGAGTTTAAGCGGACTACCCTTTAAGAGTGTTTCTGGCGCGTGGAAGCCCCAAGTTACGCCAATCGATTTTACGCAAGCCTTTGTCGCTTCGCGCATGTCGCCAAGCGTGTCGGTAATAAAGAGACAGTCGTCGGCCGTAATATTGTACTTCTCGAAAACCATCTTGATCTTCTCAACTTTGCTTTTGTGAACGTCGTTTCCCATGACTTCTTGAAAATGGTTTATTAAGCCATTACGGTCAAGGTATGCCTGCACGGGTGCCGAGACAGTTGATGTGACAATGACTAAGGAGCAAAGACGCTCGAGTTTTAGGAGGACTTCGAACATTCCTGGGAAGGGACGAATTTCTTTTTCCATTCTCGGCACATAGATATCAAAAAAATCTTCTCCGCGACATGCATCGGTACAGTGCATCAAGGAAGCGGAGTCGTTTATGTTGCCTTCAAAGAGTGCGCGATACTCGGTTTCCGTGAGGTGCGGGTGGAGTTCGGACGAAACTGATTTTGCAAGATCAAAAGAATCCGCAATAACGCCGTCAAAATCGAAGAGGAGGAAGGGTTTATACATGTCACGAGGAATAGGAGAGTCCTTGGTAGAGTGGGAAGCGGTTGGTAAGGGCTTTGACTTCCGCGCGGATCGTGGCGAGTTTCCCGTCATCGGCGTGGTTCATTATTGCGAAGTCGATCCAGTTTACGATTTGGGTCATTTCCGCTTCTTTCATTCCGCGGGTTGTAAGCGCTGGAGTTCCGAGTCGGATACCGGAAGGATCAAACGGCGAGCGAGGGTCGTCCGGGATCATGTTCTTGTTGACTGTAATTCCCGCCTTGTCGAGCGCTGTTTCGGCGATTGCTCCCGTCACGCCTTTGTTTGTGAGGTTGATCAGAAGTAAATGATTGTCGGTTCCGCCGAAGCAAAGTTCGTATCCGCGAGCGAGGAATTCTTTTTCGAGGGTCTTTGCGTTCGCCTTGATTTGGCGGGCGTACTCCTTAAAGCTTGGATCGAGCGCCTCTTTAAAAGCGATTGCTTTTGCGGTTATAACGTTTTCATGTGGCCCACCTTGGAGTCCCGGGAAAACGGCTTTGTCGATTGCCTTTGCGTGGACCGCCTTACACATAATCATTCCTCCGCGAGGACCGCGGAGCGTTTTGTGCGTGGTCGTTGTTACGACGTCGAAAAATGGCACAGGGTTTTCCATCTCGCCTCCAGCGATAAGGCCGGCGATGTGGGCGATATCGGCCATTGTAAGCGCGCCAACTTCATCGGCGATTTCTTTTACCCGCGCGAAGTCGATCGCTCGCGAGTAGGCGGAATAGCCGACAAGAATCATCTTCGGCTTGTGCTCGAGCGCGAGCGCGCGAAGTTGCTCGAGGTCGAGGCGACCGTCAGCACTCGTCTTGTAGCGAATAAAGTTATACAGCTTTGCGGATTGGGTGACGGGGTGGCCGTGCGTTAAATGACCACCGTGTGAAAGATCCATTCCAAGAACGGTATCGCCTTGCTCTAGAAGCGCGTGGTAGACGGCGATATTTGCAGGGGCACCGGAAAGAGGTTGGACGTTTACATGCTCCGCCCCGAAAAGTTCCTTCGCGCGGTCAATCGCAAGTTGTTCGATTTCGTCGATAAAATGACACCCGCCATAGTAGCGTTTGCCGGGATAGCCTTCCGCGTATTTATTTGTCGCAATAGATCCGAGCGCTTCAAGTACGGCGGGCGACACGAAGTTTTCGGACGGAATCATTTCAAGACCTTCGCGCTGGCGGTTGAGCTCATGTTCAAGGCTTTTTGCGACGGCGGGATCAAACGTTGAAATCTGCATATGGAAAAAGTCTAGCATACTGTCGATTTGTTTACGATTTTGATATACTCTATCCATCATGATGGAAGTTTTTATTAAATGGACTATTTTTGCTTTTTGTTTGGTGGCGGGATTGTTTTACCTTAGACTCGGTAAGTTCATGTATCGATTGGATTCGTTTACCGACTTCTTTAAGAAAGCGAAATACAGTCCCAAGGGGGTGCCGATTGATATTTGGGTGCTGTGGGTGCTTCCTATGGCTCTATTTTCCGCCAGGCTTGATCGATACATCGAGGTATTTGGAAAGGACAGGGTTGATTTTATTACAAAGTTTGGAGGGCGTTTCCTAGTTGTTTGCGGTGCGATCGTATTAATTTTTGCTTTGGTACTCCTATTTGTTCCTCCAAGTCTTTTTGCGGTTTAAGTGAAGAGATCTCATATACAAGAAGACCCACGGCGAGCGTGGGTCGAGATGGATGACGGGGTGAAAGTTGTAGGGCTATCTAGATTCCGAGTTCGGCATCCAGTTCCTTGAGCGTACGCTTGAGATCTTCGCGACTTTCCGACTCGCGACCTGCGTTATGGATCCAGACTTGCTTGTGAAACTGGATGAGCCTGGAACGAATTCCGCCGTTGAAGAGAAGGATCGGTGGCCACCGCCTTACGTTGAGCGACAGGTGGGTCTGTATCGGCGCCAGGACAGCCTCACCGAGACCTTCTGAAGTCAGGTAGTAGAGGATGACGGCTGGTGCCGTGAAGATGACCCACTCCCAGTCGGGCGGACGATGTTGGGAGTTTGCGACAGGAAAGAACTGTGTGAAGAGGTACAGCGGTACGCATGAGCGCAGGAAGTTGACGATGACCGCGCCAACCGCAATGTTCGTTAGCGAACTCGAGACAATGATCTTGGCCAAAGGCACCTCCGTGCAAAAAACTAGCAGAATTTTCAAGTTTTGTAAACGAGAGGACCCACGGCGAGCGTGGGTCCTAGGTTCGGCGCGCCGGATTACCGGTATTCGGCCAGACATTTGATGGAGTCGCGATAGATCTGACTTTCCTCGAGCGTCAGCATCTGTGCGGTCATGTTGTAGTGGTGAATTGTACGGACGACGTTCTTGATCGTTCCCTGGAGGTCGTTGTCGATGTAGGGTTTCCACGATCTCGGGCACATTCGGGACTTTGCAAAGCGGTCCAGAAGAAGGGACTCAAGGCGAGCGAGGAAGTACTTTGCTCCGACTCCTATGACGGAGAGGGGGATCAGGGCGCCACCGATCACGCACAGTTTTCCCCCTAGCGAAGCGATCCCAAGTCCACTTTCGCCCTTCGTTAAGACGAGGACTGAGATCGCGAATCCGGAGACTGCGCTGCCGACGGACAAGATCCATTTCGCAACACCCGACTTCCACCTTGTGGCGGCGGCGAGTCGGAGCAGGGACATGCTTGGAAGATGTGGGTCGGGGCGTGTTGCCTTCTGTAGGAGGCCGAAGTCTTGCAGGATCAGTATCTCCGTGTACTCCCTCCACGGATACCGCAGGACTCGTTTTGACGAATCTCCCGAATCAGCGAAAACCAGCACATGCTCGAGGTCGAGCGTGGCGGATCTACTGTACGGTTTTTCGACAAAGTAGCCGTCTCCGGTGGCGTCGTTGTGTACGACGATTACTGTGATTGGCGATAAAGCCAAATGGTCGATCCTCCCTATGCCAACAGAGATGCTCTGGTAAAGCGGATGAGGTGTTGGGAGCATGACCTCGGGTCCCCTGCGCATCTCGATCACGTACTCCTTTCCTTTGTGGTTCGTCGCGACATGCCAGCTGCCGGCGGATTCGCGCAAGGAATTATATTGTACACACATGGGCATGGCGTAGCCTCGTTTGGTAAAAGGTGCTCATCGTTTTTTAGCACAGGTTAGTCATTTTGTAAACGACGAGACCCACGGCGAGGCGTGGGTCTAAGGCCTAGGAAGGATGGCGACCGCTCAGGAGGAGTTGAATTCGCTCTCCGAGAGTCTCGATCTCCTCGACGTGCTGACGGTAGGTAAACGGGTTGTCGATGTGATTTGGGATCTCTGTGTGCATCGCCGTGATCCAGCTCAGGGTGAGCGCGACGTTGTAGCGAAGATCGCAAACGTTTCGAATATGCCTCGACAGGGTTTCCCGCCCAAGGAGCGGGTAGAGCCAGAGAAGGATTTGCGCGCCGAGCACGGCGAGTGCGTATCCCCACGATGCGACAAGGATCGAAACCGAGAGGTTGAAAAGCGTACCGATCGCGACTCCAGGCATCGCGCGATCGAGTTCCTTCGCCCCTTGCCTGAAGGCGCGTGTACGTCGTTCGATTTCGTCGCCTTTCGCGTCCTCCTTCTGCCATTGCTCGATCGCGAGTGCCGCGTAGGTTGGTGCGCTGGATTGCTTGTGTCGCCGAAGACGGCCTTTGGCCATTGTCTTCGGTGGCTTCTTGTGTCGCGGGAGTTGGCCCGTTCCCATGATTCACCTCCAAAAATGAACCTATCACAAAATAATGATATTTGCTAGGATAAAGGCGTATGATTCAAGCGAAAGTAGTGCATTTTATTGGGGTTGGGGGGATTGGAGTTTCGGCTTCGGCGAAGTGGTGGCTTGCGCAGGGGGCAAAGGTTTCGGGATCGGATCTCGCGATGTCGCCTATTTTAGAGGAGCTTGACCGGCTTGGGGTTGAAGTAAAGATTGGTCATTTTGCCGATAACATTCCGCGCAGTGCCGACCTTATTATTTATTCAAGCGCTGTGCCAGCTACGAACCCTGAGCGCGAATATGCGACCGAGCACGGGATTCGCACACTTTCGTACTTCGAATTCCTCGGCGAGCTTTCCCGCGAGAAAAAGACGATTGCGGTTTCGGGGACGAATGGAAAGTCGACAACGACGGCGATGATTGGAAAGATTCTTGTCGATGCCGGATATGATCCGACGATTATCCTTGGAACAAAGTCGCCGGATTTTCCAGAGGGAAACCTTCGAATTGGAAACGGTGAGTGGTTTGTTGTTGAGGCCTGCGAGCACATGGCGCACATGCTTCTAATCAAACCGCGGATTGCCGTGATTACAAATATCGAGGAAGACCACCTCGACTATTACCGTGATCTCGATCATATTCGCGAGACGTTCCAGGAATGGATTAATTCGGAGGGGTGCAAGGTTGTGGTCGTGAATGCGGAGGACCCGGAGTCGCAAAAACTTAAGGTTCAGGGGCCGGCGTACTTTAAGGCGGTTGATCGTCGCGTTGAAAATGGGCGCCAGTATTTTGATGTTTCTGGCGTTGAAGTTGCGCTTCGTCTTCCGGGGGCGTTTAACGCGATGAACGCGGCGGCGGCGTTTACGGCGAGTCATGTCGTTGGCGTTCCCGACGAAGTGGCGCTTGCGTCGCTCGCGGAGTTCAAGGGAACGTGGCGACGGTTTGAGCATGTTGGGATGTATAAAGAAGCGGATATTTACAGCGACTATGGTCATCATCCAACGGCCATCCGAGGAACGATTTCTGCATTTAAGGAGTTCTTCCCGGATCGTCGCTTAATTCTTGCGTTTGAACCGCACCAGCATTCCCGAACCCACGAACTCTTTGCCGAATTTGCAACGGCGTTTGACGGGCTAAATGAAAAAGACCAGCTCATCATTTCCGAAATCTACGAAGTTGCCGGTCGCACGGAGGCACACTACGAGAGTGGGGAAGATCTCGTAACTGCGATTCAGAAAACGGCCAAAGCCGTGGTCACTTATGCGAAAGATCACGCTTCGGTTACAGAGCAAATTTCCGCCCTTGTAAGCCCGGGTGATATCATTGTCATCATGGGTGCCGGTCCAATCGATAACGTTGCCCGAAAACTTGTATGAATGAACTGAAAGAACAATTTGGCGACCGATTAAAGGAAAATGAACCGCTCGCAAAGCATTTGAATTATCGGATTGGTGGGCCGGCGAAATGGTTTATTGAAGTAAAGACGAAGGAGGAATTGAAAACCGTCGTTGATTTCGCGTGGACGAATAAGATTCCCTGGTTCATTTTGGGCGGGGGGTCGAATACGCTTGCGAGCGATACCGGCTTTGACGGCATCGTCGTAAAAATGGCGCTTCGGGGACTTACGATCGATGGAAATCATGTTCGCGCGGAGGCAGGAGTTATTTCGGCACTTCTTGCGCGGAAAACTGCCGAGGCGGGACTCGCGAAAATGACTTGGGCGATTTCACTTCCGGGAACGGTCGGCGGAGCAATTCGAGGGAACGCTGGATGTTTCGGCGGGGAAACTGCGGACTATTTGACCGAAGTAGAGGTCATGCATGACGGCGAATTTATCACCCTTAAAAAAGAAGCGCTTACCTTCGGCTACCGCGAGTCTACGTTTAAGCACAGCGACGATATTATTATCGCGGGGCATTTTGAGTTTCCTTCGGGTGATCCTGAAGCGCTAAAAGCCGAGCTCGAGAAGACGCTGAACGCTAGAAAAGAAACGCAACCGCTCTACGCTGGATCCGCCGGATGCATCTTTAAAAACTACGAGGCAACGGAGGAGGAGATCGCTCGTGTTGGAAAGCTTTACGACGTGCCGGAGAAAATGAAAGAAATCCATCGTCTTGGGTGTGGTTGGCTTGTCGATCAGCTCGGACTTAAGGGAACGAAAATCGGCGACGCGCAAATTAGTCCGGAACATGGAAATTTCATTGTAAACCTTGGTAAGGCGACGGCAAGCGATATCGTGCAATTGATTGCGCTCGTAAAAACCCGCGCTCGTAACGAACTCGGGATCGAGCTCCACGAAGAGGCTGAACTCATCGGATTTTAGTGGTAAGATAAACTTGTAATTCCTAACCATTCTTCTATGCGCATGATAGAAATCCAGGGGACAAATATGGAGCTTACGCTTCCGATTAAGCAACATGTTGAGAAAAAACTTGAGGCGGTGGCGAAGTTGACGGAGGGGATGGAGCCTTGCGATGTTGCAACCGACGTCGGGCGAACGTCGAATCATCACCAAAAGGGCGATGTATTTAAGGCGGAGTTTATGCTTACGATTCCGAATGCGAAACTTCGAAGTGAGGCTGTGAAAGACGATCTGTACGCGGCGATCGATACGGCCGTTGATCAGCTCAAGCGACAAGTAAAAGAATATAAGGAAAAGTTGCGGGATGCGGAAAAGGTTGAGATCGAGACAGCGGTTGAGGAGTGGAGTGAGGACGAGGAAATCGTCTAGATGCAGAGACGCCCCGCGCGGAAGTTCCGGCGGGGCGTTAGGCTCGTTATCCGATTTCGGTGGGCGGCTTGGCGACGTTGAATCGAATAAACATGGACGTCGCATAGTAGTAGGTGACGAAGACGATCATGCCCGCCTCTGGCGATATCGTGTATTCGACGATGAAGACCAATGCGGCTCCAATCACCCACTGTAGCAGGCCCATTGCGATTCCGCTTACCATCCAGTCCAAGCATGCGTGTATGCCGACCTTGGGCCCATTTGGACCGAAGTAGACGAGTAGGCATAGCGCGAAGGGAACGATGACCGCAGCGACGAAGCCGATTCCGAGGAGCTGTGTGAGTACCGTAGCAATCTGTCCCTCGAGAGAATCTCCGATCATGTACGTGGCGAGGCTGTGTCCGACGAAGACTAGTACCAGCGCGGAACAGACTAGGCCGATCGAGGTCCAGGTGAATTTTCCGACGGAAATAAAATGCTCGTTCATGACAACCTCCGGCGTCAGGTTAGCAGTCTTTCGCCATGCTTTCAAGATATGACGACGCCCCGCACGGAGTTCCGGCGGGGCTTTGCTGTTGCGACTCACGCGGCCTCTTCTTCGTAGATCTCGCCTTCGAGGATCGAGGCGAGGAGGGAGGGCCAGCGAAGCGCGACAAGGCGCGTTGCGCGATCGAGGTTGTGGCGTTCGTGCCAGCGGATATCGACGATCAGGCCGAAGATCTGCTGTTCAGTCGCGTTGCTATGCAGATTCACGAGATCGCTATAAGCGCTCGCACGAGGGCGGTCCCGAATAGGCCCGCCGAAGCGATCCAGGGCAAACATGACCACCTCCGTTTTAATCGTACCACAGTTGTCAAAAGGGGTAATATACGGCACAATCGACCTAGTATATGAATAAGCTTTTGAATTTGATTTTTGGAGATCCGAATAAGAAGGTGATTGCTGGACTAAGGAATGAAGCGGAAAAAGTCCTTGATTATGAAAAAGAGGTAAGCGTGCTCGACGACAAGGCGCTTGCGAAGAAGACGACCGAATTTAAAGAGCGACTCGCGAAGGGCGAGACGCTTGAGGATATTACGTACGAGGCGTTTGCGGTTGCGCGGGAGGCTGGAAAACGAACACTCGGGCAACGCTACTATGATGTACAGGTCATGGGAGGGCTCGTGTTGTCGAGAGGGATGATTGCGGAAATGCGCACGGGAGAAGGAAAGACATTGACGTCGACCGCTCCGATTTATCTTAATGCACTTTCGGGGAAGGGTGTGCACGTTGTGACGGTGAACGATTATCTCGCAAAACGTGACGCGGTTTGGATGGGTCAGATTTTTTCATTTCTCGGAGTGACGATCGGAGTGATCCAGCACGAAAGCGGATATGTTTACGATCCGTCGTACAAGGCGGATGCGCAAGATGAAAAAACGCAGGATGAGCTTGGAAGTTTTAAAGTTGAGATGGATTTCTTGCGTCCCGTTTCGCGAAAGGAGGCATACGCGGCGGACATTACGTATGGAACGAATAATGAGTTTGGATTTGATTATTTGCGCGATAATATGGCGCTTCACCCGGACAACGTCGTGCAACGCGGACTCAATTTTGCGATTATCGACGAGGTCGATTCGATTTTGATTGATGAGGCGCGGACCCCGCTTATTATTTCGGGCCCGGCTGAAGAGTCTAACGAGTTGTACGAGCGATTCGCGGGGATCGTTAAGGATCTAAAAGTGGACGAGGATTATAATCTCGACGAGAAGATGCGAGTCGCGACGTTTACCGAAAGCGGGCTTAAGAAAGTGGAGCAACGACTCGGTATCGAGAACCTCTACGCGTCGGACGCCGGTCTTGCGCATATCCACCACGCCGAGCAAGCGCTTAAGGCGCATGCGCTGTTTGCGATTAATAAGGAATATGTCGTGCAAGACGGGGCGGTAAAAATTGTCGACGAGTTTACGGGGCGTATTCTCGAAGGCCGACGCTATTCCGACGGGCTCCACCAAGCGATTGAGGCGAAAGAGGGTGTGCCGATTCAACGGGAATCGATGACGCTCGCGACGATTACGTATCAAAATTATTTCAGATTGTACGGAAAGATTGCGGGAATGACGGGAACGGCGGCGACCGAAGCCGAGGAGTTTTCAAAGATTTATAATCTTGAGGTTGTTGAAATCCCAACGAATAATCCGATTCGTCGACAAGATGCGGTTGATCGGATTTATAAGAGCGAGAAGGGAAAGCTTCTTGCGATCGTCGATGAGGTGCGTGAAAGGCATGAAAAGGGTCAGCCGGTGCTTGTTGGAACAGTATCGATTGAGAAAAATGAACTTCTCCACGAGCTTCTCGTTTCAGCCGGAATCCCGCACCAGGTCCTCAACGCAAAGCGCCACGAGGAGGAAGGTCAGATCGTTGCGCAAGCTGGACGAAAGGGGGCGGTTACGATCGCGACGAACATGGCGGGACGGGGAGTTGATATTAAGCTTGGAGGTGTACCGTCGACCGAGGCGGAACAAGAAGAGGTTCGGGCACTTGGCGGGCTTCACGTTATCGGAACCGAGCGTCACGAATCGCGCCGTATCGACAATCAGCTTCGAGGACGATCGGGACGACAAGGGGATCCAGGGTCTACCGTGTTCTTCGTTTCGCTTGAGGATGATTTGATGCGGATTTTTGGGGCTGATCGAGTACGCGGGATGATGAATGCGCTCCAACTCGACGAGAAGACGCCGATTGAAAGCAAGATGATCTCAAAAGCGCTCGAGAAGGCCCAACAGCGTGTAGAGGGTCATCATTTCGACTCGCGAAAACATGTTCTTGAATATGACGATGTGCTGAATAAGCACCGGTTGGCGATTTATGAACGACGCCACGCGCTTTTGTTTGGAGAAACGGATCCAATCGAAGAATTGAAAAAATTGATTGAGGCCGAAGCGGAACGAGTCGCGCTTTTCCACACCGGGGAGGCGATCGATTTGCCGAAAGGGTTCGCGGAAGAAAAGAGCGACGCTGATACGGATACAAAGGAGATTGTCGAAGTGTTTAAAACGATTGCGCCGACGACGCCGGAATTTGACGCGCTCGCGAGCGATCTCCTTGGAAACCCTTCGAGGGACAAGGAGCGCCTTGCGCGCGATCGCGACGAAGTGATTAGTGCATTTGCGAAGGTGGTTGAAGAGAGAATCGGTCAGGTGATCGAATCGGGACTTCCAAAGGAGCGGGCGAGCGAAGTGCTTCGTGTGGTCATGTTGCGTATTCTTGATCGCGCGTTTATCCGCCACCTCGAAACGATGCGTCATCTTCGACGCGGAATCGGACTTGCTGGGTACGGTCAACGTGATCCGCTCGTTGAGTATAAGCGGGAATCGTTTGGCATCTATAATGCGCTTGTTGCAAATATCGAGCATGACATCGTGTATTCGGGATTTAGAGCGCTCGAGAGTGCGGTAAAAACGCAGGCGATTATCACGAAAGCTCCGTCGATTCTCGAACAGGCGGGCGTTACGCTTAGCTCTGCGCAAAAAACTTCCGAGAAAGAGCCAGAGGTGGTGCAGACGACGGCTACGAATGAAACGACGGGTCGAAACGAACCATGCCCTTGCGGAAGCGGAAAGAAGTTTAAGAAGTGCCACGGCGCTAGTAGATAAGATGCAAAAGCCTTGGAAAAAAGTCGGTGAAAAAACGGTCTACCAAAATCCCTTCTGGAGGGTTGACGAACAGCGTTGGATAACGCCAAGCGGAAACGATCTCGATTGGTTTGTGGTCAACAAGGGGGCATTTGTTAATATTGCGCCGTTTGACGGCGAGCGACTTGCGTTTGTCCGCGTTTTTCGACCAGGGACCGGAGCGTATTCGCTCGAATTTCCGGCGGGAGGTTGCGACGATCGAGATCCTGAGGTGTCGGCGCGTGCAGAGCTTGCGGAAGAGGTGGGGGCAACGTGCGAGACGCTCTTGTCGCTCGGATCGTGGCACGTCTCTACTGGCAGTTCGACTCAACTCATGTATGGGTATCTCGCAACGCACCTCGCGGAGACGGAAACGAATCGCGGGGAGGGAGAAGAAGGGATGACGGTTGAGCGTTATACCGTAGCGGAAGTTGAGGAAAAAATGCTTCAAGGGGAGATCACGGACATGCCAACGGTTCTTCTATTTTATTTATTAAAGAGTCGCAAATTGATTTAGGTACAAAAACGACCCGGAGTCCGGGTCGTTGCGGATTGGGGTCGAAGCGCATCGCTACACGCCGTCGACACCGACGATCCAGCGGTCGTTTGTGAACCGCGCGCGGTCGATCGTAAGCGTCAGCTCGTTGCCGATCTCGACCTGAGAGCAGGTCGCGGTCGGAGCTTCGTACGACAGGCGTTCGCCGTCGACAGAGAACGAAAGCAGGCAGTGCTCGGGCTTGTCGTGCTTGTAGGCGGTCGGATTGCCTGCGACGCTGATAACGGCGGTCGAGGACGACTTCGGAACGACGCGGAATTCGATCAGGGTCTCCGTTCGTTCCGACTGGCTTCCAAGTCCCCAATTCACGTAGTAGCTCAGCGTAAACAGGCCAGAGCCGAGGAAGGCGATTGCAAGGATCGCGAGGGCCGCTTTAAGAAGCGGGTGTGTGTTTTCGTTCAAGGTGACCTCCTGTGTGAAACCTAAATATCATAAAATGGCGTGTGATACAATGCCTTGTACTATGCAAAAATTAGAAGAAGTCTATAAAAACCTTCAACATAAAAAGAAAGAAAAGGCCGAAATTGTAAAAATGTTCCGAGATGAACTTACGCAAAAGGAACGGTATGCGGAAATCGCCGAAGAAATGAAAAAGCTTCGCGAGGAGAAAAAAGGAATTGAGCAAGAAATTAAAGCGGGTGCGCCAAAAGAATACGACCGCCTCGAGGAGCTCAAGGTCGATATCGCGGCAGATCAAGAATTATTGGCTGATATTGCGCTAAATATGTATGCAAAAGAGGAGACGGTGGAGATCGTTGATGAGCACGATCAGGCTTGGTACCCACAATTTCGCGTAGCATTCAAGCGACTCTAATCACACGCCGACTTGCGGGAAACGGGGGGATCTCCTAAAATGCAGGCACTTTTGAACATGTATGAAACAGCGCACGTCTAGCTCGAAAAGCAGTCTCTATTACTCGGTGGTTGGTGTAATCCTTCTCGCGCTCTTTGCGGGGAGCATCGCATTCCCTGGTCCGTGGAATTCGGTAAAATCGGTTGTGCCGTTTTGGCCGACGCTTTCGGAGAAAGGGTTCCTCTTGGGTCTTGATCTTCAGGGTGGAGCGCATCTTGAGTATGACGCCGACATGGCGAGCATTCCGGAATCGGATCGCGCGCAGGCTCTCGAGGGAGTGCGCGATGTAATCGAGAGACGAGTAAACGCGTTTGGCGTTTCGGAGCCAATTGTTCAAACAACTTCGAGTGGCGGTGCATACCGAGTCATTGTTGAGCTCGCGGGTGTGCAAGATATCAATCAAGCGATCTCGCTTATCGGTGAAACGCCGATTTTGGAGTTTAAACTTCCGTCAAAAGAATTGTCGATTGATCCAACGGAGGAACAGCAGGCACAAATTGATGCTGCGCAAGAGGCGGAACGTACGGAAGCGCTTCGTGTTCTTGAACTTGCGAAGAATGGAGAGAATTTTGCCTCACTTGCGGAAAGCTACTCGGTTGATGAAACGTCGAAGCGCGCGGGGGGATATGTCGGGTTTGTCGACGAAGATGATTCCGTTTTTGGTGGGCTCGCAAAACGAATCCGAACGGATCGTTTGCGACCGGGTGTTATTCGTGGACTCTATGAATCCGAGAGCGCGATGCATATTATCAACTACCTGAGCTCTGCCCAAAAGACAAAAGTTGAAGCGTCACATATTATTGTCTGTCACGCCGAGTCGCAGGGTTGTCAGAATTCTCGAACGAAGGCCGAGGCTCTCGCACTTATCACGGAAATTCAAGAAAAGGCTACAACGCGAAATTTCGCTGATCTCGCCCGCGAGTACTCGGAGGATGCGACGGCAGAAAACGGGGGAGAGCTCGGGTTCTTGGCGGAGGGGGATACCGTTTCGGCTTTTGAGGACGTTTTGTTCTCGATGCGAACGGGAACGATCTCCGATATCGTTGAGACGGACTTTGGGTATCACTTGATTTACCGCACTGACGCGGAGACGGTGACGACCTATGAAATTCAGCAAATTGAGATGCCTTGGACAACGGCCTCCGATATCCTTGACCTCGACGGTTGGGATAATACAGGGCTTTCCGGGGAGCATGTAAAGAGCGCATCGGTTGCATTCGATCAGCAAATTGGGGGGCAGCCATACGTCGTTCTTAGCTTCAACCCAGAGGGCGCAAAATTGTTTGAAACGATCACGTCGGAAAACGTTGGGAACGTTATCGGGATTTTCCTTGATGGTGAGCCGATTTCCACGCCGGTCGTGCAGGATGCGATTTACGGTGGCGAGGCGACGATTGTTGGTTTGGATAGTCTCGCCGAGGCAAAACTTCTCGTTCAGCGTCTTAACGCGGGAGCGCTTCCGGTTCCAATCGATCTCGTTGCACAGCAACAGGTTGGACCAACGCTCGGAAAAGTCTCGCTTGATCAAAGCGTGACGGCGGCCCTTATCGGATTCTTATTCCTTGCCGTGTTCATGATTGCTTACTACCGATTCGCCGGACTTCTTGCGATGCTCTCGCTTGTCGTCTACTCTGCGATCAACCTCGCGATTTACAAACTCTTTGGAGTAACGATGACGCTTGCCGGAATTGCCGGATTCGTCCTTTCGCTTGGAATGGCGGTTGATGCAAACGTATTGATCTTTGAGCGCTTGCGCGAAGAGTTGCGATCTGGTCGCGATCTTTCGACGGCGATTGACGAAGGGTTCCGACGCGCGTGGACAGCGATTCGAGATGGAAACATCACGACGCTTATTGCTGCGGGAACACTCTTTGTGATGAGCACGAGCTTCATTAAGGGATTCGCCCTAACCCTCGCGATCGGAATTCTCGTATCGATGTTCACCGCGATCTTTATCACACGAATCTTCCTTAAGTTCGCTACGCTCTTTAAGGCGCTTCGAAAAAACTGGTTGTATAACGGTAAACTCTCTTAATATGTTCTCGACATTCTCGGTAGTAAAACACACAAAAATTTGGCTCGGGCTCTCTTCGGCCCTCATTATCGCCTCATTCATCTCGATTGCAATTTGGGGACTCCGACCTGGAATCGACTTTACGGGCGGATCACTTCTTCATATCGAAACGGACGCCCCGGTCGCGGTAGCTGATATCGGATCGACGCTTGCGACGCTTGGAATTGATGCAAAGGTACAGGCGGGAGAGGGAACGACTCTTTTTATCCGAACATCGATGCTCACAGAGGCCGAACACGCGAATGTGATCGCAACGCTCGAATCAGCACACGGTAACGTAGAAGAGCTCCGATTTGATTCCGTTGGCCCAACGGTAGGAAAAGAGTTGCAGCGCAAATCTTGGCGCGCGATTATTCTTCTTTCCGTACTGATCATTCTTTACGTAGCTTACGCATTTCGTCGAGTATCGGACCCGGTTTCGAACTGGACCTACGGGGCGCTTACGGTTCTCACTGGTCTTCACGACGTTATTATCCCGCTTGGAGCCTTCGCGATTCTTGGTCAGTTCCTTGGCTACCAGATTGATACAACAGTTGTTGCGGCCCTTCTCACGATTATGGGATACTCGATCAACGACACGATCGTTATCTTCGATCGAACACGTGAAAATCTTGCCGAGCAGCGCGGAATGAAGTTTACGGATATCGTTGATTTGAGTGTGCGTCAAAGCTTTACGCGATCCTTCAATACCTCGTTTACAACTCTCCTTGTCTTGTTCGCGATTCTCTTCTTTGGCGGCGACACGACAAAGCCTTTCGTACTTACCTTGATCATTGGTATTACGGCAGGAACCTACTCCTCCATTTTCGTGGCGAGCCCACTTCTTGTCCTCTGGCAAAAATTCCGCGACCGAAGGTCCCGTGCATAACTGAAATACGGCAAATAGCGCGTGTGATATACTTCATGCGTTGCTATGGTATTATCTGACATCCTCGATTTTTTCTTGCTTACTCCGCCCGACGTGCTTGCGGCGAAGGCGCTTCTCTATTTTGGGTGGGTGCCAATCGTCGCTGTCGTCATTTGGGGGTTCTTGCAAATTTGGATTGATAACCGTCAGGGCTTGTACTATTCGAAGGTAAAATTCGTGTATCTTTCCGTTTCGGTTCCACCGGCTTCGGTTCAAACTCCGAAAGGAATGGAGAACTTCTTTGCGACAATGACGGGGACGAAATCGTCGATCACTTGGAAGGAAAAATGGCTCGACGGAAAATTCCACATGTTTATTTCGTTTGAAATCGTAAGCATAGGTGGAAAAATTCAATTCGTTATTCGGGTACAGCAAAAAGACCGCGACATGCTCGAGGCGTCGCTTTACGCGCAGTATCCGGATGCGCAAATTGTTGAAATTGAAGATTATGCCAAGGATTGGGTCGACGAGTTCCCAAATGACACGACGAATTCTTGGGGAGGGATCATGGTACTTAAGAAGCCGACCTATCACCCGATCAAGACCTATATTGATTTCGAACACCAAGGCGAAAAAGATCTGCGTTTCAAGGATCCTCTTTACGTTATTCTTGAACAGCTCGGAAAAATGCGTCCGGACGAAATCTACGGGATTCAAATTATCGTGATGCCAATGGACGAACAAGATTCTTGGCGAAAGCCGGGGATTAAGTTCCTTGAAGAGAAACTTGGAAAAGGGAAGTCGGAGAAAAAGAGTAATGTTATTGGAGACGCGCTCATGTGGGCGCCGGCCGAGATGATGAATCAGGTAACGGGCGGAATGCTTGGAATTGGTGGGGGCGGTGATGAACCAAAGAAAGACGATTGGGCGATGTTTCGGATGACGCCACAGGAGCAGGATCAGGTAAAAGATGTTACGCGTAAGTTAAGCAAGTACGGTTGGTACACGAAGATCCGCTTTGTCTATATTTCACCTAAGGACGCGTTCCGCAAGGGTTCGATTGCAAGTATTTCAAAAGGAATGTTTGCACAGTTTGCGAACCTTAATGATAACTATCTTGGTCTTTACGATCCCGCGACGCCAAAAGATGACTATTTCTGGATGGAGTGGCAAATGCCTGCAAAGCAAAAGCGTATTGTTCAAGGGTTCAAACAACGCAATTTTAGTCTCGGACCAGATCCGTTTGTCCTCAATACGGAGGAACTCGCGACGCTTTTCCATTTCCCTGCGGGAGATGCGCGTGTTCCAGCCTATCCTTCGGCTGCGTCGAAATTGTCGGAAGCTCCTGCTGGTCTTTCGACGATTCCTGAGGCGATGCCTGTAATTCCGCTTTCAAAAGATGATAAACCGGCAATGGTACGTACCCCGGAAAAACTCGTCGTCCCAACGCCAAAACCCCCGGTACCGCTTGACCCTTCTTTCGACGAGCGAAAACCTGTTCCGAAAATGCACATCGAGTCACCTTCAAACGAAGACGTTCCACCGAATCTCCCAATCTAGCCGCTATGCAAGAGCAAAATGATATTACGTACTTTGCGAAAACGAATTTTCGCAATGCGATGCAACAATTCGGGATTAAGCGTGACGACAGACGGCGTCACATGTATGTCATTGGAAAAACGGGAATGGGAAAAACCACGCTCCTTGAGAACATGGTTCTTTCCGATATGTACCACGGGAGTGGTGTTTGTTATGTTGATCCACACGGTGATACGGCGGAAAAGTTGATCGACTACGTTCCATCGTGGCGGATGAAGGACGTGATTTATTTTAATCCGTCGGATCTTGAGTATCCGATTGGATTTAATATTTTGGAGAGTGTTGACGATGGACTGAAACATCTCGTCGCAGCGGGAATGATGGGCGTGTTTAAGAAGATTTGGGAGAATGTTTGGTCGGCGCGAATGGAGTATATTTTGAATAATACGATTTTGGCGCTTCTTGATACACCGGGAACGACACTTCTTGGAATTAACCGAATGCTTTCCGATAAAGACTATCGAAAGATGATTGTTGATAATGTCCAGGATCCGATTGTAAAGCAGTTTTGGGTACGAGAGTTCGAGGCCTACCAAGATAAATTTGCGACGGAAGCGGTTGCCCCGATCCAAAACAAAGTTGGTCAGTTTTTAAGTGCGAGCATTATCCGTAACATTGTTGCGCAAGAAAAATCGACGATCAATATTCGCTCAATCATGGACGAGCAGAAGATTTTTATCGTGAACTTGTCGAAGGGGCGAATTGGAGAGGATGCCTCGCGACTTCTCGGAGGAATGCTCATTACAAAGATTCAGATGTCGGCAATGGAGCGGGTTGATATGAAGGAGAGCGAGCGACTCGATTTTTACCTGTACGTCGACGAATTTCAAAACTTTGCCGTTGAATCCTTCGCGAGTATTTTGTCCGAGGCACGAAAGTATCGCCTAAACTTGATCATGGCGCACCAGTACATTATGCAACTTTCGGAGGAAGTGCGCGACGCGGTATTTGGAAACGTTGGATCGATCGTTGCCTTCCGTGTTGGAAGTCCGGACGCGCAATTTATGGAGGCGGAGTTTTTCCCGCGCTTTACCCCAGAGGATTTGATTAACCTTCCGAAATATCAAATTTATTTAAAGCTCATGATTGACGGTGTAACGAGTCAACCGTTTTCGGCACTAACCCTTCCTCCGATTGCGCAACGAACGGGAAGTGAGGCACAAGTGATTCAACTTACGCGCGAGTGGTACGGAGGGAATCGTAAGGAGATCGAGACACGCGTTGCGGATTGGAGCGGGTTTGGCGAAGGCGTTGATCTTGATAAGGTGCGTACCGAGGTGAAGGAGGCGAAAAAGACGGCGAAGAAGGAACGCTTCTCGCACGAATACGAATGTACCCGCTGTGGAAAGACGTTTAAGATCCCGGTTGAACTTGATCGTTCGCGTCCGATTTATTGTGAAGACTGTGTTCCAATTATTCAAAAAGAGCGAGAGGAGCAAAAAAATCGAAAGAAGGGAGCGCCAGCAAAAGAAAAGCGCGTTGAATCGATTCCTCCGAAGGTGGGGGATGGCGAACTTGTCGTAAAAGAGGAGCCGAAGGAGACGGTTTCACTTGAAGCATTGAAGCCGGTCGCGCCCGTTGCCCCAATCGAAATGCCAATCGTTCCGATGCAGGTCACGCCGATTATCGAAGCGCCACGGGCTTCGGAAATGGTTCTCGCCCCAATCCCAACACAGGCCCCGGTTGTAGAGCAGGCCTCGGCTCAGGTTGTGGTACAGGCGCCTGTAGCGGGAGAAAAGAAAAAGCGTAAGCGCAAGCGACGACGCGGAAAGAAAGACACGTTCACGCTATGACCGAGCTCCAAGCGATCGTCCTTGGTGTGATCCAGGGGATTTCGGAGTTCTTGCCGATTTCAAGCTCCGGACACCTAATTCTCCTTCCCAAGCTTTTTGGCTGGGAAGAGCAATCGATCGGTTTTGATATTGCGGTCCATTTTGGAACGCTTCTTGCGATTTGTTTTGTTATGCGGTCGGAACTCGTCGAGATTCTCGTACGCATGCGGTATAACCTCGATTTTGCGCTCAAGGTCGTTCTCGCGACGATTCCTGCCGTCCTTTTTGGACTTTTTGTCGGGGATAAATTTCTCGCACTGCTTCGAACGCCGGCCGTTATCGCGTTCAACTTAGCGGTTTTCGGAACATTGCTTTTTATTGCAGATTACTACCGTACCCGTGTCTATCGAAAACCTAGCGCACTTCCCGCGGTTACCTGGGTCAACGCCTTTCTTATCGGTCTCGCGCAAATGGCTGCGATTATTCCGGGCGTTTCAAGATCCGGTATTACGATGACGGCTGGGCTATTTCTTCGAATGGACCGAAATTCAACGGCACGCTTCTCTTTTCTTCTTGCGATTCCCGTTATTTTTGGAGCGGGGATCATGACGCTCCTTGATTTTCAGGGTACAGAATCCGCGTCGATTGTCGCTATCGGGATTGTCTCGGCGGCTATTTCCGGTTGGCTTTCCGCATCGATTCTTCTTCGTTTAATTTCACACATTTCTCTTGGTTGGTTTGCGCTTTACCGGATTCTTCTTGCCGTTGTCATTTTTCTCTTTTTTGTGTAGGTTTGGTCGAGGAGGTGATTCTTGCTCATTAAAAATGGCCGTGAAGCCGATGCATTTCGCATTCCGATCGTGTCGGTGACCGGTTGGTCCGCAAGGATTGCCGCCGGCATCGATCCGATTGTGCCACTGGGTTGGTCGAAGTCCGAGATCGAGAAGATCGAACAGGCGGTTGATTTGATCCGTCGGACGTCGGTGTTTCGCCGTCTCGGGTTCATTCGCGCCTGTGCGACAACCCGGTCAGAGAATGGCCGAAACCTCCTTCACTCAAGGCTCGATCACTCAATCGCGGTCGCCGGTACGGCGCTCGCGCTCGCACGTCGCTTGCAGGTTCCCTTCCACCACGCGCTTGTCGTCGTTGTGGCGGCGCTCCTTCATGACATCGGTCATTCGATGTACTCGCACCAGGGCGAGGACATGATCATCGATTCGACCGTCGGCCACGAGGAGTATGGGGAGCAACTAATCCGGAGCGATCCTGAGCTGGCTTCGATCTTTTTGGGGATCGGGGTGAAGGTCGAGGAGGTGCTCGAGGTGCTCGCCGAACGGGGGTCGCTCGGGACGATCATGTCGATTGCGGATACCTGCGGGTACCTCGTGATCGATAGTGTCGGACTCGGCTACCAGGATTTTGGCTTCGAGGAGGCGGGGAACTTCATCTACAAGGTGGTTCACTCGATCCAGGGCGACCTGCTCGTCGTCGACAATCTTCTTGGAATGGTCGAGTTCCTCAACCTGCGTCGGATGCGCTACATCGACTCGTACCTCTCACTTCCGAGCCGTGAACGCACGGCAGCGCTCCAGGAGCTCCTGTCGATCGCTCGGTCGCGTTCCCCCGGCCAGTTCGTTGCGCTTGTTCGGATGGGAACGGATGACACATTGTGGCATCTTCTCCCTGACTCGCGCGCTGTCACGGCGCTTCGCTTGATCATGGAAGGGCAACTTCCGCGCGACCGGATCAAGACCTACGTCGAGGAAAGCGAGCCGGAATGCCCCGAGGGCGAGATTCGGCTCGTCGAACGCGCGCACTTCGAGGGTTTCAAGAAGCGGATCCTTGTCGGCGTGCTTGGCTCGAAGGGTGAGGTAGAGCAGGTGAGTGTCGAAGCGAATCTTCCGATCCCGGAGGAGCTCCTTCGTCGCTACGTCCACCACGTCCGATTGTAGCCGACCTCGTGCCCGTGCAGGGATTCTTGCACGGGCTTTTCGTTTGACTTTTTGCATGGGATCCTCTATCATAGTCACACAATTTAGTACGGCCTCATCGTCTAACGGTTAGGACAGCAGGTTCTCATCCTGCAAATCGGGGTTCGATTCCCCGTGGGGTCACCAAAAGATCCGCCTTGCAACAGGCGGGTTTTTTGTTGACCGTGAATTATAAAAAATGATAAAAATAGCTCGGAGGTTTTTCCATGCTTGCAAAGATTTCGGTTGAGTTGGTGATCACGTTTGTGCGTGTACCCGTGAATTTTTGTGGCGGGTGTGGGGCTGAGATGGAGGGGAATGGTTGCGTAGACTGTGGTCGAACAGCTCCGTATGTACTCGAGCTCGTGCGGAATGTTGCCTCACTCAGCCCCGAAATTCGAAGTGCCCTATGGCTGTGTCGATGTGGCGTCGAGATCCCGGAAGAAGGGATGCGCCACTGTCCATCTTGCGGAAACCAACTTCCGCCACCGAGGGCCGACTCAGAGGATCCACTCGAGCGCGAAAGCGCAGGAGGTGCCCATGACGTTCGCCGTGAACGACCGCTTTGCATTCCTCTCGCGAGGCAAAGACGAAGGTCCATTCCTGTGTGAGGAGACGCTATCCGTCTATCTCGACGGAATCTGGCTCGCCTTCGCTTGGATTGGGCCTGCGCGTCTTCGTGCCCTACAAGGGGCGCTTCGATCCGGCGAGGTGATCTCGCTTCACTCGTACAAGAGGGGCCGGCAAACGCACAGCCCGGCGAGCGCGAAGATCGACGCCCTGCTCCTTGTGACGAAGGGGGAGATCTCCGTCAACGTTGCGGGACGAACCTCGTCCGTTCTCGAAGAGTGGCTCCGGGGTCGCGAGATCAAGTACACGCGTGCGACGATCTGGCCACCCTGACAACAAGACCGCGCCCACTCGGGTGCGGTCAACTTATTTCCAAGAGAGTGTCAGTTCATTATCGCGGAGCCATTTCTTTTGGCGGGCGTAGCTTGGGCAATGAAACTTTACGATTTTCCAAAATGCTTGACTGTGATCCTTGCGAATTGTGTGCGCGAGTTCGTGAACGATAACGGAGCGAATCACCGCAGGAGGCGCCATGATTAATCGCCAGTTGATATTGAGTCCATTTAGACGGTTGCATGATCCCCATCGACGTTTTGCGCCCGAAAGCCAAAGACGTGTCGCGCGAGTCCGCATCGCTGGCTCGATTTCCTTCAGCATCACTTCAAAGTACGCGCGCGCCTCTTTCTTATAAAAATCCTCAATCCGTTTTTTCGTAAATTTCGGTGAGCCTTTCGGGACGTGGAGTTCGTCGCCGACGATCGCAACCTCGCGACCCCCGAAAACAAGGCGTTTGTTCGTCCCCAGGTACAAAAAAGTGTCGCCTTCAACAAACGTGTGCGGTTTGTAGCTTGCGATGCGCGAGCGAATTTCTTCGACGTGCTTGCGAATCCAGTGTCGTTTTTCCGCCACGTACGACTTGATCTCTTCGAGCGCGAGCTTTGTTGGCGCGCAAACAAGTACGCGTCCATCCGCTTCAACATGAATCGCGAGTGTCCGTCGTTTCTCCCTGCGGATATGATACAAAATCTTTTCGCGCATGTGGTATCATTATAGCAAATGACAGGGAGGATATGATAGATCAACTATTCGCTGAAATCGCCATCGTAATTATCACGGCGGGAATCTTTTCGCTTCTCGCGCATCTTCTTAAGCAACCGCTCATCATCGCCTACATCATCACGGGACTTGTTGTCGGACCGAATGTTCTTAATTTCACCGATGCGCCGGAAATGCTCGAGGCACTTTCAAAGATTGGAATCGCGTTTCTTTTGTTCCTTGTTGGTCTCAACCTCAACTGGAGAAACATTAAAGATATTGGAAAAATTGCGCTTATCGGAGGGGTGGGGCAGGTCGTGTTTACGACGCTTATCGGTTATGGGATCGGTCAGCTACTCGATCTTGATATTTTGACTTCGTTATTTACCGCCACCGCCTTCGCGTTTTCGAGCACGATTATTATTGTGAAACTTTTGTCGGATAAGCGTGATATTGATCGTTTTTACGGACGTATCGCGACGGGGTTTCTTATCGTTCAAGATTTGATTGCGATGGCGCTTCTTCTTGTTCTTGGAACGATTGGAGATTCTGGGTCCATTGTTTCGTCAGCGATTCTTCTTGCGCTTTTGAAGATGCTTGTCGTTGTGGTCGTTCTTTACGGTCTTGCAAAAACGGTTCTGCCGTATATTTTCACGTACGCGGCAAAATCCCAAGAACTTCTTTTCCTTACGGCGCTTACTTGGTGTTTTGCGATCGCGAGCACATTGCATTTTCTCGGATTCGGGATTGAGGTTGGGGCGCTTCTCGCAGGACTTTCCCTTGCGGGAAGTCCGTTCCATCGCGAGGTTGAATCGAAAATTCGGCCACTACGAGATTTTTTCCTTATCCTTTTCTTCGTGACGCTTGGAACACACCTGTCCGTTGAATCGGCGAGTACGCTTATCGTTCCGTCGATCGTTCTAAGTCTATTCGTACTCATCGGTAATCCGCTTATTGTCGTTGTGTTAATGCGTCTTTTTGGCTACCACCCGCGAACCGGATTTCTCGTTGGAACAACCGTTGCGCAAATTTCGGAGTTTTCATTTATCTTCCTTGCCGCGGGAATTTCGCTCGGCTTTGTTGATTCGGACGCAATGTCACTTGCAACGATTGTCGGGCTTACGACGATTGCGGGGTCGACCTACCTCACGATTTACAATGAACAAATCTATCAATTCCTTGAACCAGCATTTCGTCTTTTTGAGCGCGCTCCGGATAAGGATCGTGTGCGACCGAAGGAGGCGTCGAAAATTATTCTTATCGGTTATGAAAAACTCGGAGAGGCTATTCTCCCAACGATCGAGAAACTTAAAAAGTCCTTCCTTGTCGTTGATTTTGACCCATCGGCGCTTAAATCGCTCGAGGCACGCCAGGTTCCGTACGAGTACGGAGACGCTGGGAACGAAGACTTCCTCTCCTATATCCGTCTAGAAAAGGCCGAGACGATTATCTCGACCGTTCCTGATGTTGCCGTAAGCCGCGACCTTCTTCTCTATTGTTTTGCAAAGCGTTCGAAGGCCTCGATTATCGTTACGGCAAAAAATACGCATGAAGCCAAGGCGCTCTACGAGCAGGGTGCGACCTTCGTTATTGTTCCGTCAATGCTGTCGGGTGAATTATTCAAGGATTTACTCGTGAAGCGGAAGACGCGTGCGTCTTGGTCGGCGCTCGCGAAGAAGCAGAAGCAAAAGATTGGTGTATAATACGAATATATGGTGATGGAGCGTGGTGGCTTTAAGCCCGAGCTCTCCGAAGCGGCAAAAATCGCTTCAGAAAAGCTCGAAAAGGTGCGTTATGAAGTAGCTGATACTGGCATTTTTGCTATTCAACAAGAAGAGCAAGCGTTTGAGACGCTGAAAAAACAGGACGTTGAACAAAGCGACGAAGCGCGAGCGCGCGTTGAGGCAATCAAGGCGAAGCTTCGAGGCGCGCCGGTAGAAACTCGGGTCCCACAAGAAACGCCGAATACTCCGCCTGAGGTTGAAGCTGTCGAAACGATTGAGGAGGAAGATCCGAGCGAGGTGTTTGAATCCTGGAAGATTACGACAAGTAAAGAAATTCGGTCGGCACACGACCGTGTTATTCGGATGACAAATGCTCTCGATTCCGCAAAGCAAAGTCAACTTACGAACGAAGAGCGCCTCGCGCTTATGCGTGACGCGGGGATTCGTGGAGTAACCGCGCAAGATTTTTCGATGTATCAAGGCGATATTATGCGGGCAATCGGTCGGGAGAAAAATAAACTTCGAGGACTTCTCGATACATACAAAGAGGCGCTCGAAATTGGTCATGTTCCCGATCTTGATGCCGATGCGCTTGACGCACGATTTGAAAAAGGTGAAGTATCGGTCGTAAGAATCGATTTTTCAAACCCTGAACTTGTGAAGCAGGCGCTCGCGGAGCATTCCGGTAAAGAGGACTACCCTCCGTATCGTAATTTAAGAAATGCGATCAACTCGGGACGGCCGGGAAGGGATTGGCAGTTTATGGGACAGGATTCAAAAGGGAACTATCTGTTTATTGAGGCGAATCAGGCCGTTGAATATGATAACGGAGAGCAGGCAAAGGACCACGCAATCGCGATAAGTAAAAAACTCGTCGAGGAATACGCGAAAATGATCTAGTATGAAATTTAAAGGGAGGAAAAAGGCGCAGTCTGCGTTCCGGAAAAAGACACACAAGCGAAGTAAGATTTTCGAATCGTTTGCGTACGGGCTCGTTTCCGGATGTATCCTCATCGCCGTATTCGGGATCTTATCAACACTCATTCGCTAAAATCTTGACAGCATTTAATTAGCACTCTACAATTCGGAGTGCTAATTTGTTTCGTTTATGAATGAACGTTTACAGCGGATTCTTGCGGCGACGGTCCAAGAATACGTAAAAACCGCGGAGCCGGTCGCGTCGAGTACAATCGCGTCGAATTATCGGCTCGACGTCTCTCCGGCGACGATCCGGAATGATATGGCGGTTCTCGAGGAGGAAGGCTATTTACGCCAACCGCATACGTCGTCGGGGCGCGTCCCGACCGAGGAAGGTTACCGCTTCTACCTCCAGCTGATACGGCAACATAGCCGGAAGCTTGCCGCGCGAAAAGAGCTTCGAGAGGTGGCGCAAGGAACCGACGAGGACGTGATGCAGGGGATGGCGAAGGCACTTTCGCAAATCTCCGGAGAAACGGCGCTTGTGTCGCTCGACGCGAACCGCAATCAAACGACCGGGATCTCGAACCTGTTTTCGAAACCGGACTTTCAAGACGTTGAAACGCTTCGAACACTCTCGCACATCGTCGATCGACTCGACGAGGTGATGAAGACGGTCTTTGACGACGTGGAAAAAGATGTTCGAGTGTTTATCGGGAACGATAATCCGTTCGGGAAGGAGGTTGCAACAATCGTTGCGAAGTACCGGCTCCCGTCTGGGGCAACTGGAATGATTGGACTGATGGGGCCTATGAGAATGGACTATGAAAAAAATTTACAACTGCTCGAGGAAGTTCGCGCAGTCTTAGATCAATCGTATGGAAGAAAAGAATAAGTGTGAAAATTGTGAGTGCGAAGCGGGATGTGAAAAGGATGCCTGCCCGCAATGTACAGAATACATGGATGGCTGGAAGCGTGCGCTTGCGGACTATGAGAACTTAAAGAAGGAGATGGACGCGACGCTAACGAAGGGGCGCGAACGGATTCGCGCGAGGTTTGCGGAGTCGCTTCTTCCCGTAATGGATAATTTCGATCAAGCGGTCCGTCACGTTCCGGAAACGGAAGACGCGAAAGTGAAGACCTGGCTCCAGGGGGTGACCTTTATTAAGCAACAGTTCGAGGCGGTCCTAAAAGATCTCGGTCTCGAGCCGGTTGCAACAGACGGTGCCTTCGATCCAAATCTTCACGAAGCGGTTGAGGAAAAGGAGGGGGACGGAGGAATGGAGGTTGTAAGTCAGGGCTGGAAAATCGGGGAAACCGTTATCAGACCAGCAAAAGTAATTGTAAACAAATAATATGGCAAAAATTCTAGGAATCGATCTTGGAACAACGAACTCGGCAATGGCGATTATGGAAGGAGGCCGGCCGAAAATTCTCGAAAATAAGGAAGGCGTACGAACGACGCCGTCGATGATTGCGACAAACAAGGCGGGTGAGCGTGTTGTTGGACTTCCAGCAAAGCGCCAAGCGGTTACGAACCCGAACGACACCTTGTTTTCGATTAAGCGTTTGATTGGACGAAAGTGGGAGGATCCGGAGGTGCAACGCGATATTAAACTCATGCCGTACCAAATCGTAAAGCGTGGGGAGGGTGTTGCGGTAAAGATGGGCGATAAGGAATACACGCCACAAGAAATCGGAGCGATGGTTCTTCAAAAGTTGAAGTCGGACGCCGAAGAGAAAACGGGCGAGACGATTACCGAAGCGATTATTACCGTTCCGGCCTACTTTGACGACGCACAACGACAAGCGACAAAGGACGCGGGAGAAATTGCGGGTCTTAAGGTCATGCGTATTATTAACGAGCCAACGGCCGCCGCACTCGCTTACGGATTTGATAAAAAAGCGGGACAAAAGATTCTTGTGTACGATCTTGGAGGTGGAACGTTCGACGTTTCCGTGCTTGACGTTTCGGCGGACACCGTCGAGGTTATGTCGACTTCGGGAGATACGCACCTTGGAGGAGATGACTTCGACCTCGTCATTATCAACTGGATTATCGAGGAGTTTAAGAAGCAAGAAGGGGTTGACCTTTCGCAAGACAAGCTCGCGCTTCAACGGATTAAAGACGCGGCGGAGCGTGCAAAGATTGAGCTTTCAACGGCGCAACAAACTGAAATCAACCAACCGTTTATTACGTCTGGAGCTGAGGGTCCGAAGCACTTGGTCCTCACGCTTACCCGTTCAAAGCTCGAGGAGCTCGTAATGCCTCTTGCCGACAAGACAATGAAGCCGGTTGAGCAAGCGCTTAAGGACGCAAAGCTTTCAAAAGACGAGATTCAAGAGATCGTTATGGTCGGGGGAATGACCCGAATGCCTTTAATCCTTAAGAAAGTCGAAGACTATTTCGGAAAGAAGCCGAACGTTTCGGTAAACCCTGACGAAGTTGTGGCTCTTGGAGCCGCGGTTCAGGCCGGAGTACTTCAGGGAGACGTAAAAGACGTTCTTCTTCTTGACGTAACACCGCTTTCACTCGGAATTGAAACAATGGGAGGAATCGCGACAAAGCTTATCGAACGAAATACAACGATCCCTACAAAGAAATCGCAAATCTTCTCAACGGCAACGGATAACCAACCGTCGGTCGAGATTCTCGTTCTTCAAGGGGAGCGCGAGATGGCGGCGGATAACAAGGTTCTCGGACGCTTCACGCTTTCGGGCATCCCGCCAGCACCACGAGGCGTTCCACAAATCGAAGTTACGTTCGATATCGACGCGAACGGAATTCTTAATGTACGTGCTGTCGACAAGGGAACAAATATCGAACAGAAGATTACGATCACGGCGTCTTCAGGTCTTTCAAAGGATGAAATTGAGAAGATGAAACAAGACGCGGAAGCGCATGCCGACGAGGATAAGAAGAAGCGTGAACTCATCGAAACGAAAAACACGGCGGATACAATGATCTATACAACGGAAAAGATGCTTACCGAGCACAAGGACAAAGTAAGCGACGAAGATAAGAAAGCAATCGAAGAAAAAATTACGGCTCTTAAGGCGGTAAAAGACGGCGAGGATCTCGAAGCGATTAAGAAAGCGTCGGAAGAACTTTCAACCGTTGCGCAAAAGATCGGTACGGCGATTTATCAAGCCGAGCAGTCGAAAGCATCTCCAGAAAATGGTACAACGGAGGAGAAGAAAGACGACGTCAAAGACGCCAACTTCGAAGAAGTAAACGACGATAAGAAGGAATAGCTATGAATATGTCAAAAGGCAGTCGGAATTTCATAATCGTTTACCTGATTGTGCTTGCCGTACTGCTTTTTGGCTTGTTTGATGGGACCATCATCGCAAATCTGCCAACCGGTACTATCAGGGCCGTTATTCAAAATGTACTGTGGTTTCCGGGGTTTGTTTTGTGGCTCGTCGATCGTAGTGTCGGTCGATCCGATCTACTTATAACTGTGGAACTTCTTTTAATGTCCGTCCTTGTTGCACTCGTATATACTTCCGTAATTATTGGGTTCGCCCGGTTGGTTGGTCGGCTCATTCATCATAAGACATAGTATGGGGCGCATTAAATATTGGACAAAAAAAGCTATTCTCGGATTCTTTTCCATGATCCTAAATATCCTCGCAATGCCACAGGTTCGTAACACGATCTGGGACAGCGCAGTGCGAAAAGGTAAGGAGAAAGTTGTTGATGCGGAGGCTAAAATAGTAAAGGAGTAGATATGCAAATGACAAAATACGAATTGTTTGGGCTTCTTGGGAGTACGATCAGCTTCCTGATATTTGCGTTCATGATGATTAACCCGGTTGTCGAGGTACCCTTTCCTGGAGTGATGAACACTATTTTTGCATACTCCGTTCTCGCGGTGACGGTTCTTATTTTGCTTTATGCGCTTAAGCGCTGGTTTGATTATAGTAAATTGTTCGTCGCATTAATTGGATATTTGTTGTTCGGAGCCTCGATGATCTTTATAGTAGGTGAGGTGCTTAACGTAATGTTTATTTCAAATATTGGTGTCTTCTATGTACTGGTTGCTTCCGCGCCTTTCGGACTAATTTTCGCTCTCCTTGAGGCGTTAGTAGTTCGGACTGTCGAAGCGCAAGAATACACTGTGCTCTATCTTATGCCGTTGCTAGTTGTACTCGGGACACTAATTTGGACACTGTGTCTCGGTTTGCTACACAAAGCGTTCATAGTGATGAAGGTGAAGTATTATGGCAGGTAAGGATTACTACAAAATCTTAGGGGTAGAAAAATCTGCGACGCAGGAGGAAATTAAGAAGGCGTTTCGGAAGGCTGCGCACGAACATCACCCGGACAAAGGAGGAGACGAGGCGAAGTTTAAGGAGTACAACGAAGCGTACCAAGTTCTTGGCGATGAAACGAAGCGCCAGCAGTACGACCAATTCGGGACAACCTTTGACGGAGCTGGAGGAGGGGGTGGATTTAACGGGTTTAGCGGATTTGGCCAGGGAATGAACTTCGAAGATCTCGGGGACATTTTTGGTGACATGTTTGGATTTGGCGGAGGCGCTCGAGGACGGACGAAGAAGGGGCAGGACATTGTTGTCGACGTCACGCTTTCGTTTAAGGATGCAATTTTTGGAATTGAGAAGGAGATTAGTTTATCGAAGAATAAGACCTGTGAGCGCTGTTCGGGGAATGGCGCGGAGCCAGGGACAAAACTTAAAGAGTGCGGGACCTGTCACGGGCAGGGATTTGAGACGAAGGCACAAAGGACGATGTTTGGCGTTGTGCAAACGCGGGTTGCGTGTTCGGCTTGTGGAGGGAACGGCGAGATTCCGGAGACGGCGTGTACGGAGTGTCGCGGGTACGGGACGAGCTATGGGCGCGAGACGCTTCGGGTTTCGATTCCGGCCGGTGTTGAGGATGGGATGAAGATTCGAGTTAGAGGGGGCGGGGAGGCCGTGCAGGGTGGAGAGAAGGGCGATTTGTTTTTGCGACTTCATGTTGAGGGCGACAAGCGATTTGTGCGCGAAGACTTGACGATTCATTCCGAGCGGACGATTGGGTTTACGCAGGCGGCGCTCGGGGATGAAGTTTTGACCGATACCATCGAAGGGCCGGTGAAGCTTAAGATTCCGGCGGGAACGCAAAGTGGCGATAAGCTTCGATTAAAGAATAAGGGCGTGCCAAGTAATCGAGGAAGAGGTGATCATATCGTTCATATCCAGGTTGAAACGCCGACGAAACTTTCGCGAGAGCAACGACGATTGATCGAGGAACTGAACTTACGAAAAGACGGCTAGTCGGTTGACGACGGCCGTTTTTTTGTGTAGTTTTGGCGACGGAGGTGGTCATGGAGCCTATCTATCCGATCGGGGTGCCTGCGTCGGGATTTCTCGATCCAAAAGACCTTCTTCGCAAACGCGAGCTTCTCAAGGAAGCCGAAGAATCCCACATTCATGGTCTTGAGGCGTACGAAACGGCGCTCTACGTTCTGATTTTTCTCGCCGGGGTACTTCTCGGGATCATCGTTATCGGGATCATTCCCTGGTGCGCGGTGTTCATCCTCATCGGGGAGGTTTACCTCGTCATTCGTCTTTGCAAGTTCGTCGAGAAGATCGTCCTGCGTCGGCGAAACGAACTGCGGGATCGGTATCGCGAGGGGTACAAGACGATCGATGAGCTCCTTGGTCGGGGCGAGCTCATCTTCGCCGCGAACGAACCTCGCTACTTCGAACACGTCCTTCCTCTTCTTAACCGCGCCCGGTAAGGCGCGGTTTGTGTTATACTTGGAGCGACTATGGAGGAAGAGCAAATTATTGGATACTTAAGTACGTTTAACACTCCGTTCGCGAGTTTTGATATTCTTGTTGCCGTTGGCGTTGTTGCGCTTGCGATTTTGTACGTGTATACGCTCGGAAAAGATTATGCAACAAACCTGCTTGCCGGCGTCTATATCGGGAGCTTAACATTTTTCCTTGTGCCTGGGCTTAAGACGGCATCGTTTGCATTTATTTCCGCTCCCGCGCTTCTTCAAACGATCGGGCTCTATCTTATTTCTGTTGCCGTAGCCGTATTTATCGTCAATCGAAATGGATTTTTTGAACCACACACAATTCCTGAAGGGTGGGAAAATGCATTATTTGGTATACTGTCCGCGTTACTTGTTCTGTTTGTCCTGTTCCAGTTGTTGCCAAACGACGTGATTGCGGGTCTTTCACCAATCCTGCAAACACTGTTTGTCACGACACCTTACGCTTACATCTGGCCACTCCTTCCGATTGTAAGTCTACTATTCATAAAAGGAGACGGATAATATGAACTATCGTTTACTTGCCCTTCCGGTTGTTGCACTCGTTCTTGTTGGAGCGGGTTGCGCGGAGCCTGTCATGTACGACGCGACACTCGCAGAGAGTACCGCACAAGACACGCTCGATCAGCTCGATCGAATGCCAAAGAGTCTCGCGATCTCGATGCGTGACGCGCGAGGGGAGGATACAGCGTTTTCGGATGCACTTCTCGCCGAGTTTGAAGCGATGAAAACGACGAATGGATTTAAGTCGCCAATGAACATTACCGTTTCATCGGTCGAGGATGGAGTTGATAGCGAGGAGGATATTCCAGGCGCGCAGTCGTTCTCGAAGATCAAGGGAACATTCACTTGCGGAGCGAAGGGCGCGCCGACGAACTACGAAATCGAGCTCGCTTACACGACGGATTGGGATATGTGGGTTTGGTCGGACGTGAGCGTCGAGTCTTGTAAATAAGAGGTCGCTATGAAAGAATATCCGTATCTATGGATATTCTTTTGTTTAACACGCTTGGAAGAAAAAAAGAGGTTTTTACACCGATTCATCCCGGAAAGGTGGGGATCTATTCGTGCGGACCAACCGTTTATCGAAGCGTGAGCATTGGAAATTATCGCGCCTATCTTTTTGCAGACCTGCTTCGACGGACCTTTGAGCTGAACGGATACGAAGTGCGCCATGTGATGAATATTACCGACGTCGGTCATTTAACTGACGATGGCAGTGATGGGGAAGATAAGCTCGAGAAGGAAGCGCGCAGTCGTGAGATGACGGCTTGGGATATCGCAAACATGTACACCGAAGAGTTTCTTGAGGGGATGAATGCGCTTAATCTCTTGAAGCCGGCGATTATGCCGAAGGCGACGGAGCATATTAAGGAGCAGATCGCTATGGTAGAGACGCTTCTTGAGAAGGGGTTTGCCTATCAGATTTCGGACGGAGTGTATTTTGATACGGCGAAGCTTCCGGATTACGGCGTGTTGACGGGACAGAAGCTCGAGGAAAAAGAAGAGGGTGCGCGCGTTGAAGTAAACACAGAAAAACGAAATCCGAGTGACTTTGCGCTTTGGAAATTTTCGCCAGAGGACGAGAAGCGACAGATGGAATGGGAATCACCTTGGGGCGTTGGGTTTCCGGGATGGCATATCGAATGTAGCGCAATGAGCGAGACCTATCTTGATTCCCCGTTTGATGTCCATACGGGAGGAGAAGATTTGGCGCCAGTTCACCACACAAATGAAATGGCACAAACCGAAGGAGCGCGCGGAAATAAGCTCGCGCATTATTGGATGCATAATGGATTTTTGACGGTCGACGGAGGGAAGATGTCGAAATCGCTCGGAAATACGTACACGATTCGGGATTTGATCGCACGAGGCTACGATCCAATCGCGTTCCGCTACTTCGTTCTTGGTGCACACTACAAATCGCCACAGAATTTTACCTTTGAGGCGCTCGATTCGGCGCAAAATGCGCTTAAACGACTCCGTGGCGCTGTGAGGGAGTGGGCGGAGCCGACAACGATCGACACGGAAACGCTCGAGCGATTCAAGAAGGCGGTAAATGATGATCTTGATACCTCGGCTGGTCTTGCGGTTCTTTGGGGGCTCGTTGAGTCAGCCGTTGATTCGGGAGTGAAGTCGGCGACGATTCTTGCGATGGATTCCGTTCTCGGACTTCGGCTCGAACTCTACGTTGCAAAACCCCTATCGATCCCTTCGGAAATTGAGGTGCTTCTTCGAGAGCGAGAGTCGGCGCGCGCGATTGGAGATTTTGCAAAGTCGGATGAACTACGTGCTGTCATTGAATCGAAAGGATATTTTGTAAAAGACACGAAGGATGGGCAAAAGTTAGTAGAGGGATAGTGCTCGAGTCTGCTATACTACGAGCGTATGGCAGACGAACGAAAAGAACTTGGAGGTGCGCCAAGAATTGAGCGCGAATGGCCAAGCGAAGAGCATGAGCGAAACGATCTTCCCGATGCGATCGAGGATGAAGTGCTCACACAAGACATGGAGGCTCTTCGAATTACGGCACAGGCGCCGAGTGTAGCCCCGACCGCATCCAAAGATTCGGTCGTTCTTTCAGTTGAATCGATTCTCTCGGAAAATCTCGGCGATCTCTATCGTTCGCTTCCCGAGTCGGAACGCGGAGCGTTCAAGCGGAAGGGGGAGGAGGTTGCGCTGGCAATTGCGGAGATGGTCCAGTCGGGAAAATTTGTCATTGAAAAAGTAATGGATCTTATTCGGAGCTGGCTTCGAGTCGTTACGGGAATCAATCTTTATTATGTTGAGCAGGAGGTAAAAATTAAGGCGGATCTTGTCGCTGAATTTTTCCATGCTCGTCTTTCTACTACGGTATGAACGAACTTTTTGCGAATATTCCGGTAGCGATTATTCTTGCTGTGATCGGGGTCGTTACGATAGCAATTGCTGTTGGGGCGACACTCCTCTTGTTTCGCGCACTTCGGGGACGACGACGATCCGTTGGTCTTGGGGCTGATTCTCGCAAAACCTATTTGATTCGTCTCCCAAAGTTTAAAACCGAGAGCGATGTGCGTGGAGAAGACCGTGTCGATCAAAAGCAAGAGGATATTTCAATTGCGGAAACGTTCTACGCTGCAATCGGAGGGATTGCTCCGGAAACTGGACTTAGGTCATGGTTTTCGGGACGCGCTGACGATATCGCGCTTGAAATCGTTTCCCACAAAAAAGCGATCTCTTTCTACATTACGGCCAAGGCGTCCGCCTTTCAGTTCATTGAGCAACAGCTTCACGCACAGTATCCCGATGCGCATATCGAGGAAGTGCCCGATTACAACATGTTCTCCCCGACGGGTACGATTCTAGGGGGCTATTTGACGTTCAAGCGCGAATCAATTCTTCCGATAAAGACGTACAAAAATCTTGAGAACGATCCGCTCAACGCGATTACAAATGCTCTTGCAAAAATCGATGAGCACGACGGTGCGGCGATTCAAATTATCGCTCGACCAGCCGATGCCGGTTGGCGCGCGCTTGGTAGTCGCATCGTAAAAAACATGAACGAAGGGATGAGTTATTCCTCGGCAAAGAGCGGAGGAAAGAGTTCTTGGTCACAGGCGCTTAAATCGAAAGAGGCAATCGAAAAAGCGGAACAGAAGCTCCGTGAACGACGTCTGAGCCAAGCGGAACAAAACATGCTCCAGGGGATCGAGGAGAAGATTTCAAAGGCAGGAATGGAGGTTAATATTCGCATTGTCGTTTCGAGTCAAACGCCAACCTCGGCACAAGCAATTCTCAACCAGGTTCTCCAGGCTTTTGCGCAATACAACATTTACGAATTCGGCAACGCGTTTACAAAATCGATCCCGCGATCGAAGGCGACGCTTATCAACGACTTTATTTACCGTACGTTCCGGGAGGGGTATCGCATTATCCTTAATACGGAAGAGCTTGCGAGTATTTGGCATCTTCCACTTCCGACTACCGAAACGCCAAACATTCGCTTCCTCGATGCGCGAATCGCTCCAGCTCCGAGCGGACTTCCAACAAGCGGACTTCATTTAGGATTTAATACCTATCGCGGAGCGAGAACCGAAGTGTACATGAATGAAAGTGATCGACAACGCCACATGTACATGATTGGAAAAACGGGAAGCGGTAAATCATACCTACTTCGTCATCTTGCTGTTCAAGATATCCGTGCCGGAAAGGGTGTGGCGGTGATTGATCCGCACGGTGACCTTGTTGACATGATTCTTGGGTCGATCCCTCCGGAGCGAATTGACGACGTGATTTATTTCAATCCGGCCGACATGGAGCGTCCGATGGGACTTAATATGCTCGAAGCGCCGAACGAGAACATGCGCGATTTTGCGGTCCAGGAGATGATCTCGATTTTCTACATGCTTTTCCCGCCGGAAATGATTGGACCGATGTTTGAGCACTCGATGCGCAACTTTATGTTGACGCTTATGTCTGACCTTGAGAATCCGGGGACGATTGCCGAAATTCCTCGAATTGTGGCGGACGACGCCTTCCAAAAGAAGTGGATCGAGAAGGTTAAGGACCCAATCGTGAAGTCGTTCTGGCTCGATGAAATGGCAAAGACTTCGGATTATCACAAGTCAGAAATGATGGGATACCTCGTTTCAAAAGTTGGACGTTTCGTTGAGAACGAAATGATGCGCAATATTATCGGACAATCAAAGAGCGCTTTTGATTTTAGAGACATTATGGACTCCGGTAAGATTCTTCTCGTTAATCTTTCGAAGGGGCAGACAGGAGAAGTAAATGCAAACCTCCTTGGTCTTATCATGGTCGCCAAGCTTCAAATGGCCGCATTTTCTCGAGCCGATATGCCGGAAGAGGAGCGACGGGATTTCTATCTCTATATCGATGAGTTCCAGAACTTTATTACCCCGTCGATCGCAACGATTCTTTCCGAAGCGCGAAAATACCACTTAAACCTTGTCCTTGCGCACCAATACATGGGGCAACTTGCAAACAATGGCGACACGAAAATTCGCGATGCCGTTCTCGGTAACGTCGGGTCGATGCTCGCGTCACGAATTGGACCGGAAGACGTTGAAATTCTTGGAAAAGTGTTTGAGCCAACGTTCTCGCCATACGATTTAATGAATACGGACAAGTTTACTTGGAATGCAAAGCTGATCGCAAACAATGTCCAGCTCAAGCCGTTCACGATGTCTGCCGTTGCGCCTGAGGAACCGGATATGGAGCTCGCAAAAAACCTCAAGGAAATTTCCCGACTTACATACGGAAAGCCAAAAGAGCTCGTCGAACGCGAAATCGCCCTTCGCGCAGGGATCGGGATCAAGGGAGCTGAGCGAACGCCTCCTCCTGTGCCGTTTGGAAAATAAATAGAGATCCGCCCTTGACAAAAGGGCGGATCTTTGCTATTGTATTCGGGTTCGAGATGGTGGGTGACCTGTGGGCTCCACCTGTCCTAATGTGACAGAAAAAAGTACCAATTGTGCTAACCTTTTGCGGGCGGGGACACACTCCCGCTTTCGCGCGGCGCCACTAGTGCGCCGATGTGAGCGGATTCCGATCAACGAGTCCAGACCAGACTGTCGGTTCTGGTCTGCAAACTCGCGGGATTCTAAAAGACCGATGACAGAGTGCAGGCCAAGCACTCTGTCGGGTCCGAGACATTATCGGACTCCTTCGACTGCAACGGAAGGGGTTGGCCTTCCAGCCACGAGACAGATCGTGGAGCGGTCCGCTGGCCACGGATCCTGGTAGCAATACCAGAGCCCCAGGAGTCTGCGCAAACAGATACCCGGGGTGGCACGGGAGCGAAGGCTCCTAGTCAACGTTCGACTGCGAGGTTTGCGCCACGCAGTCAACCGTCTTCCGCCGGTTGGTGGGTCAAAGTAGCTTCGGCTGCCCATGACTCACTGACCGGCGTTTTTCATTTGCTCTATAGTTATCCACATCCCGCACTTGCGGGGTGTTTTTGTTTCACGTATAGTTCTCGTTACCTTCAAGTAGCGGTTAGACCTGGTTCGAGCGCTCCGGCGCACTGACTGGCTCAAAACAATTACTTGGAACGGTGGACCCAATCCCACTAAATTGACTCGATCTCGATCGGTCAATGGAGTCATCTCGGTGATTCCAAGCTCTAGCACAGCATGATTGGAACAAGTGTTCGAGAACTAGAAAGCTCGAATGCTCGAGTGGAGAAAGCTAGAGTAAGTTCGCTTACTCAACTCTACTCAAGTCAAACTCGCCGACCAAGCGATAAGACAAAATGCGCGTATCAGTAGCGCAATCGGAGACAAGGAAACTTGTACCGCAAAGCCTCGCGGCTAACTGAAAAAGATCTTCAACGGCTCCGGCTAATGAAGGTCTGGTAGAATGCCTGCAATATGGCGTTCCGGGGGTGTAGAATCCGTTCTACAGATCCGCGCAATCTAATGAAGAGATGGAAGTAAAACGCCGTCTCCTGTGCCGAAAAGCACTGTCGAGCAAAGCTCGAGCGTTAGAAAGCGAAATCGCAACAGCAGGGCGCGGGTAGTGAGTCACTTCGGTGAATCCTGCCCGTGCCCCGCCGCGAAACGTCCCGGACGAAGCATTGCTCCGTCCGGGTGTTTGCTTATTTGGCCCCTTTTTTGTTTTCATTTTTCCTGTACAATGCCGTCATATGAGCGAAGTGCTGTACCGAAAATATCGACCGATGTCGTTTGCGGATGTTACCGGTCAAGACCATGTAAAAACAACCATTGCAAACCAAATCGCGCAGGGCACAACCGCTCACGCCTACTTGTTTTCAGGTCCTCGTGGAGTAGGAAAGACAACGATCGCGCGTCTGTTTGCTAAGGCGATGAATTGCGAGGTGCGAAAGGAAGGGGAGTCCGAAGCGTGCGGTTCTTGCGCCACGTGCACCGCCTTCCAGGAGCACAAGCTCTCCGATATCGTTGAGATCGACGCGGCCTCAAACACGCAGGTGGATGTTATGCGTGAAAATGTAATCGAGAGCGTCCGATTCTCTCCGATGATGGCGAAGTACAAGGTGTTCATTATCGACGAGGTTCACATGCTTTCGAAGAGCTCGTTCAACGCGCTTCTTAAAACGCTTGAGGAACCGCCAAATCACGCCTTTTTTATCCTCGCAACGACCGAACTTCACAAGATTCCAGATACGATTCTTTCGCGCTGTCAGCAGTTCACGTTCCACCGAATTGCAAAAACACAAATGCGAGAGCGGCTCGCAAAACTCACAGAAGCGGAAAAGAAAACGGTAGACGATCCGGTTTTTGACGCGATTGTCCGGCTTTCCGATGGCTGTCTTCGAGACGCGGAAACGCTCCTCAATCAACTTTTTGCACTTGGAACGGATCATGTCACCGAAGACGTTGCTTCTGTCATTCTCCCAAAAACATCGCTTTCTATCGTAATGAAGCTCGTTTTTGCATTTCTAAAGAAGAACACGACGGAAATTCTCGAAACACTGCATGCGTTTATCGATCAAGGGGGCGACATGTCCTATTTTTACGATGAACTCACACATTTTGTTCGCGCCTGCCTCTTTCTTAAAGCGAAAGCACCGGTTTCGGATCAGTTCTCTGGTTACGAATCCGAGATGATGTCTCTTGCGGGGGCGATGTCGGAAGCAGAGCTTACTACGCTTCTTGACGCGATCCTCTCGGCGCGAGCGAGACCGATGTTTGATCCTGTTCCTCAAATCAATCTTGAGGTTGCTTTAATCGGGGCGTTTGGAACACCGACCGTTCAGGCGACGTCGGCACCTGTTCCACCGCCAGTACAAGCGCCTCAAGCCCCACAGCCGTCGACGCCTCAAGCTACCCCTCCTCCAGCCCCAAAGCCCGCTCCAAAACCGGTTGAACAAAATCCACAACTTGAAGAGATTCAAAATAAATGGGGGAGAATCATGGAGGCTCTTGCGCGCGTGAATATCGCGATTCCACTCGTTGTCTCTAACGCAAAGCCGTTCATACTGAACGATAAAGAGATCCATATCGGAATTCCGCATCAGTTTCACTTCGATACGGTAAATGACCAAAAGAAACTCAGTCTTATTTCAAAGGCCGTGCAGGAAGTGATGGGAATTGAGCGTATAATTGTTCCCGTCTATCAAAAGCCGGAAGAAGAGAAGACGATCGATACGCTTGTTGAGGCATTTGGGGGAAGCGTCGTTGATTGACGAAAAACCAAAGCTCAGCTATTATTTGCCCACATTCCCAGATCGTCTAAGGGCAGGACATCAGGTTTTGGTCCTGAGAATCGGGGTTCGAATCCCTGTCTGGGAACCAAATGTAAAAGCCGAGGCTAACGCCCCGGTTTTTGCTTTGTGGATAGAAAAACCTTCAATTATCGATAAACGGCTATAATGGTGTCAAACATCCATCTATGATTGAACGAAAAGGCCCGGGAAAAGTTGAATTCGCGAAACAAGCGGAGTTACGCGGAGTGCTTGCGGATATGTTAAAGTATGGCGATTCATTTGCGCATTTTTCGGATGCGGAGAAGTCCGCCGTCCTTGAGGAGCTTCAAAAGATGAGGAAAGATTTCTCTTCCGCCGACCAGGAGACGGCTTCGGATCGCGCCGTTGCAAAGTACATGGGTATCACAGACGACGATATTGCGCGTGCGATTGAAGAAGTCGAGACTGGAATTGAAGACACGTCTGACGACGACACGGTGAATCTTGAACCGCAAAAGGCGCGTGAGATTGCCGGTCTAACGCAGCGACCAATCGAAACGTCATGGGTCGACGCATTCCGTGAAGCGGATGGCGCGGTCGATCTCGCCAAACTTCGTGAACGACTTATTGATAAGTTGCTCCACGAAGAGTCCCTCGAGAACGTTCCGGAGTCGGAGAAAAACATTTTACGCGCGGAACTGCTTGATATGAAAGCAGATCTTCTTGACGCTGAGACGACGGAAGAAAAAGAGGCACTTGAAGCGCGTGGGATTAGCATTGCCGAAATCGAGTCCGCGCTTTCAGACCTCGAAGATCCCGCGGAAGCAGTACTTATTGAAGATGAGGCGGTCGAGAAAGAACGCGCGACTGAACGCGTGGAGGAACTAAAGCAATCAATGCGTCCAACTTCGATGGTTCGTCGTGTTGACCTTAAGGGTGTGAAATCAACTCTGCCGGAAACATTGCTTGGCGTTGATACGAGCGACGTTGATTACCTTCTTTCACATTCTCAACAGCTTGGGTTCAACGATTTGGGTTATAAATCCGCAAGCGAGCTACGCTACGCAGTTGCACATCTAGAGGAACTCGATAAAAAGATCGCACAGCTTAAAAAAACGACAGGGTTTTTCGGACGTCTGTTTGGATCTAAAAACGGACGAGAACTCAATGAGGCTCTTACGGAGCGAGAAATTATCACGAAGAACTTCGACCGTATTCAGGACCTAGCTGTAAAAAATCGAGGAATTTCTCCGAAAAATATTGACAAGGTCGGTGCAGTAACGACGCCTCGTCAATCAGCAGCGGAACGGGCGATGGAACGATCTCGCGGCCGAGCAAACAAGCCATCACAAATCAAACGATTCTAACAAAGAGCGACCCGAGAGGGTCGCTTTGAGTTGGTTACGAGTGCTTTCTTCGTAGGCGCTCAACGAAGAGGGGGTGAAGGGCGTCGGGCGCGATGATCATCACCCCGATATCGGTTCGGGACTGTGCCGAGAGGTTCTTGCCAGATGGCCCGTGTATCAGGCTCCACCAGTGTCGTCCGAGCCGCGATAGGAGCCCCCTGACCCCTCCCTCTCGCTTCGACCAGATGAAGTCGATGTCCTCACTGTCTACCCCGAGAAGCCATTGAGTCAAGCGCTTAAGCAGGTTGTCGAACATTGTTCCTCCAAAGAACATGCAAGGCTACCATTATCTTGACCAAATGTCAATAAAATCGTATGATAACGGCTTATGGAAAAGCAAAAAACCGTGCTTCTAGGGATGTCTGGCGGGGTGGACTCGAGCGTGTCCGCGGTTTTGCTTTTGGAGGCCGGTTACAAGGTCATTGGAGCGTTTATGAAGAACTGGTCGGACGGCATTGATTCGAGCGAGTGTAGTTGGCGAACCGAGAGACGGGACGCCATGCGAGTCGCCGCGCAACTCGGGATTGATTTTCACACGTTTGATTTTGAGGATGAGTACCGCAAGAATGTGTACGAGTATATGCTCGCCGAGTATGAGGCGGGGCGTACGCCAAACCCGGACGTCCTTTGTAATAAGTACATGAAGTTTGGATTCTTGATGCACGAGGCGGAAAAGCTTGGTGCCGATTTTGTTGCCACGGGTCATTATGCCCGCACACGCGTCGACGAAAATGGAATGACACATCTTCTTGCGGGAGTCGATCAAAATAAGGATCAAAGTTATTTTCTTTGTCAGTTAACACAGGAGCAGCTCGCGAAATCTCTTTTCCCGATTGGCGAGATGGAAAAATCGGAGGTCCGCGCGATTGCAAAAAAGCATAATCTCATCACCGCCGAGAAGAAGGATAGTCAGGGAATTTGTTTTGTTGGAAAAGTTGAGCTTCACGATTTTTTGCGCGAGCGTCTTCCTGAACGAGAAGGGAATATCGTTACGACGGCAGGAGAAGTCGTTGGAACGCATCGTGGACACATGTACTACACGATCGGTCAGCGTACTGGACTCGGGATCGGCGGAGGATCTCCGTACTTTGTTGTCGAGCGACGCGTTGAGACGAATGAACTCGTTGTTGCGCATGAGGAAGAGTACGACGCTTTGTATAAGAATCATTTAACCGCTTCGTCGCTCACGGAGACTGTCCACGGTAATCTTTCACGGTATGCGGGAAAACAGCTCCTCGCTCGTATTCGCTATCGCCAACCTTTGCAGAAATGTACGATTAGCCTAGAAGATGGTCGTGCCGAAGTTGCGTTTGAAAATGATCAACGCGCCGTCGCCCCAGGACAATTCATCGCTTTTTATACTGGTGACGAACTTATCGGTAGTGGAATCATTGCATAAACGAACGCCCCGGCGAGTGCCGAGGCGGAAGGGCCCGCGAGGGGCTAGTTGAAGAGGCGTGCATAGCGACCGCACTCCCTGTTGAACGCTTCAATGTCGACCAGGTGAGGGCGATTGGCCGACACGTCGTACGCGCTACCCCACATGGGGAGCTCGAGGAGCCCACGCATGACCGAGTCGAAGATCAGTGGCTGAGGGATCTCTTCTCGCCTCTCCGTTACGAAGGTCTGTAGCTCCAGGTTCGCCATGAGGGTGAGGGGAAGTTGATCGATTCTCGACGGAGTACAGAGGTAGAAATCGACTACGCGGTGTATCCCAAGGGTGGAAAGTTGGTCCGCTGTGGCGTCTGTGACCCAGCGACGCATTGGTGAGCGCATGAACGCCACAAATCCTGGCGACAGTAAAATTCACCGCATGAGGGAGCTTCTTTCGTTCAGGAGCCGACATGAAACCTCCAAGCTCTCCCTAAAGATAATGGGAGTTCAAACCGGAGTCAAACTCGACAATCATGAGAAAAACGGTTAGGATAGCACCATTATGACCCCTCCAGATCGGATTAGAAACTTTTGTATCATTGCCCATATTGACCACGGGAAGTCGACGCTAGCCGACCGAATTTTGGAAATGACGGGGACGATTGATAAGCGAAAGATGCAGGATCAGCTTCTTGATTCGATGGATATCGAGCGAGAACGTGGGATTACGATTAAGCTGACCCCGGTACGGATGGCGCATAAAAAGGACGGTATCGAGTACACGCTTAACTTGATCGACACGCCGGGCCACGTCGATTTTAACTACGAGGTGTCACGATCGCTCGCGGCCGTTGAGGGCGCGATCCTTCTCGTTGATTCAACGCAAGGGGTGCAAGCGCAGACGATTGGAAACTTGTACTTGGCGCTTGAGCAGAACCTCGAAATTATCCCAGTGCTTAACAAGATCGATTTGCCGGCGAGTGACGTTGAAGCGCGTGCGCAGGAGCTTATTAAGCTTATCGGATGTAAGCGTGAAGATATTCTTGCGGTTTCCGGGAAAACGGGCCAGGGGGTCGACGCACTTCTTGATGCAGTGATTGACCGAATCCCGCCCCCGGCCGTTGGAGAGACGGGAAAACCTCGCGCGCTCGTGTTTGACTCCTACTACGACGATTACCGTGGCGTTGTTGCGTACGTCCGATTATTTGATGGCGCCCTGAAGAAGAATGACCGGCTACACATGATGGCGACGGGTGCTGATGAAACGATTCTTGAGGTTGGAAAACTCGCGCCGAAATTTACGTCTGAAAACGAGCTGACGACGGGGCAGATCGGAGCGATCGTTACAGGATTTAAGGACATTGCTTCATGTCGCGTTGGAGATACGATGACGATCGAGTCAACGAAGACGATTTCGCCACTCCCTGGATATAAGGAGGCGAACCCGATGGTGTTTGCTGGTGTCTTCCCGGCGGATGGAAGCGATTATCCGGCGCTGCGCGATGCGATGGACCGCCTCAAGCTTAACGATGCGGCGCTTGTGTTTGAGCCAGAGCATAGTCCGGCGCTCGGTTATGGATTTCGTTGCGGACTTCTTGGAATGCTCCACCTTGAAATCTTGAAGGAGCGACTTGAGCGAGAATTTAGCCTCGCGCTTGTTGTAACCGTTCCGTCGGTTGCGTACCACGTTTACCGAACTGGAAAAACGGAACCTGAGACGATTAAGAGCCCACACGAGCTTCCCGACCCATCTTTTATCGATCATATCGAGGAGCCTTGGGCAAAGATCGATATCATTACGCCAAAGAACTATATTGGTCCAATCATGACGTTCGTCCAAGAGCGGAAAGCCATCTATCTTACGACTGAATTTTTGAGCGAGGATCGCGCGATTTTGAAATACGAGATTCCATTGTCCTCGGTCATTGTCGATTTTTACGATAAGTTAAAGAGTTTCTCTTCGGGATTTGCGTCGATGAACTACGAAGTATTTGAGTATCGCGATGCCGATATTGTTCGACTCGATATTCTTGTTGCCGACGAACCGGTCGAGGCGCTTTCGAGTTTTTCGTATCGGAACGAAACAGAACCAACGGGACGACGGATTGTTACCGCGCTAAAAAATGAACTTCCGCGTCAACAATTCGTGATCAAGATCCAGGCGGCGGTTGGAGGAAAGATTGTTGCGAGCGAGCGAATTTCCGCACTTCGAAAAGACGTTACCGCAAAACTCTACGGCGGAGACGTGACGCGAAAGCGAAAACTTCTCGATAAGCAAAAGAAGGGAAAGAAAAAGATGCTTGCGATGGGTAAGGGGAAGGTCAATATTCCAAGCGAAGCCTATCTCAATATTTTGAAGCGCTAGATATGATCGAAATTTCCAAAGCAGTTTTAAAAGACGGCGATAAATATCTGCTTTTGAAGCGCTGTACTACAAGTTATCCTGGCACATGGGATTTTGCCGGTGGGAAACATGATCCGGGGGAAAATGCAGAAGAGTCCGTTGTGCGGGAGGCGCTAGAAGAAACCGGTTATGCGATTATTCCTGGCAACGTAGTAGCTACGGTGCACTTCGCTGATGAGAATCGAAACTTACTTTTTCACTACTTCGAACCGCTGCAATATACTGGTGATTTTGTACGTTCAGAGGATCACTCAGATCACGGCTGGTTTACCTTGGCCGAGATCAAATCCCTGGAACTTCATCCATCCGTTCCTGAGTATTTCAAAATTAAACAGTACTGGAAGCAATAACGCCACCCCGAGAGGAGTGGCGTTTACGCTAGACGGCCCACATGAGTATCGCGAGCATCGCAAGGAGCAGGCTGACCGCGATGAATTGCACAGCGTGCGGACCGAGCGGCTTCCGCTGATGAACGATCTCCGCCCGTTGCGGGTACGGATACGGGTATTCGACGATGATAGCCTCGGTCGACTCATCGTCGAGACTCCAGACTGGGAATTCGTCCGTCTTCGCATCCTCATCGACCCTTCGATCGAGGTAGAGAACGTGTTGTTCGTCTGTGTCGGGATCCGGTATGTGAGACAATCAACCTCCAGGAGTTTGGCTGTAGTGTACCGCTATCGCAACGACTCGTACGAGAAGCCAGAGGATGTCGATAGCCACCAGGATCGCGGCGATACATGAACCAATCGCCATCACGGGTATCCAGCGACGCATCGACTTCAGGTTGCCCGTATACGACAAGCTGATGATTAACCTGGCGGAGTCGTCCGTCGAGTTCTTGTCGGTGGGAGGTTTCTCTCCGCCGGTGGTGGGCGATTCCGTTCCGACTGACCTACGCCAAACCTGCGGAAAATTCACGTGGACGATATTTTGCCCGTCCTCGCTCATGGAGCACCTCCGAATAGGCTGTCCGAATATAGCCGAGATTAGCGAAAATGTCAACGATGATTGGGCGTGGTACACTACTTCTATGATGTCGCGATTTGCGTGGAATACGAAGCAGGAGGATGTTTCGGACCCTATTTTGGCGCTCCTTGAAAATCGGGGGGTGAGACCGGAAGATCAAGAAACCTTTTTTTCATTGGATTGGGAGCGCGATCTCCACGATCCGAACCTTTTTACAAAGATGGAGCTTGCGGTAGCGCGGGTGTTTCAGGCGCTTGAGAGTGGCGAGAAGATTGTTGTCCATGGGGATTACGACGCGGATGGCGTTTGTGGGTCATCGGTTTTAACGCTTACACTGCGCGATATTGCGCGAACGCTTTCGTTTGATCTTCAACTCGAGGTGTTTTTACCGGACCGGGAGAAGGATGGGTACGGGGTTGCACGCCACACGATCGAACGGCTTGCGGACGAAGGGACGAATCTTCTTATTACGGTTGATTGCGGTATTGCGAATGCGAATGAATTTGATTTAGCGCGTGAGCGGGGGATCGATGTCATTATTTGTGATCATCACCAGCTCGGCGAGCGTCTTCCGGGGCACGCACTTATCCTTCATCCTCTCGCCCCTGGAGAGTCCTACCCGAATAAAAAGTTGTGTGGGACGGGAGTTGCGTACAAGTTTGCGACTGCGCTTATTCGCGAGGCGCGAAAAAGGGGAGCGGATTTACCGGAAGGATATGAAAAATGGTTTGTTGATTTTGTAGCAATCGCGACCGTTACGGATGTGATGCCGATCCTTGGCGAGAATCGTGTCCTTGAGCATTTTGGATTAAAGGTGCTTAAGAAAACAAAGTGGCCGGGGCTTCGTGCGCTCCTGCAACTTTCTCGCGCCGAAGGGGTCATTGATACGCAAACAATCGGATTTCAAATCGGTCCGCGGATTAATGCGGCAGGACGGGTAAAGCACGCTCGCCACGCTTGGCTTGCGCTCACTTCGACAACCGAAGAAGAAGCGCGCGGGCATGCCGAATCGCTCGAAGAGCTTAATCGTGAACGCAAAAAGATTTCCGATATCGCCTACAAAGAAGCCCGCGCAAAAGTCGAAGCGGAAGCCGATAAGAACCCGGCGATTGTCGTTTGGGAGCCACACTGGCATCCGGGCGTCATTGGGCTCGCGGCGGGAAAGCTCGTGCAGGAGTTTGGGCTTCCGACGTTTGTTCTTGCGAAAGTTGGTTCGCACTACGTTGGTTCGGGGCGAACGGCGGGCGGACTCCACCTCGTCGAAGCGATGAGAAGTTGCGGGGATATTTTCGTAAAGTTTGGTGGCCACCCGCAGGCTTGCGGACTCACACTCTCCGAGACGCATCTCGAACCGTTCAAGGCGGGAATCCAAGCCTTCGCTCGAACGCATTTCGGCGCGGTCGATCCGAAACCGTCTCTTGAAATTGATTTTGAGTATCCGCTTGACCGGGTCACTCCGGAATTTTACCAAGACATCACTCGATTCGAGCCGTTTGGGGAAGGGAACCGCGAACCGGTCTTCGTTCACCGTCGTGCAAAAATCGCAACTGCCCAAAAAATCGGCGCCGATGGAAAACACTTACGCCTGTCAGTCGCAACAAAAAATGGTAAACTATGGAAAGGAATTGGCTTTGGATTTGGGGAACTTGAATCTCAGCTCCCGCAAGGAGCCGAGGCGGATCTCGTCTATCGACTGTCAGTGAACGAATGGAATGGCCGACGAGAGCTTCAATTTGAATTAATCGATATTGCGATTGTATGAAGGGTCGAATGTATGCAGATGGTGGCTCGAGAGGAAATCCGGGGCCAGCCGGTTCCGGAGCGGTGATTTATGAGCTCGTCGACGGCGAAGAGCGAGAGATTGCACGCGTGAGCGAATACCTCGGTGTCGCAACGAATAATGTTGCAGAATACAATGCCATTCGCATTGGACTCTTGCGATCGATCGAACTAGGTATTACGGATCTTGAAGTACGCCTCGATTCGGAGCTGGCGGTAAAACAAATTAACGGGCAGTACAAAGTGAAGAATGCTGGTCTCAAGCCATTTCATACAACGGTTAAATCTCTGATGCCATCTTTTGAAACGATCACGTTTTCTCATGTACGCCGTGAATTTAACAAGGTGGCGGATTCGATTGTGAACGAAGTGATCGATCGAAGCGTTTGATTGTGTTATAGTGTCGTCCATATGGCACTCTTTGGAGGAAAAAAAGAAGAGACGCCCGGGCTTATCGGGGTAGATATCGGAACAACCGGTATCAAGGCGGTAGAAATTCTTGATCAGGCAGGCAAATCGCAACTTGGTACCTACGGCCAAGCGCATTTTAAGGAAACTGAAATGACACGCGGAAGTGTTCTTACAGAGCCAAAATCCGGTGGACTTGTTCTTAAGGCAATTGCTGAAGAGTCTGGAATGAAGGTGCGCGTTGCGAATGCCTCACTCCCAAGTCACGAAGTGTTCCACGCGATCTTTACCGTCCCGCCGTCAAAAGAGATTGCGCAGATGGAAGAGTCCGCACGTAAGCGAGTATCAACCCTTCTCCCGAAGCCAATCGATGAAATGGTTCTTGATATTCTTGTTATCGACCGTCCCGAAGAAAAAGAGGGGCTCGAGCATTCTCGTGTTCTCGTTTCGGGAGCGCCAAAAGAGCTCGTCCTTAACTATACAGCCCTTTTCGCGCAATCAGGAATCGTGCTTCAATCGCTCGAAACCGAAGCATTCGGCCTTATCCGTTCGCTTATCGGAAAGGATAAGTCGCGGGTAATGATTGTGGACATTGGCCATGATCGTACGACGGTCACGATTGTTCAGGAAGGGTTTCCCTTCCTTCATCGCAGTATCGCAACCGGCGGAAATGACGTGACAAAGCGGATTGCGCAAATGATGACGATTGATCTAGACGAAGCGGAGCAAGTGAAGCGCGATCTTGCCGAGGCGGAATCGAAGGAGGTGCCAAAATTTATTATCGATGCACTCCAACCAATTCTTCACGAAATGCGCTACTCGCTCGACCTCTATGCAGGGCAAGAGTTCCATTCCTACAATACGGTTGAGAAGATCATTGTCACTGGCGGGTCGGCACATCTCCCGTATCTCGACCCCTATCTTTCAAAAGCGTTGAATATCAATGTGTACCTTGGTGATCCATGGGCGCGCGTCTCCGCTCCAAGCGGGCTTCGACCGGCCCTTGATGAAAATGGACCGAGTTTTGCCGTGGCGATTGGGCTCGCGATGAAGGGAAGAAAATAGTATGCGTAGTCATGTTCTCGCGCTTCTTTGTGATGATCTCCTCGCATCGGTTCTCGAGAAGAAGCTTGCGGGGCGGAATTTTTCTGTTGCCATGACGTCGTCGCTTGAAGAGCTTGAGCGGAAGGCGATGCGGAGAAAGCCACAGGCGCTCCTTGTCGACATCGAATGTGCGATTGATCTTGTCTCGCTCTATCGACACCTTGTCTCGCTTCCAACCCTTCAACACGTCCAGCTCTTTTTCTACGCAAAGCGCCTCCGTCCAGCGGACCGTTTCGCACTAAAACGTACCGAGTACGCGGAACTTTTCTCGGGGCCACACACAAGCCCGTCCGAAATTGCACAGCGGATCGCGAAGGCGCTCGCCTAATCGTGCTATACTTTTTCTATGGAGGCTTCAACAAAAACACGGATCGAATTACTCACCTTTGGACTTGTTCTCGGAGTTCTCGGGCTTTTTGCGCTGGTCGCGCTAACGAATGCGCGCGCTCAAACACGTGACGCGGTTCGACTTTCCGATATTCGCCAAACGCAGGTCGGCCTCGAGCTTTACTACCTTGCGCAAAATGAATACCCGTTTAGTAATGCCGGGATCCCGCTCGGTGGGGGCGAGGCGCGCTGTATCGACGAGAGCGGTTTTTCGGGAACGTGCACGGGAGAGATTTATCAGGCTTCAATCGCGATTCCTCCAAGCGCGCGCCTTAAAGAGCTCGTCTCCTGTGGCGAGGAAACGAACGTGTACTGCTACGTTGGCGGAACGACCGGTTATCGAATTGAGTTTGAACTCGAACGCAGGGCGCCATACCTCGGACTCGAAAAAGGAGTAAATTGCGCAACCGAAAGCGGTTGGGGCTCGGGAGAGTGCCAGGCGCTTTCTCGAAATTGATATGGATGAACTCGTGATCCTCGGAATTATTGCGGGATTTGTCGGCATTATTCTCGGGACACTCGTGAATCTTCTTGTGTTTCGTACAAGGCTCTCCGGGGTTCTTGGAGAGCGAGTGGATAGGGATGCGTGCGAATTTCCGTCGAGAGGGTCGGATTATCTTCCATTCGCAAGTTTTTTCTCGATTAAGGATCATTGCACGGGAAAGAAAGTGGCGGTCTGGCAGTATCCGGCAGTCGAACTTCTTAGTGCGATTCTTGTAACAGCCCTTTTTCTTCGTGCGTATACTGGATTTGCCTTCCCTGACTTTGTTGATTCCGGAGAATGGTTCCTTCTTTTTGTTCGCGATACGACGGTCGCCCTCGTCTTCCTTGTCATTTTCTTCTACGATTTCCGCTATCGAGTTATCCTTGATCGGATGACGATTCCGGCGATTATCGCGGTGTTTCTTTTTCAAATTCTTCTTGGTGCGAATTTGACCCCACTTGTTCTCACGGGGCTTCTCCTTGGTGCGTTTTTCGCCGTGCAGTACGCCCTAACCCACGGAAAAGCGATGGGAGGAGGAGATATTCGCCTCGCGCTCGTTATTGGGCTTTATCTTGGACCCGCTCTTGGCGTCCTCTCGGTCTTTCTCGCCTATATCCTCGGAAGTATTGTCGGAATCTACCTGATTTTACGACGGCACGAGGGGCTTCATGACCACATGCCTTTCGGAACATTCCTTGTCCTTGGAGCATTTGTCAGCCTCCTATTTGGCGCGGATCTTATTGAATGGTACATGGCTTTGCTGGTAAACTAGGGGAATGAAAGAACGCATTGAAAAACTCAAGGACCTGATTAATTATCACCGCCACCTTTATCACGTTGAGGATCGGCAAGAGATTTCGGACGAAGCGCTTGATGCGCTCAAACACGAGCTTGCCGAGCTCGAAAAGGCACATCCGGAATACCTTACACCCGATTCACCGACACAACGTGTTGGCGGAGTAGCCCTTCCAAAATTCGAAAAAGTCGTCCATCTCGAACGCATGCTCTCGATGAACGATGTGTTTCAGTTTGAGGAACTCGAGGATTGGGAGAAGCGATTGGCGGACGTGTACGATGGGGCAATCGACGGATATTATGCAATGACAAAAATTGACGGTCTTGCGGTCTCCCTTCGGTACGAAGACGGCATACTTACGACCGCGGCGACCCGCGGGGATGGGTCGATTGGCGAGAACGTGACTCAAAACGTAAAAACGATTGAGGCGGTTCCACTTCGTTTGCGAATGCCGGAGGGCGTACTTCCTCCTGCGCTCGTTGAAGTTCGAGGGGAGATTTACATGAACAAGGTCGACTTTACAGCTCTCAATAAAGCACAAGAAGCGAAAGGCGAGGAGGTCTTCGCAAATCCTCGCAACGTTTCGGCGGGATCGATTCGGCAACTCGATCCGGAAATTACGCGGACACGGCCTCTCGATTTTCGAGCCTGGCACCTTTCCGGATTTGAACTTACGACACAATCGGAGGCGATGGAGATGCTTTCGAGCCTCGGATTTAAGACGGCGCCGGGAAAGGCCTGCGCGACCCTTAAGGAGGTACAGGCCTACTTTATAAAAACGCAAAAGGAGCGCGAAAAGATTCCGTTCTGGATTGATGGAATCGTCGTACGAGTCGATCGAATCGCGACCTACAAGGCGCTTGGAATTATTGGAAAAACGCCTCGTGGAATCGTTGCGTATAAGTTTCCACCGGAAGAGGGAGTAACAAAGCTTCTTGCAGTTCATTGGCACATGGGACGCACGGGAAAGCTCACCCCGGTTGCGCAGGTCGAGCCGGTATTTCTTGCCGGAACAACGGTACAGCACGCGTCGCTCCACAATATCGACGAGATCCGTCGACTCGACGTGCGCGTTGGCGATACGGTGATCATGACAAAGGCTGGCGATATCATTCCAAAAATTACAAAGGTCCTCACCGAGCTTCGCACGGGGACCGAAACAACGATCGAAGAACCGGACGCGCAGACGTTCCCAACGATCGACCAACAACGCGAGCGAATTCTTCACGCAATCCGTTCTTTTGGCATTGACGGCATTGGAGGGAAGACAATTGAACGATTTATTGAAGAGGGGTTAATTGAGACGCCCGCCGACCTATTCCTCCTTACGAAAGAAGAGATCCTGACGCTTGATCGGTTTGGGGAACTTTCCGCGCAAAATATTGTTGAGGAATTACGAACCCACAAACGCATTACGCTCCCGCTCTTTATCCGTGCGCTTGGTATTCCAAATGTTGGCGAGGAAACCGCGCACACGCTCGCGTACGCCGCTAAAACCCTCGATCGACTTAAAACAATGACTACCGAGGAACTCCTTGCGCTCCAAGATATTGGACAAATCGTTGCGGAGGGAGTTGTCGCCTTTTTTGCTCGAGAAGAAACGAGGGCGCTTCTTGAAGCGTATACAAAGGCCGGGATTGAAATCGAGCCCGTGAAAGAGGCGACCGACACGCTCAAAGGTCTTTCATTTGTTTTGACGGGAGGACTCGAGACAATGACCCGCGACGAGGCAAAAAAACGCATCCGGGAGGCAGGCGGAATTCTTTCCGGCTCCGTAAGTAAAAAGACGGATTATGTGATCGCTGGGGAAGAGGCGGGAAGTAAACGCGCGAAGGCGGAGGCGCTCGGGGTCAAAATCTTGTCAGAATCGGACTTTTTACGTATGTTAGGCACATAATATGGATATAAACGCAATCGCAAAACTTGCCCAACTCGACTTTACGGACGAGGAGAAGACCATGATGGAAAAGGACCTTCCTTCAATCGTCGCCTATATTGACCGCCTCCAGTCCGTCGACACCTCACACGTTGACGCGAAAGAGTACATTTTTGACATGGATGCTCGACTCCGCGAGGATATTCCAAGAGATGATCTCAACGAGGAAAGAAAGGCCGTGATTGATAATTTCCCTAAGAAAATGGGGGATGCACTTGAGGTACCTGTTATTCTCCCATAAGTATGCGAACAGCCATTGAAATCCGCGATCAAATCGCAAAAAAAGAAACAACCGCTCGCGCCGTTGTAACCGAAATTCTCCGTGATATCCACGCGCGCGACGAACAAATCGGAGCCTTCCTCGAAACGTTTGACGCCGAGGCGCTTGAGCGTGCAGACCAGATCGATGCGCTTGTCGCTTCGGGTGAACCGCTTCCACGCCTTGCCGGCGTTCCGATCGCAATCAAGGACAACCTTCTTTACAAGGGCCACGTCGCGTCCGCCGGATCGAAGATGCTCGAGCACTACACGAGCGCCTATACGGCAACCGCCGTACAGCGCTTAATTGACGCGGGTGCGATCATTATCGGACGAACGAACATGGACGAATTTGCGGCCGGATCGAGCACGGAAACCTCGGCCTTCAAAAAGACGCGAAACCCACATGATCTTACGAAGATCCCTGGAGGATCATCCGGAGGCTCTGCCGCCGCGGTTGCCGCGGGATTTGTTCCGGTGTCGCTTGGTTCAGACACGGGGGGATCGATTCGCCAACCAGCTTCGGTTTGCGGAATTGTTGGAATGAAGCCAAGTTACGGAGCCGTTTCTCGCTATGGGCTTATGGCCATGGCTTCGAGTCTCGATCAAATCGGACCATTTGCAACGACCGTTGCGGACGCGACCCTTGTCCTCGAAGTGATCTCGGGGAAGGATCCATTTGACGCCACCTCGTTTGACGCCACCGAATCGACCGCGTCAGACCTCGAAAACGGTTCGTTCAAAGGATTACGCGTTGGCGTCCCGAAGGAATATTTCATCGATGGAATGGACGAGTCGATCAAGGCAATTATCGAGGGGCAAATCGAGCGTATGCGATCAGCGGGCGCGGAAATTATTGATCTCTCTCTTCCTCTTACCGAATACTCACTCCCGGTTTACTATATTATCCAACCTGCCGAGATGAGCTCGAATCTTGGACGATACGACGGGCTTCGCTACGGCGACCGCGCGCAAGGCAATCTCAAAGAAAGCCTTCTTAACGCGCGTAAATTCGGATTTGGACCCGAGGTCAAGCGCCGGATCATGCTTGGAACATTCATTCTTTCGTCAGGCTATTACGATGCTTACTACAAGAAGGCTCTCGCAGTGCGAAACGCGATTTACGCAGAGATGAACGAGGCGTTTAAGCAAGTCGACGTGATCGTGACCCCAACGTCTCCAACGGTCGCTTGGAACATTGGCGAAAAGTTTAACGATCCGCTCGCAATGTATCTCGCCGATATCTACACAACGACCGCAAACATCGCCGGGCTCCCTGCGATCTCGGTTCCGGCAGGGAAGACACATGACCTTCCGGTTGGAATCCAGTTCATGGCGCCGCATAAGCATGACGCGAAACTTCTCGAAGTTGCGCAAGCATTCGAACGTTTGTGATCCCATATTTTGAGTGGACAACGATCGAGGTCGGCCCTGTTACGCTCTATGTTTGGGGGCTCTTCGTTGGCCTTGGAATCCTTTTTGGTTCAGCGGTGGCCGGTTGGCGTGCGCGAAAACTCGGACAGAACGATAAAATTATTTACGATTTAACGTTCATTCTCGCAATCGCCGGGGTTATCGGAGCCCGCCTCGGACATATTCTTTTTTATGATCCCGCACCGTTTCTCGCGAATCCACTTTCCGCGTTTGCCATTTGGGACGGAGGCATGTCGATCATGGGGAGTTTTCTTCTTTGTGCTCCGGTCGCAATTCTCTACCTGCGTAAGCGCCAAGTAGACCCTCACGCCTATCTTGATACGACGTTCTTCGGGCTTCCGTTTGGATACTTTGTTGGACGCATAGGGTGCTTCTTGATCCATGACCATCCCGGAACGGCAACGGATTTTATACTTGGTGTGCGCTACCCGGACGGCGTTGTTCGCCATGACCTTGGGCTCTATTTGTCGCTCAACGGACTTGTTCTCGCAGGGATTTTCCTCTTCTTAGCGAAAAAACGATTACCGAATGGATTTTTCATTGCGACGTTCATGGCCTGGTATGGGGCTGTGCGTTTCTTTCTCGACTTTTTGCGAATAGCTGATGTAAGATATTTGGGCTTAACACCGGCACAATATGTATGCGCGCCTTTGTGCTTTGGTGGGATTGCTCTCTTAATTTACTTAGCTAGGACCTATGGAAGAAAAGAAAGGATTTTTTGATGGAGATACGAGGATGTTTTTCCTCTTCGGTCTCGTCGCCGGAATCGCGCTTATGTCGCTCGTCGGTGGCGGACTTAACCTCTCCTTTGCAAAAGGTAATGGGGGAAACAATAACAATAATAATGGTATTGTTCGAACGCCAACGACCGGAACAAACGACGCGCCTGTTCCCGAGGCAACAAGCAAGGACCATGTGCGCGGAAACTTAAACAAGGCAAAGGTTGTCTTGATCGAATACTCGGATATTCAATGCCCATATTGCGGAGCACACCACCCAACGCTACAGCAAATCGCTGATGATTACGGTGATGATGTCGCATGGGTCTACCGACACTTCCCACTCACGAGTATCCACCCTGAAGCGGCCCCTGCGGCAAACGCGGCAGAATGCGCAGCTGAGCAGGGAAAGTTCTGGGAGTTTACAGACATCATGTTCGCAAACCAAAAGAGCTTGAGCGATGCTTATTACAAGCAAGTAGCAAAGGACTTGAAGCTTAAAACGGCGCAATTCAACGACTGTGTCGATAGCGGAAAGTATGACGATCTCGTTGCGAGCCAATCGCTTGACGGTCAAGCTGCTGGAGCGACGGGAACACCTGCGACTTTTATCAACGGAACTCTCGTTTCGGGAGCCGTTCCATACGAGTCAATGGCAACCATGATCGACCAAATCCTCGGAAAGTAGTCGAACAAAAAAATCCTTCTCGCAAGAGAGGGATTTTTGTTTCTAGAAGATACCACCGAAGGCCGAAGGGGAGGAGGGGCGGGAGGAATCTGACTTCGTTAATTCCTTGGGAGTGGTTGGGGAATCTTGATTGAAGAACGCCACCCAGCGCTCAAGTCGTTCAATTTCTCGCTCGACGACAGGCCCCGTATACTCGCCCGCATGCTTTGGACCACCTTCGTAACTCGGCTTTTTTTGGTCGAGGTGGAGGTTGATCACGAATTCACTCGTAGACTCTTTTACGTAGATATGGAACCGCGGATAAAAGTCGCCGGTCAATCGAAGAACATAGCTATCTTCTTTTGTTTTCGGATCGATGAAATAAGCATACCCTGCTTTGCGAAGCAGGGTAGCCGGGGACGGAATGCGCTCTCTAGGAACGCGCAATTCCATATTATTTGCTTGCTCGGTAAACCGCGAAGTAGTAGATCGGTGCACCAATCAAGTTCGCGAACACGAGAATTAAGATCCAAAGAACCTTGTCCTTGAAATCTCGGCGGATGCAGTCAACAAGCATCCAGATCCAAAAGGCCGTGAATAAGAGTGAGAACAAGAGGATTCCAAGCGTAATAACGATGGTTCCTCCAAGAAGTAGTGAATCTCCATTCATAGATAAATGATTAATACCCGAATTATAGCAAAAATCCTGTGGTTGGCGAAGACTTGATTCCACACCCGAAGTACGGTACAGTACCGTCACAATTTGGAGAGGTGGCCGAGTGGTCGATGGCGCACGCTTGGAAAGCGTGTAACGGGTAAAACTGTTCGCAGGTTCGAATCCTGTCCTCTCCGCCAGAAGATCTCCAATTTGGAGGGGTGTCAGAGTGGTCGAATGAGACGGTCTTGAAAACCGTTATACCGCTATAACGGTATCGAGGGTTCGAATCCCTCCCCCTCCGCCAAAATTGGAAATCGGAACTGGAAGCCGAAATGGGGTCGGCGCGAAGCGCCGACACAAACGCATTCCCGCCAAAAATTCCCGAATTCAAAAGGTTTTTCCACGCTCCGCGTGGCTCAAAAAAGACGGTT
>CAYNYL010000008.1:0-45301 GCA_964401485.1 uncultured Gammaproteobacteria bacterium
TTTGTCGTTTTTCGGTCGCTCGCCACAAACATCCAACATCTCCTTCCCCACAATTCCCGTAATCAACCGTGTTCACGAGGTAATTAACGTCTTTTCCTTTGCGCGTTTCAAATGTCAAACAACTTGCATATTCCGCAGGACAGGAATCCCCTCTAAACTGCCAGGTATTTTTCTCTTGCACACAGTAACCGTATCCGCCCAAACAATTTCCATTTTCATCTTCCGCAATACAGGTTTGGATATCAACACACTCTTGCGCCCGCTCGGCGGTATCGGCAGCAACAAGAATCTGTCCACTTGCAAGCATTCGGCATTGCGTATCTGGAGCCTTGAGCACCCAGTTTGGATCGATCAAATGACACCAAGGATGCGCTTCGTCCGCCTCTCCATCCGCATTACACGAATAGTACCCGTCCACCGCTTCTTTAAGCGTGACAGGTGAGACAGCGCTATTGTACGGCGATTCAGCAACGAGCTCCCAGCCGATAGGAATAATTCGGGCCTTTCGAAGTTTTACGAGGTTGGCGTAACAAAATGCATAGGTGTAGCAACGTGAATCTTGGTTACGAGCCGTATCGCTCGACGGGATAATCGCCCAGTTTCCATTAATCAACCCTTCGTCAATCGCTTCCTTTACCGTCACGGGCGCCCCAGAACTTGCCCGACCAACGGCAGCCGCAAACGAATTATCCATCGCGCAAGAGAATAATTGGCGCGAGTTTCGAAGAACAGAGCTTGGACAGCTCGAAAGTTGTGCAACGATGTTGTAGTTCTCTACCTGGAGCGGTTGATACGCAAGAAGTCCACGGTAAGCGCTCGCCGCTCGCTCTCTTGAAAAACTAGAGGCGCTATTTGGATTGAACGGATCATAGGTAAGCGACGCAACGTTGGCGAAAAATCCCGAATCGAGACGATCAAGAAGTTCAGAGGCGAGCGTTACACCGAACGTGCTAATAATCTGCATTCCCATCTGGAGAACCATGTCCCCACTTCCAAGTTGTGTTTGGCCGATTTCAAACGGCTGCTCTTGTGCGCGATTAATCGCCGAGAGAAGACGGTTTTGCACGAAGCTCGCAGGCAAGTTCACCTTCCCCGAAATCGCATCCCGTTGCGCAATAAAACCATCATTTCTCGCCACTTCATCGGCCTCAAGCTGTGCTTGTGTTTCGGCGCTATAGGTTACCCCTGAATAAATTTTAAACGCATTCGAAAACTCATTCGAATCAAAGGATTGTGCGAGCGTCAAAAGCGCAACCTGTTCCTTTTCCTCGCGAGGACGGTCCGAATTCTCGATTCCAATGATGAAGGACGTATAGTTATCACGAACCTCGCTAAAATTGAACTCGATCTTTGGTCGGACATATCCGTCCGAAAGTCCCTGACGAAGCGCAATGAAATACGCTGGATCATCCGGAACGGAAATATTAAATCCCTCAAGCACCCCGCCTGTAACCTGGTCGGTTGTAAGGACGTTGAGGGAGGTTGCAACAACGGAAGCACCAATATAGTTATAGAAATCGTTCCTGGAGTCTCGTGTAAAAAGTGGCGTTTCTCCCGGACCACCGCTCGCAACCCAAACCGCTGTATTGTAGGCAAGTTGATTTGCCGTCACCATCATCACGTTAAGCAATTGCGTTGCGACAACCGACGAAAGTGAAGCCTTCGTCGTCTCTTTCACCTGTTGTTTCACCTGTTGTTGAATACTATCCGCGAGAAGCGCGTTGTCGTAGACCGGAATTCCCTGCGCAAAAGCAGGACTCGCACCAAGAAGCAGTGAAAAAGCCGTAAGCGCCCCGAGCGCCCCCTGTGCCAATCGTTTTATCATGTGTCGAAGAACTCCCATAGATTATAATTGAAATTGACTTGCTCGTAGTGTATCGAGCTCTCCGCTCGCCTGTAATTGCTGGAGAGTGATCCGATACAACTGCTTTAGCTCGTCGTCGGAAAGTTGTCCGAGCGCCTCGGCATCTCCACCTACCCCAACAAGGATCGTTCGAAGCTCCTCCCCCGTAAGGTCATCCATCGCCGAAAGGAGTGCGTCAAATTCCGAATCCGTGAGCGTCGTTCGCTCCGGCTCACTCACAGCAGGTTGAGCTCCCGGGTCACATGGATCTCCTGGCTTACACGTCGGATCCGTTCCAGCATCCTTTTCCGCCTTATCATCCCGTCCGTCACTATCAGTATCTTTAAGATACGGGCTCGTTCGAAGCGCATAGAGCTCCTCGTAATCAAAAAGTCCATCGCCGTCGGTGTCGGTCGTTTTCTGTGTTTCGATTTCTTTTGCCTGTCGATCCTGAATCGAAAGGAACTCGGGACCCACGTACCCTTGATCAAATGGGTTCGTGATATGTTTTTGGATAAAGAAAATCCCGAGAAGAATTGCTAAACTTCCCGTTATGCCAACAAGGAGGAATCCTGCGCGCTGTTCTCGCGCGTAACTCGTGTCTTTTTTTGGCAAGAAAATTTTTCGTGGCTGATCATCCATGCCACCCCTAGTATAACAAAAAACCCCCAATCTCGCTTTGTTGATTGGGGATGATTTTTGCTTCCTACCACCTCTTCATCGTGTTCTTCAGCTTTGAGATACTGGCATCAAACTTTGTTATCGCTCTTCCAAGAGTCATTTGGGGCTTGAGCGACTCCGGGAGGGTGAGGATCAGTTGTTTGTAGTCTTTGCCAAAGAGCTCTTCTGTGAGGCCTGCGGTCGTAATTGGTCGGAGCGTTATGTTGTAAGGGGTCGTGTTTGGTTTTGCGTTAATGTCGAGTTGCGGGAGGTAGATCGTTGTGTCGTTCTCGAAGGCGACAAGCGTGCCATTTGGTTTTGGAGGCATTGGTCCTTTGAGCGGGATGCGGTCCATAGTGGTTGTTGAGACAACCTTTGCGCGCTTCATGTCGTCTATGTTGTACCAGGTAGAGAAGATCTGTTCATTTGGGAAGGCGTGACGGGTAAGTCCAGTCGTCACATCTGTCGGTTCACTCGCCTTTGCCACATAGTAAAGCGCGGAGTCATTACTCAACTTAACGAGATCTCCTGCTTTTACGCCTTGTACATAAACAAGACTCGCCTCGTTTGCCTCTTCCTCTGCTTTACGTTCTGCCTCAATCTCTTCTTCGATGTCCATGGCTTTATCTATGGCGTCGTAGTAGCCCTGGAGCTCTGCGTCACTTCGTCCAAAGTACGGAACGCGTTGACGACTTGGATAGGTGCAGTTGGCACGTGAGGTAAGCTCAATGTGGTCAAGCATGGTACGAGACTGTTCTCCTGTCGCACTCTTTACGAGAGCGAAGTATTGGTAGGTACCATAGGTGCGTGGAAGCTGTACTTTAATCTCCATGACACTCGTTGGGCCAGAAGGTGTAAAGATCGTGGTATTCGCCTTGAAGGACTGCCAAGAAGCGTTAAGGAATTGGGCATTGTCTGCGACAATGACAGATTGGATGTTTTTTCCTCCGACTTCAAGAATAATGTTGCGGTCCCAAGTACATTCGTCTCCACGGATATTGAAGTACGGTCGTTCAATGTGAACGGTTGGAGCTTGAGATGGATAAAGGGTAGAAGTAGAGCCTTGTGTGTACGCGGTCTTGTTGTCCGCTTCGTCAGAGACAATGACGTTGTAGGTGTAGGTCGTATTTGGTTGGAGGTTAACGAGGGTGTAAGTAACATCCCCAGACGTTTGCGTAGAGACAAGTGTTCCGTTTGCTTCGATGTCTGCGACGGAATCTAGGTCGGCTCCAGCAGCCGCTTGGTAGACCTTGTAAACAAGGTTACCAGCGGAAGTCACGTTATCCGTTGCTGCGGTCCAAGAAAGATCCATCGTGAAGAAGGATGGAGTCGCCGTGATAGCGCCGCCTCCTCCGGCGGTAGGCGACGTTCCGTCGCCCCCTTCAAGGAAAAGAACATACGTATCTCCGCGAGCGTCACCTCCATCGTCACCCCAAATAGCGCCAACGAACGCGTCCGGTGCTCCGTCAGCGTTTAGATCTCCAATTCCAGCCGCTGAACTTCCGAACTTATCCTCATCATCAAGGGTGGTAAACCCACCAACCGAATGACCAATTTTCGTCCATCCAGCGCCCGACGATCCAGCGCTCGCATCCACAGATCCGTCCGTGTCGAGAAAGATAATAAACGCCGAACCTTTGTCGTCAGTACCAGCGTCATCTCCCTGCATTCCTACAATCAGATCCGTTACGCCATCGCTATTAAGATCTCCAAGAACTCCGACCGATGAACCAAACGTATCGCCATCGGCAATAGTCCCCGTAAAGCTTCCTTCTGTATCCGAAATCTTTGTCCATCCAGCACCAGAGACTCCCGCTGCAGCGTCAAGCGAACCATCTGTATCAAGGAACAGCACATAGACCGCCCCACGACTCGATCCGCCGTCGCCATCCCCCGTCGCCGTTGCCACCAAATCCTCTACACCGTCACCGTTCAAGTCACCGATTCCCGCAACCCCGGCCCCAAACGAATCTCCATCGTCAAGAACAGCAGAAAAGTCTCCCGCCGTATCGGAAATCTTCGTATAACCCGAACCAGAAACTCCAGCGGTGGCGTCAAGAGTACCGTCCGTATCTAGAAATAGAATGTAGACCGCCCCACGACTCGATCCGCCGTCGCCATCCCCCGTCGTACCAACTGCAATATCGGTAACGCCATCACCATTCAAGTCTCCAATATTAGCAACGCTCCATCCGAAGTTATCAAACGCCTCGAGTACAGAACTTGACATACCTCCGATACCATCGGTGATCTTTTGATATTCCGTTACGTCATCCATCGTTCCATCCGCATCAAGAAACACAACATACACCGATCCTTGCGAGCTGATGTCGTTTACCGATCCGACAACCATATCCTCAACACCATCGCCATTTAAGTCACCGATGCCTGCAACGGCAGTTCCAAACCAATCGTTCGGATCAAGCGCACCAACCCCTCCGCCCGAGGTTGCAGAGATCTTAGTCCAACCCGCACCCGACTCCCCGGCTGCCGCGTCAAGAGTACCATCCGTATCCATGAAAAGAACATAAACCGCCCCAGCATCCGCGCCGCTATCATTATCCCCGTATGCCCCAACGGCAAGGTCGGTCACGCCATCGTCGTTAATGTCCCCAATATTCGCTACAGCAGTACCAAAATAATCCATATCATTAAGCACCGCACTAAAACTTCCCTGGGTATCAGAAATTTTCTGAATACTCACGACCTCCCCATCCGCCGCACGGGCGATGTAGAACCCGATCATCGCGCCGAGCGCCATAACGAGTAGTACTGGGAGAAAAAATCGATAACGCAAAATTCGGGTGATCATACACCTAAATTGTACCACGTTTATTTTTGTGTATGAAAAAGTTGTCGCCAATCGTCGACAGAAAGTGCTTGCGGTCGAATATCGAGAGGGAGTCCGGCGGAGGCGACCACCTCCTCGCCAACGGTTCCCTTTAGCTGTTTACGACGATGAAGAAACGCCGGTTTCGCGAACGCGAGAATCGCTTCCTCGTCTCCCTGTTTCGTTTTCGGAATAAGGGAAAGAACGCGGGAGTCGACTTTCGGAGGTGGAGTAAATGCGCCCGGGCCGACGTCAAAGAGCGCCTTCGGTTCGGAGTAAAGCTGTACCGCAAGCGAAAGAAGACTCATCTCTCCCGGTTTCGCCGTCATCCGTTCCGCCTGCTCTTTTTGGACCATGATTACGATTTGCTTTGGCGAGGGGTCAGCCTTAAAAAGTTGTTGCAAAATCGCAGCCGAAGCATTGTATGGAAGGTTGCCGACCGCGAGCCAAGAACTGCTCGCAACAGTAGAATAGTCAACCTGCGCCGCGTCACCGGTTATGATCTTTGCGTTTGGAAATTCTTCGGAAAGAGGCGTGATAAGCTCCTGGTCCGCTTCAACGAGAACGAGTTGTCGTCCGTGGGCGCGATGCACGAGTTCACGGGTCAAGGCCCCACCCCCCGGCCCAATTTCAACGATTGTCTCGATATCTTTTAGATCGAGCGCTTCGCCGATACGCGAAATAACGCTCTTTTCATGAAGCGCATGTTGCCCAAATGATTTTTTCTTTTTCTCCCAACCCATGCTACGCCTTTACTTCAACAACAATTCCGCCAAGACGCACAATCTCAACCCCACCAGTCGGCGAAATTCGAACAGTCGTCGACGGAGGATTGCGCGGTAAATCCCCAACGTCCACCACGAAGTCCGGCTGATCATCCGCTTTGGAAAATGCCTCCATCGCTTCTTTTGCGGAATAAAGCGATGGCTCGCCGGAAAGATTTGCGCTCGTCGCGGTAATCGCGCCTCCAAATCGCTCAACGAGCACGCTTGCAAATGGGTGCGGGGTAACGCGCACGCTCTGCATCCCGTTTGACGCGCATGCTGAAACAACCTGCGACCCCGGTGCGGTCGGTAAAATGATATTAAGCGGACCGGGCCAATATCGCGCGGAAAGGCGCTCGGCTTGAGATCCATAGAGAACGTACCGACCAAGACTTCCCCTTGGAATAAGGAGCGGGATCGCCTTCTCCCGATCTCGCCCCTTCATCTTAAATAACCGCTCAACCGCCTCGGCGTTTGTTGCATCAGCTCCAAGCCCATAGGATGTTTCGGTTGGAAATACAATAACCTTCCCCGCTCGGAGAGCTTCAACAGCGGTATCAAGTTGTTCTTGCGTAATCGCGATCATGTCTTTTGATAAAACGTTTTGTACCACTCCACCGTCTTTTCAATTCCTGAAGCAAACGTATGGATTGGCTCCCACCCGAGCACCTCCTTCGCCTGTCGTGGATCTAAAATCATCGCCCGGGTTACATCCTTAACATGCGTCTTAAACGCCGGTTCGTCAACTCGTCCGAGCGACTTTTGCACAGCTTGGTACACATCGAGCGTCGAAACACCAACACCCGTCCCGATATTCACCGTTCCGACCGCCTCGCTATCGATCGCGCGAAGATAGGCCAAAACTGCATCATCAACATGCACATAATCGCGAATAGAGGATCCGTCTCCATAAATAAAGACCGGCTTTCCTTCAATCATTCGCGAAACAAACAGTCCAATCACCCCACACTCGGAACTAAAATGCTGTCTCGGTCCAAACACATTCGCCTTCCTAAGGATCGTGTACGGAAGCCCGTGGAGCTTCGCGTAGCGATCGAGGTAAAGCTCCCCAACCCGTTTTGAAAGTCCATACGGCGTCCCTGGCGCAAACTCTGCCTCGTGCGTAAGCGGAAGAACCGATGGATCTGGGTCTCCGTAGACCGCGCAGGACGACGCAAAAATCACCTTCCCCGAACCCGCCTTCGCCATTGCGTCAAACACGTTAATCGACCCCATGATATTGTGGTCCGCGTTATGCATCGGATTTTTCACCGACGCCAAATTGTCGATATGCGCCGCAAGGTGCACAAGCGCCTTTGGACGAATCCGCAAAATCGCATCGATAAGATGTGGCGACCGGATATCGATATGCAAATACTTCACCCCAGGAATTTTCTTTTTCTTTCCGTGCAAAAATCGATCAATGACAACGACTTCTTCTCCACGTAGAAGAAGCGCGTCGACAAGATGTGACCCGATAAAACCGGCTCCCCCCGTTACAATAATCGCATTACTCATACTACTTCGCTCGAAGGCTCGCTTCGATAAATTGGTCGAGATCGCCGTTTAATACCGCCTCAGTATCCGTTGTTTCGACTTCCGTGCGATGATCCTTGACCATCTTATACGGATGTACGACGTAACTTCGAATCTGACTTCCCCATTCCGGCTTAATATGACCACCCTTAAGCTCGCTTAATTCTTTCTTTTGTTCCTCGATCATTTTTTGGTGAATCCGTGCCTTTAAAATCTTCATCGCCGTCTCTCGGTTTTGCGTTTGTGACCGCTCGTTTTGCACAGCGACAACAATATTGGTCGGGATGTGCGTAATCCGCACGGCCGAGTTCGTTGTGTTTACGCTCTGCCCGCCAGCGCCCGACGAGGCGTAGGTATCGATACGTAAATCACCGTCTGGAATGACTAAATTCTTTTCTTCAATTTCATTTAACACCGGCACAACTTCAACAAGCGCAAACGACGTTTGGCGAAGACCATCCGCGTTAAACGGTGACTGCCGTACAAGTCGATGGACCCCCGCCTCCTCTTTTAAGTAGCCGTAAGCGTACAGCCCTTCGACGAGAAACATGATCCGCTTAATCCCCGCCTCCTCTCCAAGCGACTGCTCGAGAATCGAAATCGTAAATCCCTTCGCTTCGGCATACCGCGCGTACATCCGAGAAAGCATCTCCGCCCAGTCCATTGCGTCGACTCCCCCAGCGCCAGCATGAATCGACAAAATCGCGTTTGACTTATCATGTTCGCCCGACAAGTAGCGCTTAAGCTCAAGCTCGGCCAGTCGTCCTTCTAAACTCGCGAATAGTTTCTCCCCCTCTTTCTCGTCGCCCTCGCTCTCCGCCATATCCGCAAATCCTTTCGCGTCCTCGAGCTCCTTTCGAAATCCCTCGAGCGTCGTGATTTCTTTTTCCATGTCCGCCGCCTCTTTCGAAATCCGTCTCGCCTTTTCTTGGTCAGCCCAAAAATCTCCCGCCTGCATCAATCCCTGCAAACGGACAAGCTCCTCCTTAAGCGACGAAAGCCCGACCGAGGCCTCGATCGCCGTAAGCCGTTCCTTCATTTTTTGATAATTTTCCTCAAAAACCGACATAGATTGAGCTTACCTTACCCGCGAAAATTGTCCATATCAAAACGAGCGCTCGATTTGAGCGCTCGCCTTTTTTACATCATTCCCATTCCTCCACCCATTCCGCCAGCCCCGATCGTCGGCTCTACTTTCGGGAGGTCGACAATCGCTGCCTCGGTTGTAAGAACCATGTTCGCAATCGAAGCTGCGTTTTGAACCGCGCTTCGCGTTACCTTCGCCGGATCGATAATTCCAGCCGCAACCATATCGCTCTCGTCAACCATCGTCTGCGCATTCCATCCCATGTTTCCCGATCCCTTCTTTACGCGATCGACGATGACCGCTCCCTCGACGCCGGCGTTAAGCGCAATCTGTCGAAGTGGCGACTCGACGGCGTGAGCGAGAATCATAGCCCCGTAACTTTCCGCCGTCTTTCCTTCTGCGCGGAGTCGATCACTAAGCGCCGTAAGCATCGGTTGAATTCGGATAAGCGCAACACCACCTCCCGGCACGATTCCTTCCTCAACCGCCGCCTTCGTCGCGGAAACCGCATCCTCGATTCGGTGCTTCTTCTCCTTCATTTCCACTTCGCTCGCCGCACCAACTTTAATGACCCCAACTCCTCCCGAAAGTTTCGCGAGGCGCTCCATTAGCTTTTCACGATCGAACTCCGAGGTCGTAACCGAAATCTGTTGCTTGATTTGCTGTGCGCGTGCGTCGATCTGCTCTTTTGAACCCGCTCCGTCAACAATCGTCGTTGCGTCCTTTGTCGAAATCACTTTTCGCGCGCGTCCAAGATGCTCAAGCTTAACCGAATCAAGCTTCATCCCAACTTCCTCGGAAATAAGCGTCGCTCCGGTCACAATCGCCAAGTCCTCAAGCATCGCCTTCTTTCGATCACCAAAGGCCGGCGCCTTAATCGCAAGCGTATTGAACGCCCCGCGAAGTTTGTTTAAGACGAGCGTTGAAAGCGCATCTCCGTCGACATCCTCGGCGATAATAACGAGATCCTTTCGTCCCGTCGCCGCAATCGCCTCAAGAATTGGAAGAAGAATTTGGACCGACGAAATCTTTTGGTCCGTAATTAAAATCGGTACGTCCGCATACTCCGCCTCCATCCGCTCCGAGTTCGTTACCATGTAGTGCGACAAATAGCCCTTATCGAATTGAAGCCCTTCGACAATCTCAACTTCGATTCCAAACGACTGCCCTTCTTCGATCGTAATAACGCCTGTCTCTCCAACCTTCGCCATCGCCTCCGCAATCGTCTCTCCAATCTCTTTATCATTTGCCGAGATCGACGCGACTTGCTTTATCGCTTCTCCGGCAACTGGCTTTGCGAGGTGCTTAATTTCGGTAAGCGCCGTCTCAACCGCAAGCTCGATTCCTCGACGAAGTCCCTGCGGATCGATTCCCGCCGCGACAAACTTCGTTCCTTCATCGACCATTGCCTGCGCGAGAACCGTCGCCGTCGTTGTTCCGTCTCCGGCAACATCCGCCGTCTTTGAGGCAACCTCCTTCATCAAACTCGCCCCAAGATTTTCCATCTTGTCCTCGAGCTCAACCTCCTTCGCAACAGAAACTCCGTCTTTTGTTACAAGCGGTCCGCCGTACGAGCGTTCAATAATAACCGTTCGTCCCTTTGGTCCAAGCGTTACTTTTACCGCGTTTGCGAGTTGATCAAGTCCACTCTTAATCGACTTTCGCGCGTCTTCGTTAAAGCTAATTTTCTTTGCCATATTATTTAAGGATTGCCATTAGATCTTCACTTCGAACAACGAGATACTTTACTCCGTCAATCTCAACCTCGTCTGGCGCATACTTTTTAAATAGGACGGTGTCACCTACGGCGACCTCAATCGGTCGAACCGTTCCATTTTCGAGCGTTCGTCCTTTTCCAACAGCGACAACGACCCCGCGTTCCGGTCGTTCCTTGTCGGCGGTATCCGGAATAATGATTCCTGACGCCGTAACCGTTTGCTTATCCTCCGTCTTTAAGATCACATGATCTCCTAGTGGTTGAAGTGTCATAGAATAATAATTGTGTGAGATAAAATTACAAAAATTAGCACTCGCTGTCAAGAAGTGCTAATGCAGTAGCAAAAAGCACCATTCCGGACCACTGCGTTACAAGGTAGTGATCAAAAAGCGCGATCGTTGCAATAAGTGCGAGAAGGCTTGGCCGAAGAATCGTCGGGTTACGTACGAGAAGAAAAAACGGGAGAATAAAAATCCCTAGTTCGAGAATAAGAAGAAGATACGCGTTATGCACCGGCTGATACGCATACCAAGGCGAGCCAGGATTTTGCCTGTACGATTCGTGGAGATAGTTCCCCGCTCCCGTACCGATAACCGGTGTTCTTTTCATGATTTGAAGACCTTCTTTCGCTTGCTCGATACGCTCTGCAACGGACGTCGGAGCACCGATCGTTAGAATCGGAGCAATGGCCATGAAACTAAGTGAAGCGAGGAGGCAGAGTGCGACAAATACGCCGAGCGCACGCTGATTTAATCGCGCGAAGTGCGCAACGAGTCCAATCGCGAGCGCAATCCATGCCCCTTGCGAAAACGTGAGGAATAATCCGATACCAAGGAGCGCTCCGAGAAAAACACGCACACGTTTTTCAAACACGGGAAAACCTGCAAGAAGAAGGATTCCAAACGCGAGCATACCTCCGAAGATATTCGGATGCGGGAACGTTCCGTAGGCGCGAAGGATGCGGGCGTCACCAAAAAAGACAACCGAATCACCAAGAGTCTCCGCCGACCGCCTCGCAATCCCAAGGACAAGAGAGGACGGGAATGAACCAACGGCAACTTGGTAGACGCCAAAAAGAACCGGAACGATGAGCCCGAGAATAAACGCCCGCGCAACAACTTTACGATCGACCCGAGCGTCGCTTAGGAGAACAAAAAGCATCAGTGCAGAGGTAGCATGGAGAGCAAAATGCGTCGCGGCGACCGGAACCGGCGACCAAAGCGCACTTAGAAGCGAGAGAAGAATGAACCCCATCCCGCCAAGAAGCCAGGGAACGGTTCGCTTTTCAAGCTGAAACTGCACTCCAAAAACAAGTACCCCAAGAAGGATCAAGATCTCGAGCGCATAGACCGAAAAAACTGTAAGATCGCCCTGCAAAACTACGCCGTCAAGATACGGGAGTAGATAGCGAGTTTGAAACGGTAAACAAAACACCAGGAACGAGGCGAAGGCGGTAAAGCGATTTAAATTTTTGAAGACCATAAGGAAACGACGAATGCAACATGCCGAGCAATTTCAGCACGTCGATCGTTTTTATGAAATTTTAGCATTGATTCATTTGTCACAACCGAGGTTCCAGTGTTTCGAGTTTCTTGAATCACTTGTGGAAACCAACGCTCTTGAATAAATCGTGCAATGCGCTCGGGAAACCAAAACGGAAGAACGAAGCGCCCCGGTATTCGGTAACGAACCGGCGTATCACTCGGAGCGCGGGAGTGTGCACGCGACCAGGAATTCACCCCAAAGAACCGCTCGAACAGCCCCGTCTTCCGCTCAAAGACGGGAATTAACGCTCGCATCCACTGTGTAAAATAGGGATCATTTCCCTCGCGAAGTGCCGACAGGTCGAGCGCATCACTTGCGATAAAAAAGTTCGTGTCGATCGCATGGATTCTTCCTCGCTTTGGACGAAGCCGAAGAAGCATAAGCGGGGGAACGACAAAAAGTCGCGCCGTATATAAATGCCCAGGCTTTACAAAGAGCACGAGGTCCGTGTCGCTTTCCGGTCGGGTAAATTGCCAAGCGATACTATTACAAAGCGCAATTCCCTCTATCCAAGGAAGTCTGGCAAGATAGGAGAGATACGGGCGGATTTTACGTAACTTCACCATGGAATCGAGATAGCGAATACCTCGTTCCGCAACCTGTTCGCGAATTGGAGTCTTTGTGCCACGAAGTGAAACCATCCCATCAGCCACATCAACAATCCCCTCCCGCTCCCAAGCGCCAAGAAGTTCCGCTACCTCATCGTCTGCAATGCCCGCCGAGTAAAGCCCCGCCTCCGCCCGCGTAAGCGGATACGGAAAAAAAGAAAAAAACGCGAGGGTCCGTAGGAGCTCTTCGCGTTTTTCTCTCGTGATCATACCTCCTCACCTATACCAAAGATACGTTTTTGAATAAAGCCCCAACCCTTTGTCACAATCCGAATCGCCCCAAGCACAACAAGCGTAAAATCTCGTGCGCGGATAATGAAGGCGAAGGCGAGCGGATTTATTGAAAGGCTGAGCGCGGAAAAGAGGGCAAGAAATGACCCTTCGTATACGCCAAGCGATCCAGGAATCGGAAGAAGAAGCGCCGCGGTCGGAAGCGTTCCAATAAGAAACGCTTGTGAAAACGTGAGGGACTGACCAAGGAAGTGCGCAATGTAGAACGTTTCAGTAATTCGCACCCCAACAATCGCGATCGCGAGAAATACGACAAGTGCGAATCGTTTCGGGTTTTCTCGAAGAAAGTCCGTCATGAGCTCCTCCGTTTCAAGGACAGCAAGTTTAAGGTGCGCGATCCGTCCATGCTTTCGGTGCGGGATGAGCTTAAAAAGATGTCCAAAAAATCCCTTCCCGAGCGCCGTAAAAAGGAAGAAGAGTCCAAGGAACGCAACGAGCACAGAAAGAACGCCTGCGATTGCAACGAGCGAATCTTGATCTCCAAGTCCATAGTACAGTGCGAAGAGCGCCCCAAGTACAATGAAAAAGACGTACGCAATAAGTTCAACGGCCACATCGAGAATAACCGACGAGGTCGCCTCCTTAACCGTCACTTTCTTTTCTCCCGTCGACAAAAGCGCAATCCGCACCGGTTCGCCCCCAACTTGAGCCGCAGGCGTAAGGTAACTCGCCGAAAGCCCCGCGAGACGATCGACAAAGACGCGGAAAAATCCCATCCTTCGTTCCTTCTCCGTATGCGCATTAATGATGAGCTGCCAGCGCCACGTCGCAATCGAAAAATTTGTGAGCGAAATCGCGAGCAGTCCAAAAAATGCGAGTAGCCCGAACTCCCAGACATTCGCCTGGATCTCCTTTACCCCAAAATCCGCGATGAGATAGACGATAAGCCCAACTCCAAGGACCCCGGAAAGAATAACGACCGTAAGGCGCATGAGTGTACGGAGAATGGCCATACTACGTACGCTTCTTGTGGAGGAAAAGTGCGTAAAGCACAACCGTAAAAATCGTCGTCGTGAACCAGTACAGCATCACTCCACCAGGAAGCGACGTCGCGCCAAGAATCAAGGTAAATCCTGGAAGGAACCAAAGCATCGTTCGGTTCATCGAGGTCGTAATCGTTTCGTCCATTGTTCCAGGAGCTCCGGCAACTTCCTTCGCAACCGGCTTTCGCATCGTTTGCTTTACCTGAAGATACTGTGCAATCGCGGTTGGAATCGCGAGATAAATCGATGGGCTCGAAAGATCGATAAGCCCAAGGAAACTCTGTTGAACAACGCCCGGATTTGTAACAAACGGATACAGCATTTCCGTATTGATCGTTTCAAACCCTGTCCGTAAGAGCCGGAAGAGCGCAATAAAAATCGGAAGTTGAACAAGAAGCGGAAGGCAGGATGCGAGCGGATTGACATTATTCTCCTTGTACGTCGCCATGAGTTGTCGCGCAAGCTCCTCCTTGTCATCCTTGTACTTCTCTCGAATCTCCGCGATCTTTGGTTGCACGTCTTGAAGCGTCTTTTGTGCAGAAAGCGATTTGTAGGTGAAGTAAAGCAGAAGAAGCCGAACGAGAAGCGTCGTCGTGATAATCGCAAGCCCTAGATCATGAAACGGAACAACATCAAGAAGCCAAACAAGCAGGTTGTAGAGCGGTCGAACGAAAACGAGTGTAAACCATCCCATACGCTAGGCTTCGGCTTGTTCTTCCGCAACCTCGTCTTTCTTCTCCCCCGTCACGTTCAATTTCCATCCCGTGAGTCGCGCCGCAAGGCGAACATTTTGTCCCCCACGACCAATCGCGAGCGAGAGCTGATCCTCTGGTACGATTGCAACCGCAAGATGCTCTTCTTCGTTAATCTCCACCTCCTTCACCTTCGCTGGAGCGAGAGCGGACGAGATAAATTCTTTTTGGTTTTCATTCCATTCAATCACATCAATCTTTTCACCGGCGAGTTCATTGATAATTGTCTGGATTCGGCTTCCTCGTTGTCCGATACAGGCTCCGATTGGATCGATATCGCTATCGGACGATTTAACCGCAATCTTTGTTCGTGCGCCAGCTTCACGAGCAATCGCAACGATCTCGATCGTTCCATCGGTAATCTCCGGAATTTCGATCTCAAAAAGCGCCTTTACAAGCTCCGCGCCGGAACGTGTAAGAAGGATTTGTGGTCCTCGAGAACCAAGCGAAACCTCTTTAACATACACCTTGATTCGATCACCCGAGTTATACGCCTCCCCATGAATTTGATCCTCAGGAAGAATGACTCCAACGCCCCGTCCAAGATCAACAAGTACGATTCGTCCCTCGCGTCGTTGTACGGTTCCAATAAGAACCTCCCCTTCTTGCTCTTTAAATTCACCAAACACGATTTCACGCTCGGCCTCTCGAAGCTTTTGCGTAATAACTTGCTTCGCGGTCATTGCCGCCATACGTCCAAACGCCCCCGGAAGCGGAAGCTCCGTTCGAATCACATCACCAACCTTCGCGCTCATCTTAAGCACGCGCGCATCGTTAAGCATGACCTCCGTTTTCGGATTAAATTTAATCGCGTCATCCCCCTCAACAACTTCCTCGTCACGATCATCCGGTCGTACAAACTTTCCCGCGGCGATTCGCGCTTCGATTTCCGCTTGCGCCTCTGCTTGCTTTTGTTGGAGCTTTTCAAGTTCTTCCTCGGAAATATTCTCAACAACGGTCTTCACGTCAAAGAGCTTTACGTCCCCCGTTGAAACATCAAATTCCGCCTCAATGTTTTGCATCTTGTGGCCATAATCTTTTCGGTAAGCCGCTGCGAGCGCCGATTCGATCGTCTCGATTACCGCCTCGTACGAGAGGCCTTTTTCATCACAAATCTGTCTAATTGCGAGTTCAATATCATTTGCCATAATAAACATTTAAGAAGAAAACTCGGCTTGTCGCCGAGTCATCCATGTACAGAAGATAGCATATGGGGCGCTTACCCGTCAATAACTACCACCTCTTCATCGTGTTCTTTAGCTTGGAGATGCTAGCATCAAACTTTGTAATCGCTCTTCCAAGAGTCATTTGAGGTTTGAGGGACTCTGGGAGGGTGAGGATCAGTTGTTTGTAGTCTCGTCCAAAGAGCTCTTCTGTGAGACCTGCGGTCGTAATTGGTCGGAGCGTTATGTTGTAAGGGGTCGTGTTTGGTTTTGCGTTAATGTCGAGTTGCGGGAGGTAGATCGTTGTGTCGTTCTCGAAGGCGACAAGCGTGCCATTTGGTTTTGGAGGCATTGGTCCTTTGAGCGGGATGCGGTCCATAGTGGTTGTTGAGACAACCTTTGCGCGCTTCATGTCGTCTATGTTGTACCAGGTAGAGAAGATCTGTTCATTTGGGAAGGCGTGACGGGTAAGTCCAGTCGTCACATCTGTCGGTTCACTCGCCTTTGCCACATAGTAAAGCGCGGAGTCATTACTCAACTTAACGAGATCTCCTGCTTTTACGCCTTGTACATAAACAAGACTCGCCTCGTTTGCCTCTTCCTCTGCTTTACGTTCTGCCTCAATCTCTTCTTCGATGTCCATGGCTTTATCTATGGCGTCGTAGTAGCCCTGGAGCTCTGCGTCACTTCGTCCAAAGTACGGAACGCGTTGACGACTTGGATAGGTGCAGTTGGCACGTGAGGTAAGCTCAATGTGGTCAAGCATGGTACGAGACTGTTCTCCTGTCGCACTCTTTACGAGAGCGAAGTATTGGTAGGTACCATAGGTGCGTGGAAGCTGTACTTTAATCTCCATGACACTCGTTGGGCCAGAAGGTGTAAAGATCGTGGTATTCGCCTTGAAGGACTGCCAAGAAGCGTTAAGGAATTGGGCATTGTCTGCGACAATGACAGATTGGATGTTTTTTCCTCCGACTTCAAGAATAATGTTGCGGTCCCAAGTACATTCGTCTCCACGGATATTGAAGTACGGTCGTTCAATGTGAACGGTTGGAGCTTGAGATGGATAGAGCGTTGCGGTTGAACCTTGGGTGTAGGCGGTTTTGTTATCTGCCTCGTCAGACACAATGACGTTGTAGGTGTAGGTCGTGTTTGGCTGGAGGTTCACGAGTGTATAGGTGACGTCTCCAGACGTTTGGGTAGAAACAAGGGTTCCATTTGCTTCAATGTCTGCAACCGAGTCGAGGTCAGCGCCAGCAGCCGCTTGGTAGACCTTGTAGACAAGGCTCCCAGCAGAAGTCACATTATCCGTTGCTGCGGTCCAAGCGAGGTCCATCGTGAAGAAGGAGGGGGTGGCGGTAATGGCGCCGCCTCCTCCGGCGGTAGGCGACGTTCCGTCGCCTCCTTCAAGGAAAAGGACATAAGAAGCGCCACGATAAACGCCCGCCCCAAATTCATAGTGAGCCGTTGAAACAATGTCCACCGCGCCGTCTTCGTTCAAATCCCCGATACCCGCTACAGCAGCCCCGAATTCATCATCATTATTAAACGTTGCAGCAAAACCACCTTCCGAATCCGCAATTTTTGTCCAGCCCGAACCACTCGATCCTGCTGAAGAATCTAAAGAACCGTCCGTATCGAGAAAGAGGATGTAAACCGCCCCTTTTCCGGAGTTATTTCGATGAGCGCCAACGACAAGATCGGTTATTCCGTCCTGATTCAAATCTCCTATATTCGCCGCAGAATTTCCGAAACGATCATTATCCGTTAACGTGGCGCTAAAGCTTCCTTCCGTATCCGAAATCTTTGTCCACCCCGCGCCCGAAACTCCGGCGGTCGCGTCCAAGGAACCGTCGGTATCGAGAAAAAGAACATAGACCGAACCACGAGAGGCCCCACCGTCACTATCTCCTTTGGCTCCTACCACAACATCCGTGACCCCATCGCTGTTTAAATCCCCAATCGATGCAACCGCAGATCCAAACCAATTGGTGTTGGTGAGTGTGGCGCTAAAGCTTCCTTCCGTATCCGAAATCTTTGTCCACCCCGCGCCCGAAACTCCGGCGGTCGCGTCCAAGGAACCGTCGGTATCGAGAAAAAGAACATAGACCGAACCACGAGAGGCCCCACCGTCATCGTCTTGATACGCTCCAACCATGATATCTTCCACGCCATCCGCATTGAGATCGCCAAGAGCGGCAACTGAATTTCCAAAATTGTCATCATCATCAAGAGTGGCATTGAAACTTCCTTCCGTATCCGAAATCTTGGTCCATCCCGTTCCAGAAACCCCGGCGGTCGCGTCTAAAGAACCGTCGGTATCGAGAAAGAGGATGTAGACTGCGCCGCGACCCGTACCCCCAGTATCATCTTCTTGAGCCCCAACCACGAGATCCGTCACACCATCTCCATTGAGATCGCCAATTGAAGCGATAGAAATACCGAAGCCATCTCCGTCATTCAGCGTTGCGTCAAAGCTACCTTCGGTATCCGAAATTTTCGTCCATCCCTGACCGGAAACTCCGGCCGTCGCATCAAGCGTGCCATCAATATCCATAAAGAGAATGTAGATCGCGCCTCGACTCGAGCCTCCGTCAGAATCGCCAAAACTACCCACCGCGATATCATCAACCCCGTCAGCATTTAAATCCCCAATCGATGCAACCGCACTTCCAAAAAAATCAAAATCCCCCGGGGGATCAGAAAATTCTCCCTGTGTATCCGAAATCTTTTGATACGAGACCACTTCCCCGTCCGCCGCGCGGGCAATGTAGAATCCGATGGCTGCACCGACCGCGACAACGAGAAGTGCAGGGATTAAAAATCGTGAACGCAAAAGAGTGGTAAGCATACACGAAAAGTATATCACAAATCGAGCTCAACATTCTTTAAATGACGATAACGCGGAGTACCGTCCTGACTCTCAATCGCAACGACGTCGAATCGATACGCCGTCTCAAGATCGAATTCTTGAAGATACCGCTCCGCCGTCCGAAATAGCTTACGGAGCTTTTTCGTATCGACCGCTTCCTCCGGATACCCAAACGCCGACCCCCGTCTCGCCTTCACTTCAACAAAAACGACCTCGTCGCCATCCCTGGCAATAAGGTCGATTTCTCCCATTCGTGTTCGATAATTCCGCGCAAGGATTTCGTACCCCTTCGAGCGCAAAAACACTTCGGCAAGACGCTCCCCTTCATCCCCGAGCCTCCTTCGCTCGTCCATACTATTTTCGGCGTGGCAAGTATTTGTTGACGGATTCCTTTACTCCAACCGATAGCCGCTCCTGTGGAAGCGTGTACTTTGCGAAGCGGTAGATCGTATAAGACCAGTATCCGACACCGACGATCCAAAGAAGGAACCAAAATCGTGCTCCAAAAAGATAAATTTCCTCAAATGAACAGAAGAACCAAAAGAATCCAAGAATAGACATCGTTGTCATCAGTGTCGCAACCCGGAGGAAGATGCGCGTCGTATCTCGATCATACGTTTTGCGTCGTGCAACAAGTCGAATCGCGGCCGCGATAACGGCAAGGACCGCAAACAAGAAGAACAGTCCCCTTTCAAAGAGTGGACTAAACGTTACCGGAGATAGATCGAACCAAAACGAGAGACTGAATAGGTTTGAAAACATAGGTGAAATTTAGGGCCAGTGTAGCGAAAACGGGAGAAAGGTCAAGAAAATGAGACAAAGATACCGTAATGATCGGAGCCAATTGAAAAACGCTCAACACGGGCGCCAAGACCAGCAAAGGCTCGCTCAACCCCAAGCGCATCTCGTCTCAACGACCGCTCTGGAGCAACGGGATGCCTCGAATCTGGTCGCCAATCAACAATCGTTAAGTAGCCGTCACTCGCAAGAAGCCGATACACTTCGTGCGCAAACGGGTCAAAATCGACGACCGCGTAAAGATGATGAAGAAGAAACGCACGGTCAATTGTATGATCAGGAATATCCGTTCCGCGATGACGAAGATAGTTTCCATGCATTGGGACAACGCAGTGCCCACCCGTAAGATCACAGCGAAAAGAGAGCATCGACACCTCTTCCGGAAGAAGCGATACGGCGTACACAAGTCCGTCTTGCCCAACGCGCTTCCCCGCCGGAATCGCAAAATGCCCCGTCCTCCCCGCGCCAAACTGAACAACCCGGTGGCCTGGACGCACGTCCGCGCGATCAAGGAGGTGCTCGGGATGAAGAAGTGATCGTCCTGCGCCCATATTAATTTAAACGAAAAAGCCGAATAAGCATGTTCCCAAAGACGATATCGAATAGATCCGTAATCATCACAATTCCAACAAAGCAAACAAAGACACCCACGAGCTTGTAGAAAAACGATGACCCGCCACTCACAAACACCTTCTCCGCCCAACTGTTTGGACCGATCCACTGAACTACATCGTCGGATTTATAAACCATAATCATCCCGATACCGAGGGCAATAAGCCCGATTAAAATGCGTGTAAGTGGTGACATGGCTCTAGTATACAATAGTTCATTTTGTTTGACATTTCCGCATTGCACGATAAGCTTTGAAGAAGGAGGGTTCATGCTCGCCTATTTCAATCTTCCAGCCGCGCTTCTTGGCGGATCATCCGCCGTCGTGTTCGGCCTCTCGGTCGACTACCTCGTGAATGCCCAGCTTGGTGTAGGGCTCGCGAGCATCGGGTTCAGCGCCCTTTTGTCCTTTCTCGCCTACAAGAGCCATCTTCGTAACACCGCCTCGGCGGAATAGGAGCAACGTGAGCACTCAAAAGAACGTCAATCGCGCCCTCGCGAACCTACGGCGGAGCCTTCGAGGAATCGGAGTGTTGCCGAGCACACCCAGCCCCACCTTGGCGCAAAAGGAACAGGAACCCCCTGCTCCACCCGCTCGCAAGCCGAAGCGGAATCGTGGGACCGTCGTTCTCTTTCCACCCCAGGGATGCGAGGAATTCGATCCGTAATCGTTCCGCACCCCACTGCCCCGGATTCGTCCGGGGCGTTTCGTTATTGACAAAACGTCTAATATTCGTTATTTTTAACCTGTATGAAGTCTCGATTACACACATTCAACGGGAACATTCTTCTCGCCATGACCTCTGGTCATCAGGCAATGTTTGTGCTGTAAATGATTTGTATCGTCTATAGAACAAGCTCTGCCTGATTGGCAGAGCTTTTCTGTTAATTAGGCTTACAACAAGGAGTCACGATGACCACCACTGAGTATAGACCGTTTCTTATCGGCGAGCGCGTATCGCTTCGTGCCGTTGAAGAACATGATCTTGCACGGATCGTTGGCTGGGTGAATGATCCCGCCATCCGCGAAAACATTCTGCGTCAATTCCCCCTTGATCTGCGGGGCGAGACCGATTGGTACAACAACCGTGACCGCACGCAATTCCCAAACGACTTCGTCTTCGCAATTGTCCTGAATAAAGACGGTCGTCATATCGGGAACATGGGGGTGCACGGAATCGACTGGATCAACCGGTTCGCGGGAACGGGAACCCTGATCGGCGAGAAAGAGGAATGGAGCAAGGGCTACGCCGTCGAGGCAAAGCGCCTCCTGCTCAAGTACCTCTTCAACACCCTCGGACTCAACCGCGTAGAATCGGCAGTCCTCGCAACGAACGAACGCTCGCTCAAGTACCTGGCAAAATGCGGATACGTTCAGGAAGCGATCCGCAAGAACAAGTACTTCCGTAATGGCGCTTGGGTCGACCAGGTCCTCCTCGTAATCACTCGCGAAATGTGGCTCGAACAAGCGAAGCCCTAATCGCTCTTTCGCCCCGGTTTCGTCCGGGGCGTTTCGTTTAATAAACAAAAATCCCTGCTGATTTAGCAGAGATATTTGTGGTGGGCGCCAAGGGACTCGAACCCCTGACCCTCTCGGTGTAAACGAGATGCTCTAACCAACTGAGCTAGGCGCCCTCTTTCGGACTGCGGAAACTATAGGGTATTTAGGGACTTGCGTCAAGATCGATTTTCATGTACGCTAGACCCGCTTAAGAACTGCGAACGTGGCGGAATTGGTATACGCGCTAGCTTGAGGGGCTAGTGCCAGCAATGGCTTGAGGGTTCGAGTCCCTCCGTTCGCACCATAAAATGACCTCTCACGAGGTCATTTTATATTTGCCCGAATCCACTCCGCCAAGCTTTTCTTTACTTGATCAAACTCTTTGGGATCTGAATTAACAGTTTCGAGTGCTTTATTAAAAAACTCCGCCCGAGAAACAGTTAATACAATATCGTTCGCATAAAGGAAAAAATCCAAACACATTACAGCCATGCGCTTATTGCCATTTCTGAACAAATGATTTTTTATAATTAAATAAAACAACACGGCACCCTTTTCTTCAAGCGTCGGATACAATTCCTGCCCATAAACGTTCATTTGAGGAGCCTGTAATGCCCCCTCCAGTTTTCCTATATCGAAAACATTATCCGAAAACGGATCGATCGGCTCTTCCGAAGCAAAATATTCCCGCAACCTTTCGTGAATACGCTCAACAATTCCAAGCTTAACGTAACGAATCTGCTTTTTCATGTTTTCTATCGTACTCTGCCAGATCTTTCAAAACCTCTCCTCGGCGCTCGATTATCCGATCCAAGATAGCATTAACATCGGCCGTCTGCTTTTCAGGCACTCTCGGTTTCTTCATGAAAATCCATGAAAATAAATTCATATCACCTACAGCTTACTAAAAAAAATCTTAGGAAGCAACCCGCTAAAACATCCGATCTTTACTTGTAATAAACTTGAGACGACCTGGCTCGACGGTAAGATGGAGCATTGCCGTTTTATAGGGTTCTCCGTCAATCAAGAAGGATTCTTCTTGTGCAAAAGTCATTGTCGCTGATTTCATCGGAAGAAACGTCGTACCCTCGCTCTTCATCCGGAAAAGTCGACGACGACGAAGTTCGACAACGAGCTCGATACGCCCATCGGTTGGGTCAGATGGAGGAAGAATCGGATCCGGATAGGTAAGATTGCGCAGTTCAAATGAACCGGTATAGACGGTCGCGAGCTTGAACTGATCGCTCGTAAGCGAAAAAGGGCGCACGCTTTCCGCCTTCACGGCATGGATAAACCGCTTCCCGTTTACGACCCCGATATCCACTTCTTCAAGAATGCGCGCCGACAAGACATCGCAAGACGCAACACCCGCTGGAACGCCAAGAAGCTTTGCGATTTCGTGCGGCCCCTGCCCGAGCGGGATAATCCCGATCGCAACGTTCGCATCCCCAAGCGCATCAATCACTTTTCGCAGCGTAAGGTCATTTCCAACCGCAACCACATTTTTCACCCCACGCCGAACTTCATCGCGAATAAATTCTCCGGCATCACGAAAGAGGGCGAGGCGCGCAATCTTCCCGCTGATCCCAAGATCCGTTAGACGCGTTTCAATCGTTGCGATCTCGCGCTCGAACTTTGGATCTTGTAAAAATTCGTCGTAAACAAAGTAGTACGACACAAAGTCTTACTCACCTTTTCCCGCTCCCATCGTTACCGTTCCATTAATTTGCGCTCCGGATTCAACCGAAAGATCTGCGACCGCGATATCACCAATCACGCGGGCCGTTTTTGTCAGTGACAATTTTTCCGTCACCCCGAGATTTCCCCGGACCTCCCCTTCAACATGGGCATTTTGCGCCGAAACCTCCGCCCGGATTTTCGATTGCGCACCAACGCGAAGATTCCCCGCGGTTTTCAACACCCCTTGAAGCTCTCCCTCGATCGTAACGTCTCCGGGACTCGTAAACTCGCCCTCAATCCGCACGCCGTGCGCAATAATTGTCTCCATTCCATTTCCTTTTGCCATATTACATGTGTTTAATAGGTTTGATTGTAAGTAAGTCAGAAGCATTCTTAAGCGTTTGAAGGACCGCCGAGCAAAGCGCGAGACGCGAGGCGACGAGCGTCTTATCCTCTTCGTCGAGCACACGCACTTCGTGGTAGTACTCCGAAAAGAGCTTCGCGAGATCAAATGCGTAAGTTGCAATTGCCGAAACTTGGAACGACTGCGCGGTTTTTTGAACAACTTCCGGATATTCCGAAAGCGCGCGCGCAAGCGCATACTCTTTTTCATTCGTAAGTTTTCCCTCGTGGTACTTCGGCTTTACCCCCGCCTTCTCAAACATACGCTCAATACGAGCCATCGAGTAAAGAAGATAGGCCCCCGTAAATCCGTCGGTCGCAAGCGCCTCCTTCATGTCAAAGGTAATAATCGAGTTTGGATCTTGGCGAAGCATAACAAAGGCAATCGAGGCGTCCGCAATCCCTCGCGCCGTCCCTTCAACTTCCTTCTCTGCCCACTCGGGGTGTCGCTCAAGCGTCTCCGTCTTCGCAAACTGCATCGCGGTTTCGCGAAGATCTCGATACGTAATAATGTTTCCTTTTCTTGAGGACATCGCGCCTTCCGGAAGCGTTACCATGTCGTAGGCGATATGGTTAAACGATGTCGTCACTCCAATCTTTCGAAGGGTCGCAAAGAGTTGCTTAAAGTAGAGCGTTTGGCGATTATCGACAACGAAAATTTGGCGGTCCGGTTCATATTCCCGGTCCTTTCGTAGCGCGAGTGCGAGATCCTTTGTCGCGTAAAGCGAAGACCCGTCAGACTTTAAGATAAGGAATGCGCCAAGTCCTTCGTCGCTTAGATCGACAATTGTCGCACCCTCGCTTTTTCTTGCAATGCCCTTGGTTAAAAGCACTTTTACTAAATCCTTTCCTTCCTCTTCAACTTCACTTTCGTAGTAATACCTATCTGGTCGTACCCCAAGCTCCGCAAAAATCTCACGGAATTCTGCAAGACACCACTGTGTTGTCTCCTTCCAAAGACCAGTCTCGGGTTCCTCGCGAGCTTCGAGGCGTCGTTGTGTTTCATTCACCTCTTCTTGTGCCTCTGGATGTGTCTCAAGATACGAGACTGCCTCGGCATAAATTTCCTGAAGTCGTTTTGTTCGATCTTCAAGCAATATTTCTTCATCATTATGGAACCTCTTTATTGCCCAAATCACTTTCGCAACATGCGCTCCGATATCTCCCGGATAGCTCACAGCGACAACCTCGTAACCATTCGCTCGCATCATACGCGCGATCGATTCCCCGAGAAGTGCGTTACGCAAATGACCGACATGGAACTCTTTGTGCGTGTTCGGCGACGCATATTCAACGATAATCTTATGCCCCGCCCCGAGCGTTGAAAATCCGTACTGCTCCTCCGCAACCTTTACCTCCTTTAACACGCGTGCAGTAAATGCCTCCTTCTTAAAAAAGAAGTTGACGTACGGCCCAACCGCAACAATCCGATCGATAAACTCGGTCGGTCCAATCTTTGCCGCAAGCTCGGTCGCGATCTCGACAGGACTGCGCTTCATCGCTTTTGCCAACGCAAAGCAAGGAAACGCACAATCTCCGAGCGTTAAATCCGGAGGCGTTTCGAGCATATCGATTGTCGGTGCGTCCTTCTTGCCGATCGCTTTTTTTAGCGCGGCGAGAACTTCTCCTTGTGCTTTTGTCTTAGCGTACATATTAGTTTAATCGTAAAAACTCCCGTTTTCCCTTCTGCAAAACCCCTGGAGTTGCCGGTCCATCCTCTTTTACCACGTTTCCGTCAATCTTAACCGCTCCCTGCTCGAGTAGTTGCCGAGCGTTCGTTCGTGAAGTGGCAAGACCATTCGCGACAAGAACATCAACAATTGTCCCTTCCGCCTTTGCCTCCTTCATCTCCGTTGGAAGCTCCTTCGATCGAAACACGGTCTCGAAATGCTTCTCTGCTTTCTTCACAAACCGCTCGCCGGCGTAGAGCCTTACGACCTCACGGGCAAGTCGCGCCTTCACGTCGCGCGGATTCGCACCCTCCTTAAGCTCGGTTCGAATAAGCTCGATGTCCGCAAGCGGAACGTCGGTCGCGATCTCAAAGTAGGACGTAATCATAGAATCATGCATCGCCATGACCTTGCCGTACATTTCCTCCGGCGAATCGGTCAGCGCAATAAACCCACCCTCCGACTTTGACATCTTCTTTCCTTCATCATTCGTAAGAAGCCGCGTCGCAAGCACAAACTTTTCCTTTTGCTTTAGGCGGGACATAAGTGTGCGCCCAGCAAGCATATTAAAAATCTGATCCGATCCCCCAATCTCAAGATCGACGTCCATAGCAACCGAATCAAACCCCTGCATAAGCGGGTAAAGGAACTCGTGGAGGTACACCGGCTTCCCTTCCGAAATCCGTTTCGCAAACATGTCGCGCTCACTCATCTGTTGCACGGTAAAATTACTCGCGAGATCAACAACATCGCCAAACGAAAGTTTTGCAAGCCATTTATCATTAAACATGAACTTCGCCGCGTTTTCACCCGTGAAGCGTAAGAACTTACTCGCCTGTTTCTTGTACGTTTTTGCGTTCGCAAGCACCTGTTCGCGCGTAAGCTGAACCCGCGTCGCCGACTTATCGGTCGGGTCGCCAATCATCGCGGTAAATGAACCAACAAGAAGGATTACTTCGTGCCCAAGCTCTTGAAACGCGCGAAGTTTTCGAAGCCCGATCGCGTGCCCCAAGTGGAGCTTCTCGCCAGTCGGATCGATTCCAAGATAGACGCGAAGCTTCTTCCCGCTCGCGAGAGTCTCGTTCAATTTTTCCGCCGTTGGGTAGACCGCGTCCACCCCTCGTAGTAAGACTTCGTGCATATTAGTTGAGTTCATTTTTCAGTGTTTGATAATCCGCTTTCGCTTTCTCGACCGACGCCTTTCGCTCTTCGATCACCTCGGGCTTCGCGTTTTTTACAAAGCCTTCGTTTTGAAGCTGTGCTTCCTGCGTCGTAATAAATTTCTCGAGTCGCGCAAGTTCTTTTTCCGTCCGTGCCTTCTCGGCGTCAAAGTCAACGATTCCCGAGAGAGGAAGCGCAAACGTTACCGCTCCGCTTACCGCCTGCGTCGCCTCTTTTGCGTTCACCTCCGCCCCAACCTCGACAGCACCAACCTTTGCAAGGAGCGCAAGAACCGCCTTCTCTTCTTCGCCAAACACGTCAGCGCTCGTAACGAGCGTGAGCGGGGTCGTATACGCGATCGTATAACGCGCACGCGTATTACGCACAAACGTGACCGCGTCTTGAAGGCGCGTAAACTTCGCGAGCGTCTCTTCGTCCGCCGAATACTCAAAGCTCGCAAGGCGTTGCGTTGAAATACTTCCGTTTCCAAACTCCTTGTAGAGCGCCTCGGTTACAAACGGCATAAACGGGTGCCAAAGTAGCAAAATCCGCTCGAGCACAAAGAGCAAAATCGCGTTCGTTCGCTCCCCCGCCTGCGTCTTCGCGACCTCGACATACCAATCCGCAAACTTGTTCCATGTAAACTCCCGAAGAAGCTCTCCAAGTTGCGAATACTCAAACGCCTCGTAGTGCGCCGTTGCTTTTTTCATCGTCACCGCGAGCTCGTTCAAAATCCATTTATCCGCAAGCGTCACTGGCTCCGGCATTTCCTGTACCGATTTCACCGAACCGGCCGTCATAAACACAAACCGTGAAATGTTCCAAAGTTTGTTCGTAAAATTGCGGAACCCGGCGATCTTGTCTTCCGAAAGTTTCATGTCATTTCCCGGCGTTGCACCAACAAGAAGCGAAAGGCGCGTGGCGTCCGCTCCGTACTTCTCGATCATGTCGAGCGGGTTGATAATGTTCCCGAGCGACTTACTCATCTTTCGTCCCTGCTCGTCGCGAACCAACCCGTGGAGGTACACCGTCTTAAACGGTACCTCGCCAAGAAGGTAGGTCGACATAAGGATCATCCGCGCAACCCAGAAGAACAAAATATCGTAACCCGTCTCAAGCACACTCGTTGGGTGATAGGTCTTTAAATCATCGGTCCTTTCCGGCCATCCAAGTGTCGAGAACGTCCAAAGTCCCGAAGAAAACCAAGTGTCGAGGGTATCTAGATCTTGTGTCCATCCTTCGCCAGGCGACGCTTCCGCAACCTTCATCTCTCCATCCTTCGTCCAAACCGGCACGCGATGCCCATACCAAATCTGACGGCTGATATTCCAGTCGCGCAAATTATCGATCCAGTGGAAATACGTTTTCTCGAAACGATCCGGCAAAATCTCAATACTTCCCCCGCGCACAGCGTCAATCATCAACTGCTTGAGCGACTTTCCCTCGCGAGAGGCAATCGGTTTATTTACGTCGATAAACCACTGCTCCATTGGAAGCGGCTCAATCGCCCCGCCACTGCGTTGTGCAACGGAAAGATTTTGTACCGTGTCTTCTTCCTTCTCGAGCAAACCTTGCTCGCGCAGCCAACCCGCGATTGTCTCGCGCGCCTCAAGCGTCGTTTGTCCAGCTACAAGCGGTCCCGCTTCTTTCGTCATTCTCCCGTCGCGCCCAATAACCGTAATCGAAGGAAGTGTGTGCGTTCGAGCGATTTCGTCGTCGGTGACGGAGTGCGCTGGCGTAACGCCGAGTGCCCCTGTTCCAAACGCCTCTTCGACATGCTCGTCTCCGACAACCTTAATCGTAAGCGCCTTGCCGGCAAAGTCGGCAATCTCAAACGTCTGTCCGATATACTCTTTCCATTTTCCCTCGGGATGCACCGCAACCGCCGTATCTCCAACCTTCGTCTCTGGACGCGTCGTTGCAATCGCAATCGGAAAATCTTTCGAATATGTAAACGTGTAGAGCTTCGCGTTGACCTCTTTATGTTCAACCTCATCATCGCTGACCGTCGTTTGCCCGGTCGGATCCCAGTTCACGACGCGATGCCCCTTGTAAATAAGTCCATCCTCAAACATGCGCTTAAAGGCTTCGTTGACCGCCTCGTTTCGTTTTGCGTCGAGCGTAAACGCCTCGCGTGACCAATCAACGGACGCGCCCATCTTCTTCATTTGCCCGACGATCGTATCGTGTGACTCCTGCGCAAACTGATCAACGCGCTTTAAAAACGCCTCGCGACCCAAATCGTGGCGCGTCGTCCCCTCCTTCTCAATCATCATCTTCTCAACCTTACTCTCGGTCGCGATCGACGCATGGTCAGTCCCCGGAAGCCAAAGCGTCTTTCGTCCCTGAAGACGTGCAAACCGCGCCATCGCATCCTCAATCGCAAGCATCACGGCGTGGCCCATGTGGAGCGTCCCTGTTACGTTTGGGGGTGGCAAAACCATCGAAAACGGCGGCAGGGCCGAATCGACGTTCGGTTGCGTATCCGGATTAAAAATACCCGACTCTATCCATTCTTTATAAATCTGATCTTCATGATCTTTCGGATCATACGCTTTCGCGAGCTCTTTGGCCTCTTGCATACATGAAAAAAGTGTATCGAAATGTGGCATTTTCCGCAATAAACCGGGGCGATGGATCATGTTAAACGGTTGACTTTTCTTGAGTTTTCGCTTAAACTGCCGGCGCCAAGAGTACCTTGGTCTTGTACCTGGAGTTCAAATCATGGAACCGAACAACCGATTGAAGCGGGCGGATGAGAGTGGCGTCGAGTACATCGTGCGCCGCGTCCGAGAAGTGTTGGCCGGCGATGGAACCAAGATCGAATTGACAACAGAAGGGGCAGATCACTCCGGCAGTACCGTGGTGACCTTCGACTACGGCGACGCTCCGCGCGGGCAGATCGACACGAGTCCGTCGGGGCTCACCGTAAGTCTGGGGCCGAAGCCCACGACTCCTCACCCCATGCTCGTCCACCAGTTCACCAAGGTCGTGGGTGATACCGTGATGGAGATCACCAAGCGACGCTACGCTTCCGTGGTGTTGCGCGTCGACAAGAAGGTGCATCTCGATCACGATCTCAACCTCTGGCACCTCACAACGATCGCAACACAACGCGCCCTTTTCACTGGAGGCCAACTGAAGAGCAAGGCGGCGAGCTACCCCGGCCCCGTCGTACGGGTGGCGTGGCCGGATCACATCGACAAGCAGGATGGATTCGATACCTCCCTGAGGGACGCACGCGAACACAACGTGGCACGACTACTCGCCGGCATGCCGACGAACCTACTCAACACGACCACCTTCGCGGAATCGCTCCTCGAACTCTTCCGCGAGCACGAGAAGGTGGGTGCATGCAAGCTGGTCAGAGGTACCGGCGAGCCCTCGGACGAGCAGTACGCTCGCATGGGCCTCTTGCAGGCCGTGGGATCCGGATCCTGCATACCCCCGCGCGTGATCGCAATCATCGTGGACCCCGAGAACGGGCCCACCGAGAAGCGGGAGGTACTCGTCGGCAAGGGCCTCGTGTTCGACAACGGCGGAAACAACATCAAGCCGGACGGCGGGCGCGGCATGCGTGGCGACAAGGGCGGAGCCTGTGCCCTCGTCTCGGTGGCGCTCGCGACGATCAACAACCGCGTACGCCTCAATCACACCACCGTGTTCGTCTTCGGCATCACGGAGAACGCACTCGGATCCAAGGCCTACCGCCCGGACGATGTCTTGGTCGCTTACAACGGCACCACGGTCGAAGTCTGGAATACGGACGCCGAGGGGCGACTCGTTCTCCACGACTGCATCTCCTGGATCAGCGAGATCCTCGAGATCGGATTGGAGGACCGCGTGATCAGTATCGCGACCCTCACGGGCGGAACCGTGATCGCGCTCGGTGCGCAGTACACGGCAATGTACCTCAAGGAGAGCCCCTGGCGTCTCGACGAGGTGCACGAACTCGAGCAACGCGGGATTGACGTGGGAGATCCCCTGAACATTCTGCATTCGGACAGCGCCGAAACCGAGACCCTCGCGAGCAAGGTCGCGGACATCGCGAACGCCGCCGCGAAGAAGGAGCGTCACGCCCAGCAAGGCGCCGCGTTCGTCACGAGCGCGGTCCCGAAGGACGCGGACTACATCCATCTCGACATCGCCGGAAGTGCCGGCGACTTCAGCGGTGGAAACGGCTGCCAGCCCGGCACCTCTCTCCCTGGAGGGATCCTGTTCCTGAACGATCTGCTCCTCGGACACTAGCCGGCGCGCACTACTACAAGACGCTCGGTACAACTCGCTCCACGATCCCTCAGGGTCGTGGAGCGTCCTTTTTTTGTTTTGGTGGATACTGGTAAAAAAGAATCGTCCCGCAACCGGTGAAGGCTGCGGGACGGGAGATGAGAGATGAACGTGCTACCTTCGACGAAGCGCTCGATACTGACGAAGAGCGTCAATCGGAACCCAGGGTGCGGGAGGATCCGGGACGCGCGGGAATGCCGTCGAGAGCGGGGCCGGAAGGTCCATATCAAAATGGAGACTGACCTTATACCTTCTCGACCATCGAAAGAACTTTTCTTCCATCTCGCGAAGAAAATGCTTGTCGTGGCCAAAGTCAACCGCGGTTGGCAGGAGTTCGAGGTCCCAACGGGCCTGGCACAACGCCCCGACCGTCTTCTTCTGGAGCGCCGTGAGCAGATTCATTTCCGCAGGAGTCCAAGCGACAACCTCCACCACCTTCGAGAGAAGAGTGAGGTACTGGTTCTCGTCGAGAACGCGCATGCGCTCAAACCGCGCGCAGATTCGAACCGTATAGTGACTAAGGAAATCGAGAGGATGGCCCGCGAACTTACTATGCTCCGAGCGGAACTGCTGAAGTGCGCGCAGTAACTGTCCCTGCTCTCGATCGTTCAACCGACACTCCTCGGTAACGGTTCGGAATCCGGGGATAATGACATGTCCCCACTGATAGTATCCCTTTTGGTCGAGCTTCCTGCGAAGCGGGTTCGGCAAGCTCCGAAGCGAGGTTCCAAGAACCGCCGTGACAACTAACCAATCAACCTTTTGTCCCATACTTCCTCCAAAGATGGACCGGCAACTCTACCCCAATATTGACACTTTTGCAAGCCAAGGTTAAGGTACGCTATCACCTTTTCTTCATGTCCCTCAAAAGTAATGAACAACTCCTACCCCTGATTGAACGCGCGACCGAACCCCTTATCGTTCTTCCGGCTGTCCTTACCCCTGACGCGATTGCGACCGCGACCGCTCTTTCCTTTTTCCTTTCAAAGCTTAATAAAAAGGTAACGATCGCTTCGGCCGGAGGCCCCGCCCCGACAAACCTCGCCTTCCTCGAACTGAAGGAACCGATTGCCGGCGACCTCGCCCATCTTCGAAAAATGACCCTCCTTGTAAACGCCTCGGAGACGAAGGTCGATCACCTGTCGTACTCGGTCGAAAACGGCGTACTCGCGATCCACCTCCAACCAAAATCCGGCATCTGGAAAGAAGAGGATGTCGTGATTAAAACCGACAGCTACCGGCACGACCTGATTTTCTCGATTGGCGCGACGACCCTTTCGCAACATGGTGCAATTTTTGAAAACTACAAAGACTTTTTCTTTGATACCCCGGTCGTAAATATCGACCACACGATTGAAAATGAATTTTACGGACAAGTTGATCTTGTAGACGTGAACGCCGTTTCTTCTTCCGAAGTCTTGTTTGCCGTTCTAAAAGACATCGACGCAGGGATTATCGACGAGAAGATTGCAACAGCACTTCTTGCCGGGATGATCGCAAAGACAAATAGCTTTAAGTCGCACCGCGTGACGCCAAAGACCCTTAAAGTCGCGGGCGAGCTTATGGCGCTTGGGGCAAACCGCGATTTGATTATGGAACGCCTCTACAAGACGCGTTCGGTTGAGACGCTTCGCCTTTGGGGACGCGCCCTTACTCGTCTTCAAAGCGATAAAGAACGTGGAATTACGTGGACCGCCCTTACAAAACAAGATTTCATTTCCGCAAATGCCGACGAATCGGCGCTTAATAATATTCTCGAGGAACTAATCGCGACTTCGCCCGACGCAAAAGTCTCGCTCGTCTTTTTTGAACATGGTACGGACGAAATTGAAATTCATGTCCGCGCCGAGCGCCCACACGACGCCCTCCTTCTTGTCGCTCCGTTTGGCGCCTACGGTGGTCGCGAATTTGCCGAAGCCCGCCTTAAAAATACCGATCTTCTCTCCGCCGAAAAACGTGTCGTTGAACATGTCCGCAAAACCGTGGATGAAATCGCCCGCTAACGGAAAATTTTTGGTATACTTGCGTCATGCACGCTCCGCATTTATTTCGGCACGCTAATTTTTCACTCGCGCCAGAGCGTCGAGTCACACAATTTTTACAGGGGGAGGAACGTTTAACGTGGACCTCACTCCTTTTTTCAGCGTTTCCAAACGCGCAAATTTTTCTCGTTGGCGGGACGGTCCGCGATCTCCTTCTTGGACGTCTCCCGAAAGATCTCGATCTTGTTGTTCGCGGTGTCCCTGAGGAAGAGTTGTATTCATGGCTTCTAACGCACGGTTCAGCAGAGCGTATAGAGAAGTTCGGAACGTATAAATTTATTCCGCACGGCGCGCGGGTTCGCGAGCCGATCGATATCGCGCTTCCACGTCGTGAGTTTTTGGGACCGGACCACAAAAGCGGGCGAAACGACATGAAGATCGAGTACGACGAAAAAGTGACGATTAAAGAGGATTTGTCGCGCCGAGATTTTACGGTAAACGCAATGGCTTTTGATTTAGAAGAGGGTCATCTTATCGACCCATTCCTTGGAATCCGCGATCTCGAGGAAGGAATGATTAATGCCGTTCTTATCCCGGAGCAACGATTCTTTGAAGACGCGACGCGAATTCTTCGCGGACTACGCCTTGCCTGCCAACTCGGCTTTGCAATTGAGCATGGAACATGGGAAGCGATGCTCGAAGGTCTCCCTCTTTTAAATACAACGGTCGTAAATGATGAAGGAAAATATCAGTATCATGTTCCTCGGTCGACAATCGGACGCGAATTTCTTCTTGGATTTCTCGAGCATCCCGTCCGCGCGATGCGCCTTTGGGCGGAAGCGGGTGCGCTCCACCTCTACCTTCCGGAACTTGCGATTTTTGACGGCGAGGATGATTTTGAAACCCATGTCGCCGAGAAAACACAGCGCCTTCTCCACCTCCTTACAAACCGCCAACTCCTCGCGCACTACGAACTAAAGCGTGCTCCGGCGAATGTCCTCGTCTCGGCGCTCCTTGTTTACGCATCCTTTGAAGAGGCCGGCTCCGCAAGTCGAATTTGCACCTCGCTCCACTTCCACCAATTTGGGAAAAATCACTACGCCCACGTCGATTGCGACGAGGTCCTTTGGCTTGTAAAAAACGCTCGCTACCTCGAGGACCATGACCCGGCAAGCCTTCGCCCAAGCGAATTTGAAGCCCTCTTCGCCGGCCCACGTGGCGCAAACCTGCTCCTTTTAATCCACGCAATGCACCTCGCCGAGGACCGCTTTTCCGTCGCCCGCGAGCGCCTCCACGTCGCCCGTCGTCTTCGCGCAAGCCACGCACAAATCGCCCCAACCGTAACAAAACTCCTTCGAGGTGAAGACCTCGCCTCGCTCGGCCTCGCCCCAGGCCCCCAATACCGCCACCTCCTCTCCCGTGTCCGCGACGCCCAACTCACCGGCGCCGTAACGACAAAAGAACAAGCCCTCTCGCTCGCCGCAAAAATCGCACATGACGAGCACTTACTTTCGTAGTATCCTACCCCTATGTCTTACCTCGCGTCCCTCCTCTATATAATCACTCTCCTCCTCTTTATCCGCGCCTTCCGCGAAGGGGGTGACGCCTACTATATTGCCTTTGCCTTCCTTGCCTCGGCACTTGCCGTGACGCTCTTCTCGTTCTTCGCCCTTTCAACCCTGAACCAACTATGAACCTTCTCTCGATCCTAATCCTCTCCGTCCTCTTCTTCCTCGCCTACTGGATCGTCGGCGGAATCATCTTCGCCATCCGCGGACTCGCCTCGAGCGCCTCTATGCGCCGAGCGATGTTCTCCTCGCTCTTTACCCTTCTTTCCCTCCTCCTCGCGATCCTCTCGGGAATTGTCGCAACCGTCTCCGCAAATCGTCTTGTGACGTCGTGCCCAATCGACGCCCCGACAAACCTCGACCTCCTTTCACAAACAATCGCCTGTAGCTCGAAAGCCTACATGGTCGTCGGCCTCGCCGGCTTCGTCCTCACAATCGTCCTCGGCTCGATCCTATTCTCCCTCTCAAGAGCGAAACCAAAGCGCAACCGCAAAAGCCGCCGCTTCGCCCGCCGTTTCGTCTAAATTCCCCGTCCGTTTATTTGACATTTCGCCCCATTTTTCCTATAGTGCTCCCACAACTTGGGGGTGTAGCTCAGTTGGCTAGAGCGTCACATTGACATTGTGAAGGTCAGAGGTTCGAGCCCTCTCACTCCCACCAAAAATACCTCGTCACAAGACGGGGTCTTTTTGTTTTAACATCCTCATTTAAAGAAGTAGGCGCCGTACCCGAGGGTCGTGCGCCAGCAGGCGAAGATCAGGATGAGCGAGTCAGTTCTCACGTCGCCCCGGAAGACTCCAAGCACTCACCGGGTGCGCGGAGTTCGGCCGGATCGGATCCGGGCTCCCGTTCAAGAAGTGCGCCTCCACCTCCGCACCGGTGACGAGTCCGTCGACCCCGGCCACGTTGAACTGCGCCTTCGCCCCAAGCGGGCAGTCGCAGGGCAGATCGTTGTTTCCCGTTTCCCAAATTCCGGTATCGTTACATTTTGGGCACATCGCGAACCTCGCACATATCCCAGCGGTATGCTTGGGAAAATGAAGCCTACCACACAACTATTCCTGTGTCATTTTGCTCTATTCTCGGCGGAGGCGATTCATGGCCCATAAAGTTTTATTCCACCCAGGATAATTGACAAAACCCCTATTTTCTGGCATAGTTTCATGTTCTCCCTGTGTAAAGAAGGTCCCGTAAACCTTGGTAAACTTCTCAATTTAGCGGAGTTTACGGGGCCCATTCTTTCACCCAGGAGCACAACATGCAGGTCATCGTCATGCGCGGCCTTTCCGGTAGCGGCAAGTCCGACTACGTGAAGCGTCACTTCCCCAAGGCCGTCGTGGTCTCGGCCGACAACTACTTCATGGTCGACGGCGAGTACCGATTCGACGTCACGAAGATGCAGGACGCCCACAACGCCTGTTGGCGAGGGTTCTATGCCGCCGTGCAAGCCCGAGCCGAACTGATCGTCGTCGACAACATCAACGCGGCCCTCGCCGAGGTCGGTCCATACTTCCTCCCGGCGAAGGCGCACGGCTATGCCGTGAAGGTCATCACGATCCTGTGCGACCCCGAGGTCGCACTCGACCGCAACACGCACGGCACCTCACCGGAGGTGATGCACATGTTCCACGATCAGCTCATGAAGAACAACGAGCTCATCCCCCGGTACTGGACGCACGAGTTCGTCGAGAACTCCTGATCGTCCCTCGCACACCCGGTGCGGCAGACCCCTTCGTGGTCCGCTGCGTCGGGCGTTCTGTTTATACAAATACCAACATTAGCGTCATCCACATCCGTGATATTGACCAGATCGACATTTCATGCAACACTAATGCCATCCTGACAGTCCGATCTGGATCTCTAGATGACACTAAAACTCCCCTTATTACATACGTAGTTTGGGGCGTTTTTGTTATCTCGGAGAAGGTGGCAGAACGGGCCGGCGTAGGTAACGGTAACCCGTCAGGATTGTCATCTAGACAATGCGCGTTCAACTCGCGTCCGGTCCACCAACTCCGAGACCAACAAAACCTCGTCTTATCGACGGGGTTTTCGTTCTTGCTCTTTGGTGCCGTGAGAGGGACTCGAACCCTCAATCCGTTGCGGGAACTACGACCTGAACGTAGCGCGTATACCAATTCCGCCATCACGGCATGGTGGGTCCGGATGGGCTCGAACCATCGACCACCGAGGTATAAGCTCGGGGCTCTAACCAGCTGAGCTACGGACCCATGCGCTAAAAAGTACCAGAAAATTGCCTTTTTTGCAATTTTTTGGCATACTTCCGCCATGAAATCTCTTACGCTTGATCCGAAAGAGCCCGCGCGCCTCGACGTTCTCCTTGCGGAAGCGCTCGATCTTTCGCGCACAAAAATCCAAAAGGCGATTAAAACGGGGATTATTACCGTCCCTGGAGTTGAGATTACGCCCCATCTTTCGATCGAGAAACCGACCGAAGTTTCTTACGACGACGAAGCGCTCTTAAAGCCGATCCCCCGCTCTACCGAACTTCCGGTCCTTGATATTCTCTTTGAAGACGCGGATATTTTGGTCATAAATAAACAAGCCGGGTTTATCGTCCACCGAAACAACGAGGCCGATCTTCTTTCGATTGCCGACGCGGCGGTAAAGCACGCGCCCGAGATGGCAACGGTCGGCGAGAATCCTCTTCGTCCGGGAATCGTTTCGCGCCTCGACAAGGGTGTTTCGGGAGTGATGGTCATGGCCAAAAATGAAACAAGCTACAAATGGCTTAAACGTGCCTTCCACGATCGCGAAGTAAAGAAAGAATACGTCGCGCTTGTGCACGGCGTCCCGGGACATCTCGAAGGAACGATCGATTTTTCGATTGCCCGTTCGGTTTCGAGCGGAAAGATGGCCGCCCGTCCGAACTCGCAAGAAGGCCGAGAAGCAATTACGCACTACGTCGTAAAGAAAGCGTTTCGGTACCATGCGCTCCTTGATCTCATTATCGAAACCGGGCGAACCCACCAAATCCGCGCACACATGCTCGCCTTTGGCCACGCAATCGTTGGCGACCAACTCTACAAGCCAAAGTTTATTAAGCATAACCTTTCGCTTAACCGTCCATTCCTCCACTCCGCCTCCCTTACGATCCCGATGCTCGACGGTACAACGCGAACCTTTACTGCTCCCCTTCCTCCCGAGCTCCAATCTCTTCTTGAGACCCTCGTATGACCTTCTCCGAAGCTCTCGCCTTTTTACAAACTCACAACCCCCTTCGCGTAACGATTAGTGGCGCGATCGGATCGGGGAAATCAACCGTCGCGGAGCGTCTTGCGACAACCCTTGAAATCCCTCGAATTTACGTTGGGCAAATGATGCGGGACGAAGCGAAGGCACGTGGTCTTACCCTCGACGCCTTTAATACCCTCCTTGAAAAGGACGATACAATCGACCGGATGATGGACGCAAAGCAAAAGGAGATCGGAGAAGCGACACTTAGAGGAATTTTCGAAGGCCGAACGGCTTGGTATTTTATTGAGAACACTGACTGCAGGGTCATGCTCACGGTCGACGAAACCGTCTCCGCTACCCGCATTTTCAATGATAAAGCCGGAAACCGCGACCTCTACCCAACCCTCGAAGCGGTTCTTAAGGCCAATGAAACCCGCAAACAAAACGAAATTGCCCGCTACTCCCGATACTACGGAATCGATATCTATGACCTCGATAACTACGACATCGTAATTGACACAACCCCCCTTTCCCGTGACGAAGTCTTCGAAACCGTGGTAATATCGATTGCCGAATTCCTGCAAAAATAGACCTCTAAAAACGGGCACTTTGATTGACAAAAGGCCCGTTTTGTGATATTATCATTCGTTCATTTCCGACACGTCGTCGGCCATGAATACCCTTTTAAAGGAGGGCCAATGCCCAGCAAAAAGCACGACGTCACACCGTTCTTCTACCTGATTCGGCAAGCCTGCAAGGCACGGAAGATCGAGATCGGAGACGAGCGAGGTCAACTCCCCGGCAAGATCTACCACCTGTTCCAGGTCGGTGGCCTGCGGGTGGAGTTCGGGCACGCGGGCAACCGGCCGGTGGATAACAGCCCCCGGCACGTGTTCTTCCGTGTCCACAACGACCCCGGCGAAATCATCAACCTCTGTCACAACGGCGGAGCAAGAATGACCGTCCGGGTACAGGAAGCGCGCTTCGGCGCATTTCGCACCCTCAAAGGGAGCATCGATCACGATAAAGGCACTGTCCGAATCCACAGCAGTTCGGCCAAATCGCCCCTCTGGATCGACGCCGTGAACGCGGCACTAGACGCGATCCTCGAAGGTCGCCCCTCGCGCACCTGACCGCGCGGAAGAGCCCCCACCCGGGCCTCCGCTCGGATGGGTGCGCTCTTCATTTTTTGAAAAATCCCCTAGACCTTGACGAAAATGGCCTTTTTCTATACAGTAGTCCCACATTAAAGCCTGTTGCACGAACTTGGTTATCCAAAGTCCTCTCGCATGGCATAACAATTAGTATGAGCGAAGAAGAAATCGTTACAAAAGAAGCGGAAACAGCGGAAATTCCTACGGCAAGCGCCGAGGACGTAGCCGTCGTTCTCCCAAACCGTGATATCCAAACCGGAATGCTTGTCCGCGTCCATGAGAAAATCAAGGACTTTAACGCAAAGGGTGAGGAGCGAGAGCGTGTTCAGGTGTTTGAAGGTATCGTTATGGGCGTTAAGGGCCCAGGAATGTCTCGAACAATGACCGTTCGAAAGAACTCGAATGGATGGATGGTTGAAAAGATTTACCCTCTTTCTTCCCCAAACATCGAGAAAGTCGAGGTTGTGAAGCAATACAAGACCCGCCGTGGAAAGCTTTCTTTCCTCCGAGGTCGCTTCCGCCGAAAGATGGTGGAACAAGTACTCGAAGAAACAAAATAAACAAAGCTCCTGCCCTCGTGGCGGGAGTTTTGTGTTATAGTGATGGAAATTTCATCTATGAAAAAGCTTGCTATTTTAGGGGTTGGAGCGCTAATTCTTGGAGTTATTGCGGTCGTATCAGTATTCATGGTCCAAAAACTGGATCGCCTCACGGTCATTGAAGCTCAACCAAGTTGGGATGCTCGAGAAGATATCTACCTCAAGGGGGGCGCTTCCGGCGGGTGCGACTGGGCCGGAACCTGTCCTCACTTTGTTTTATTTCAAAATGGAGACTTCATTAACTACTCTGGGCAATTTAATGATGAGACGGCAGTTACCACGTATGGAACATATAAACCGAAGGAGTTTACAGATATCAAGCGAGGCATTGAAAGTCTCGATTTAGATTACTTAACGCAAAAAGCTAACTTTTTCTGTATCTCTGGTTTGGACGGATCCGATACATACTATCTATTACAAGATGGTACAAAACTTATGGACTGTCAGATGCAGTTTGGCGGGGACGAAGAGGCACAATCGATCCTTTGGAAGGCTTGGCCGGATGTAAGATAGCTGGAGTGATACAAGGTGACCTGGGTAAAATGTTCAACTTATAACAAAAGTGTTCAAAATTGAACAAAAACACTGTCTCACCTTGTTTCCGTTTTAGAGACCCATACTTACCCCACCGCCGCCTTGACCAAAACCCCCTCTTCGGCTACACTCCGAGGGCTACTTTATTCTTAATTCCTGAAGACCGTGGGCTAAAACCCGCCGTCGTCAGGCAAAAACTATGTTGTATTCAAATAATGAGCAGGTCGCAAAGCTTCTCGAAGATGGAAAATACCTCCAAATTCCGGAGCTTGGCGCGGTTATTAAGGGAAAGGTTCTTTCAACAAAGGGTCGCGAGATCCGCGTTGATATTAACGGAGTGATGACGGGAGTTGTTCGCGGACGCGAGCTTTTCTCGGAGTCAGACGCCTACCACAACCTTTCGGCTGGAGACGAAGTTGAGGCGACCGTTGTTGGTCTTGAAAACGAAAACGGAGAAGTTGAACTCTCCTTCCGCTACGCTGGAAACAAGAAGTCGTGGGAAGAGATCAAGAAATCGTTCGAAGATAACGAAACCGTTGGCGCGAAGGTTCTTGACGCAAACAAAGGCGGACTTCTTATCAAGATTAAGCACGTTAAGGGATTCCTCCCTGTTTCCCAACTCGCACCGGATAACTATCCACGCGTTTCAGGCGGAGACAAGCAAAAGATTCTCGACAAGCTTCATAGCTTCGTTGGAACAACGATGCAGGTAAAGATCCTCGACATGAACGAAACCGAGGAAAAACTCATCGTTTCGGAAAAGGCTGTTTGGGAAACCGAGCAAAAGAGCGTGATTAACCAAATCCAAGTTCACCAAGTGATCGAAGGAGAGGTTACGGCGCTTGCGGACTTCGGAGCCTTCGTAAAGTTCTCGCCTGTTGCGGGAGCAAATGAAGCGGGACTTGAAGGACTCGTCCACATTTCCGAAATCGCTTGGCAACGAATTGACCACCCGAAGGATCTCCTCAAGGTTGGACAAACCGTTCGAGCGCAAATTATCGGAATCGAGGGAAGCAAGATCTTCCTTTCGATGAAGAACTTGATCGAAGATCCTTGGAAGGATGTTGCAGATAAGTACAAGATCGGCGACGTCGTTGAAGGAACGATCCTCAAAATCAACCCATTCGGCTTCTTCGTAGAGCTCGATAAGGATATTCATGGTCTCGCCCACGTAAGTGAGCTCTCCGCGAAACCAGTCGAAGATATGAAGACCCTTGGAAAGATCGGAGAGCGACGAAAGTTCAAGATCGTTTCGATCGAACCGGTTGAACACCGTCTCGGTCTCTCGATCAAGGCCCTCGACGCAAAAACCGAAGAGAAAAAATAAAGAAAAGACAACGAAAAGAGCCTTGCCAAACGGGGCTCTTTTTGTCATGATGCCTCTACTATGCCGACCTACCTCAAAAACTCCCTGATTGTCATTTTGATCCTCTGTGCACTTGGCGTTCTCTTCTCAATGTACAAACCGGAAACGGTAAAACCAACAACAATTACAACGACGGATTTGATTACCAAAATCAATGCGAGCGAGGTAAGGCGAATCGAGGTGCAAGATAATACGCTAAACGTAACGAGCGTGAGCGACGAACAGTTCCGCGTAAAGAAAGAGGGGTCCGTATCCGTCACCGAACTCTTCTCGGATTACGGAATCGCGACGGAAGCGCTTTCCGCAATTGAGATCGAGGTTAAGGAACAAGGAACGGCAAGCTCGATTCTTAAATCGATTATTCCAACCCTCGTATTTCTTCTTGGGTTTGTGATCATTTTCTGGTTCCTTATGCGTCAAATGTCTGGAGCAAACAATAAGGCGATGCAATTTGGACAATCGCGAGCAAAGGAAGCGGATGGAACAAAGCGCGTCCTCTTCTCGGACGTTGCGGGAGCGGTTGAAGCAAAGGAAGAGCTTCAAGAGGTTGTCGACTTTTTGAAAAATCCAAAGAAGTACGCGGACGTTGGCGCGACGATCCCTAAAGGCGTGCTTCTCATGGGTTCGCCTGGAACGGGTAAAACGCTTCTCGCGCGAGCAATCGCGGGCGAAGCGCGCGTTCCGTTCTTCCACATGTCGGGATCTGAATTCATGGAAATGTTTGTTGGAGTTGGAGCTTCGCGCGTAAGAGATTTGTTCTTTAAAGCAAAGCGTTTGGCGCCATGTATTATTTTCATCGATGAAATCGACGCGGTTGGACGAAAACGTGGCGCGGGAGTTGGTGGAGGTCACGACGAGCGCGAGCAAACGCTTAACCAAATCCTTGTTGAGATGGATGGATTTGAGGCAAATAGCGGAGTGATCGTTATCGCGGCAACAAACCGTCCGGACGTACTTGACCCGGCGCTCCTTCGACCAGGACGCTTTGATCGACGTGTAACGATCGACCTCCCTTCTCTTAAGGATCGAGAGGCGATCCTTGCCGTGCACGCAAAAGACAAGCCTCTCGAGAAAGAAGTAAACTTGAAACGCATTGCGGAGCGAACAATCGGATTCTCGGGAGCGGATCTAATGAACATCATGAACGAGGGAGCCATTCTTGCCGCTCGAGCAGGCCGAAAGACGATCCTACAAATCGATCTGTTAAGCGCAATTGAGAAAGTCATGCTAGGCCCTGAGCGTAAAACCGCTGTCGTCCACGAAGACGAACGCCTTATTACCGCCTACCACGAAGCGGGCCACGCCCTCGTTGGCCACGTCCTCCCGCACGCCGACGAAGTCCACAAAATCTCGATTATCTCGCGCGGAATGGCCGCCGGCTACACAATGTCCCTCCCTGCCGAAGATAAGCGAATGAACTTCCGCCGTGAGTACATCGACCGAATGGCAATGATGCTTGGAGGGTACGCAGCCGAAAAGGAAATCTTTGGAGACATTACAACGGGCGCAAGTAATGACCTTCAAAAAACAACGCAAACCGCAAAACGCCTTGTGACGCGATTTGGAATGAGCGATCTACTCGGCCCGCGCACCTACGGCGAGCAAGAGGAGATGATCTTCCTTGGACGCGAGATCCATGAGCAACGCGACTACTCCGAAGAAACAGCGACAAAAATCGATGCGGAAATCTACCGCCTCGTAACAGACGCCCTTGAAACCGCTCGAACGATTATCCGCGAGCACCGCGACCGTCTCGACCTCGTTGTAAAACATCTTCTCGAGAAAGAAATTATCGAAAAAGAAGAGTTTGAAAAGATCGTCGGAACGGCCGTAAAAGCACCAAAGCTCGAAATCCTCGGGGGAAGCGTATAACTTCTACAAACAAAGATGATTCGATGTTATAATGACATCGAATTATTCTTTTTTTGGAGGTATGACGTTAGGAAAAACGATTGACCATTATCATTCGCTCATCTCGGAAGCTTGGATTCTAACAAAATCCAAACGTGAGCTCCTACTTTTCGGGGTTTTTGCAAGTCTTCTTTCGATGGGAATTACCCTCCGAGGAGTCCTTAACGCAAGCCTAAGCCTTCGCCCAGTTTCCTCGATTCAAGAGACAATCGCCTATCTTGCAAGCCAAGAGTTCGGGATGTTTAAACCGGTGCTGACATGGCTTGAAGCGGGCGGTTCCGAGCGATTCATTCTTCTCGCCCTCCTCCTACTTGTCACAATCACAACGGGTCTCTTTGTCGGCGGAATGGGAATCCAATCATTGATCTACGGCATCAGCGCTACGGGAACAAAACGACCAACGCTTTACGCCCTTTTCGAACGTGTAGAATGGATCACCTCCTTTCACCTCGTTGTCATCCACGTGGCACGACGCGTCCTCACGGCGCTCGTAGTCGGCATCGGGATTCTCGGTATTTCATTTTTCCTCGAGGCCATTCCTTCAAGCGACATCCTTTTGTTTATAGCCTTCTTTGGACTCACCCTTCCCTTCGTATTTGCCTTTCAAACGATTGCGATGATCGCAAGCTTTCATACGGTAAAACACCGCCTCGGAGTCATTCGCGCAGTAGCGGAAGGAATGCAGGTTTTTTCAGCAAATTGGATTGTGCTTCTTGAATACGCGGTCTTCCTATTCATCGTTAACGCCATCTTCTTCCTCTTGAGCTTTGGAACCTACGTGATTGGGCTGAGCTTTATCGCCATCCTAAGTATCCTCATCTCCGGCATTTCTCCAATTCTCGCTTCGATTTTTGCCGGGTTCTTCACGATTCTCGGCATCTTTGGCCTTCTTGTGATCCTTGGCCTCGTCACCGTTTTCAATTACTCAACTTGGTCCCTCCTACTAAAACGGATTGAGAATGGCTGGGTCGCTTCCGCCGCCCACCTTGTTCTACGCACCATTTATAGATCATGACGGACAAGCTTCCATCAATTGAAGATCTATTGAAGGCCTCCCAGGGCGGGACGGCTCCTTCGGTTCCGGTAAAGATGACAAACACGACCGCCGGACCTGACGATACAACGGAAATTAAGCTCGAAAAGAAAATTGAACAGCTATCCAAAAAAGGGCGTGAAGAAGAAGTAAAACTCTCAGCAAACGTTGTCGGTGTACAATATATCAACCTTGTTGGGTTCCCAGTAAGTCCCGACGCCCTTACCCAAATTCCAAAGGAGACCGCGGAAAAACTCAAGTGCATCTGTTTCCTTTTTACGGGACCGGAAATTCGTCTCGCCGCGACTGACCCGAGCGCACCGGAGGTCGTTTCCCTTCTTCATAGTCTTGAAGAACGACACAAAGCGCACGGTGGACTTTACCAAATGAGCGAGGAAAGTTTTGCTTCAGCCCTCAAACTCTACGACAACTTGCCAAAGGTGCGCGTTGTCGTAAAAGGAGTTCAAATCACCGAGAGTGAACTCGAAAAGTTCCAAGCGAAAATGACTAGCATTGCAGATATTAGCGAGGTTCTTAAAACCGCAAATATTACCGATGTTTTAACCGTTGTTATCGCCGCCTCTCTCCGACTCAGTTCGTCAGACATCCACATCGAAGCCGAAGAAAACGATATTGCCGTTCGGTTTCGCGTGGACGGAATCCTTCAAACCGTTGGAAAACTCGAAAAGTCTCAATGGAAAAAGATTATTAACCGTATCAAGCTTGTTGCTGGCCTCAAGCTTAACGTAATCGACCGCCCACAAGACGGTCGCTTCACAATCTTCCAAAAAGAACACAAGATCGACGTTCGTGCCTCAACGATCCCGACGAGTGCTGGAGAATCGGTCGTGATGCGTATTTTAAACAGCGAATCAATCCAACTTGATTTAACAAACCTTGGTTTTAGACCGCCCGTGATCGAAAAGCTGATGAAGGTGATCGAACAGCCAAACGGAATGATCGTCACAACGGGACCAACGGGATCTGGAAAAACGACGACGCTTTACGCTATTTTACAGCATTTAAATAAACCGGAGGTGAAGATTCTCACGCTCGAGGACCCGGTTGAATATAAAATGGATGGGATTAATCAATCCCAAATCGACGCAAGTAAAGATTATACCTTCGCAAAAGGGCTCCGATCCATCCTTCGCCAAGATCCAGATATCGTCATGGTCGGAGAAATCCGTGATCTTG
>CAYNYL010000009.1:0-42867 GCA_964401485.1 uncultured Gammaproteobacteria bacterium
CCCTAATAAATTTCCACGAGAGGATTTGTACTCCCCCCGTCTAGGTGAATTTCCTAATCAGAATGTTCGTTCGTCTTCGCGGGTTTTTATCGCATGGCATGACCGACATAACGTTTGCAAGTTATTAGGCGCTAAGGCATCGCCTCCAGCCCTACGAGGTACGATGTGGTCGACTATCTCGCCCCCTTGTCCGCAGCGTACACATAACGGGTTATTGCGTATGTGCATCATCCTTGCCCGTTGCCATAGCCCCGTCGAATAGAACCTATCAAGCTCAGCTTCGCCAGCAGTACTTCGCCTGATTTTATTTTGTCGCTTCCATCTTTCTTTTTTATGAGCATCACAATGCACAGAGCCAGGCTGTATAAGCTCAGCACATCCAGGCCATGAACATGGTACTCTTGTACGTTGAGGCATATCTTAGTTGAGATGTGACCAATCACGGAGCTTGGACTTAACCTCATCAGCATCAGTACTAAGCAGGATGGTGCGTATGCTCGCCCTCATCTTGGACACGTACGCATATAAGGCCAGTAGCATGATGGTGTTACACACTGCACCAGCCAGTGCAATGACTGCAGCAACAACGCAGATAATCATTAGTGATTCGTTCATCTCAATCTTCCTTTTTATTTTTAGTGGGTAGTACGCGCCTGAGCACGGGGGGGTGTCTCCGTACAAAAAGGGGAGGGTGCCCCATTTGTTCCATACGCTTTTTTAAAAGATCATCTCTCCGTTTTTCCGCGCTCCGAGAATATAAATAATTACAGCAAAATAATAAAAATATTAATGTCGGGTAGAATAAAAAAGAAGAAATGTGATCGATCAAATAATTATACATTATTTCTTTTCCCCTAAGTATTCGAAGCACCAAAATCGGACTTTGTTTCGAAAGCCAGTGTCACGTGTCATCTTAATAGTACCACTAGGAGTCAAGTATCCAGTTCTAGTCATTTTCCATTTTGGGTCTTTGGATAGTTGTCGATATCTTGATAAGGAGCTCATCTTTTCACATACACGGTAGCCTAGTTTCCGGTATTTTCCAGCGATTGAATTAATAAAATCCTTTGCTAGTCCCACACCGCAATAATCCGGGTGAATTACGATTCGATTGCTATGAAGCATTCTAGGGCTTTTTTTGTCCCATAATTTATATTCGCTCAAGGCTGCAAATCCTATTTGTTCATTCTCATGATAAAGACCGAAAAAGAAATTTAAACCTCCGGGTAGGTTCTCGCTTAAATAATGATACTTGCTAAACATGTGCCATGATCGACGGCTGCATTCTCGAACATCGAATTGAAGTTTTTTTTTTCGTAGTTTGGCTTATTCGCATATGTTTGGCTATTACAATCAATTACCCAATCAGGACGTAGCCATGGCAAAATGTCAAAGTGGCATGAACATATCACGACCTTTTTTTTGTTATTTCTAACAAATTTGGATAGCCGCTCGCTCATAATCATGGCGATATTACGATCAACTGTAGAAGTCCACTCGTCTAAAACAATAGTTTTTGTCCCAGCGTGTTCTAGTTTTAAAGCCGCATTCGCTCGGGCCTGTTGCCCCGTGCTTAGTGTTCGCATTGGACGAATCCAACATGGGATACTCGAGAGTCCCATGCCACATAGCGCTGCGGCTCTTTGTTCATATGTCCAAGAGTCTGGGAATTGATCGATGATCGCTTTTGAAGGATCAGGCTCAAACGATTCGAATCCAAATAATTTTGCTGCGAGCGTACTTTTCCCGGAACCTGAATTCCCGATGATAACCCCAATATTCCATTCAATCGGAAAGTCCGTATCCACTTTCAATTCATGAGTTAACTTGTGTTTGATGTTAAGATCGACGCTTTGAGCCGCCTTAATAGCGTGAAAGGAATCACTGGCTAAACTTTCAAGTTTAACTATATGAGTTTCGCGTCCCATCCCATTTCCTTTATTTTGTTGAATTTATCTTGCTGTTCGGCTTCGTCGCTGCATGTAATTACCACTAGAAATTCTTTAGAATCTTTGGCATTGAATTTTACCTCCACACTTTCGTCATCGTGAGACGGTAACATTAAATCTTCAAGTCCCCAGCTTTCCATGCTGAAGCCCAAATCCTTTAATACTGCCAATTCGGATGTTAGGTTATCAAAGGCCCAAGTACTCTCTGTTTGTATTTTGTTATCAAGTATTCGGTAGGCTTTTTTTTGTGTTTCAGTCAAATCCGTTTTTATTATAACCGGCACGAATTCAAGATTGAGTTTTTTCGCCGCAAGCAACCTCCCATGTCCAACGATGAGGATATTTTTTTCATCAATGACGAGAGGCTGATTAAAACCAAACTCATTAATTGAATTTGCAATGTGATCGATCTGGCGTTCATCATGTATTCTATTATTGAATTCGTAAGGGATAATTTTATCAGTTGGGATTAAGGTAATTTTGCTTGAATCGGGTATCATTTTTTATTTTCCTTTTTATCAACGAAAAATTTTGTTCCGTACACGCCTTTTAAAATGTTTGCAGCCCATTGAAGATTCTGCGATTCCATTGGATGAGAATCATAGCGCTCAATCACGATAAAACTTTCTTGACCTGGCATTCCGAAATCAATTGCTCGCCTCGCGTATGCATCCACGTATTTGTCATTTGAAATTAATCCGATCTCTTGAATCCAATCACAGAAAGCTTTTGGGATGTTATGTGAGTCCATTCGATTCATGAGTGGGCTTAAGAAAATATAAACCCCTGCTCGATTGTCGGCGTCTAGATCGAATTTAAATTTTTCGCCTTGAGTTGCTGAATTCCAAAGAGCTGTTAATGCAGTAAGTTGATCAACATGATCGGGATTACGCGTCATCATAGCACGCAAGCTTCGAACAGAATTCTTTAGCGCGTGAAGTTGCGTGTGCGTTCTTGTCCCTGGGGATTCAATCATAGTTTGAATTGATTTAAGAACTCCCATCCTTGGAACCGTGAGCATCCGCGAGTTTGAAGTGCTCGGCAATTTTGCAAGAGGTCCGCTGATTCCGATTATGACGCACCTTGCGCTTCCATTCGCATAAGCTGCGTTAACTTTCATCTGCGAATCTCGATAAAGAGCTTTCACTCTTTCTGATCGAGTTAGCTTTGTTGATTCGCCCAAGCTTGAAGGAGCTGATCTTAAAAATACCGTCATTTATTGAACCCTTCTCAATTCAGATTTTGCTTGCTTCATAGCTAAAGTCTCACCAGTTGGAATTGCTGGAGGTCGAATGTAAGTTCTATTACCTCGATTGTCGACGAGGTATTCCCATGCATCGGGATTTTGAATTAAAAATACTTCACCAGTTTGAGTATTTGTTGATCGATATCGGTTATGTTTTTCTTTGCTTATGAATGCGTCGTGCTCTGGAGTTCCTCTAGTGCCGTGAAATTTTGGAGCGTTCTGAATCCAGTCTCCGTTTTTAGAATGACGAACGAGTGCCAGCTCTGCAGCTTTCTCAAGAATGTGCCCTGGCTCAACATCCCCGTAAATTGTCTGCTGCATCATTGCTCTGAAGGCTTCAATGCCGTCGTCGTCGTTAAGATTTTTTAGTGAGTGGAACCACGCTTCCTCCGTCAACGTCGACAACTCCAGATTTTTTTTCACCGTTGATAAAAGTGTCAAACATGTCCTTAACGCTCTCCTTTCCATATTGTTCCTCCAAGTATTTCATATTTTTTGCTGCCGTATTCGCTGCAGTGTGGGGCTTGTATCCGTTCTCGCCCGACTTCGGGTAGTAAAAACCTTTTCGCTCTGCAATTTCTTTTCTGATCCAGTTACGCATGAAAGCTGCAGAGTTCTTTTTTGTTTTACCGTTCGCAACGAGCCAATCCGAGCAAATGGTTTTGTAATAAGCACACGCCTCCTTCCCAAATTCCTCAATCAGTGTTTTAGCTTCAGCTTCAGTGATTGCGATTTTTGGAGCTATCATGATTTTTTCAGCTTCTTTAGACTGGGGCTGCAAAGAAGATACGTTAGTATCTTCTCTTATAGATATCTCTTCTCTCTCTTCTCTCTTATCTAAGCTTCGCTTCGCTGAACCGTCCGCTTGCGCTTCGCTTGAACCGCTTGGGTTAAGTATTTGATTTGTTTCAAGTATCGCAGATTTTCGCTTTTCCGCGCTTGCTTTGCCTCCGCGACGTCCAAGTTCCTGCATCGACAATTTGAAGCGGCTTGCCTCTTCGCTTCGGTTCGCTTGGTCTCGCTTGAGTCTCGCTTGAAAAATTATCGACCCCTCCTGTTGTAAAAGACCACACTGAACCAGTCTATCGACGATTTTTTGTAGGGTAATCTCTTCAAGTTTTAGCTGATCTGCTATCCCTGCGAGCTCGATATTTAGATCAAATTCATGGTCATTTTGGTAGTGAAGAACCTCTAATATCCCCCAGAAAACCCCATAGCCAAGCATCCCCTCGCACTTAATGAAGTATGCCATTTTGGGGTCCATCCGGCTTCGAGCATCGTGTTTAAACCAGACCTCGTCACGCATCTTATAGTTCCTATGTCTATGATTTAGATCACATTGACATTTTGCCAATTAAAAAAAAAGCACTATTTGCCAATCTTCGAAAACGCTTTCTTCAGTTCGTCGCTGATCTTAATCACATCACGAGCGTAGTTCTCCAAAGCGCTTGAAATTGCTTGCGCCTTATCATAGTCAAGTCTCCCCTCCTCAAACCATTTACGCATCCCTGTTCTGGTAACGCTTATACGGGCCGCTATAAGCGTTATACCCACCCCCATCTCGATCAGACGAGAGTATATATTTTTATACGCATTTTTTTTGTTCATAACTAGTTGATTCCTTTAAGGGAAGTATAAATATTAAATATTTTAAGAAAAAAACCATCAAAACCTTTACTAGTTCCCTAAACGGTACGATAGTATATCTGTAGGTTAGAGCAGTAGCAAACATTAAGGAGCAACATATGGCACAGTTAGTGAATAAAACAATCGAAGTAAAAGGTCGTAATTGGGTAGTGCTTGGATACGATGCGTATCTTGAGGTTATCTTCGTACGAGAGGCGGGACGTCAGTTTAAAACAGTGATCGGATTCGAGGAAATCCCCACCGTAACCGGAGGTAAGTAACATGACAGTACGAGAATACTTAGACCAGAACGACCTCGTATCAGGCTGCAAAGATGAGTACCTCGACTGGGAGGTACTCACGGTACAAGAGCAATGTGATTGTTATCGTATTTTTATTCAGCCGGGATTTTTTATCACAGCAGAGCCTATGGACCTGGAGGCATAAATGAAAAAGAATAACATGATATTCCCAAAAAGATTCGAAGGAATGGACCCTGACTTACTTATGGTGGAAGTGATTCATAGCATAAATGGCAAATTGGTGCAGTCGTTATACCCAAGTTTAGCGGATGCGGAAGCGCTGCTAGATTTGAATAAATTCATGGGGCCGATGGTCGGGAGAATCATTGGACCGATCGGTGGAAATGCAAAAGGTATCGATTGCTTGAGATTTGAGGATCGAGAAGCTTATAAAAAACTTAGCGAGTAGAGGTTTTATGCGTACATACAACATTGATTATAAAGTTTTTCAGAATTCTGAAATTAATCGAACTCAGATCATAGGGGAGTCAATGGAAGAGGCTCTAAAAAATTTTGTCGAATGGTTAGGCGATCATTGGTCGATTAATATTTCAGAATCTAATTATTCGATCTACTCAATCCCTTGGGGGCACGGGAAGGATATGATAGCGACTGGGAAATTAAATGAGCGTAACGCTATGCTTTTCAAAGCTAATTGGTAGGAGATTACATATGAAGACAGGACACTTGAATCAATATCAAATGGCATGGATCGTTGCTATGGCTAAGGTTCAGACTGATAGGGAAAGGCAGCGTAAAGCAGAGGGTAATCCCCTAGAGTACGAAAAATATGGTCGGTTGTATTTATCAGCCTTAGAAGAGCTCAAAATAGCTACTGCTAAACTTTTAACCTTCGCGAGGGAAAGAGTAGCTCGCGATATGGCCGGAAGACCTGAGTTGGACGATGTTCTAAAGCTGTATGATGACGACGTTTTAAATTACTGCCATACCGAGGTTTTGCCAAATTGGTGGCAGTCTAAACTAATCGAATCAACCCTAAGAACCAACTTCAATAAATAATTAGGAGATTATATGAATAACGAAAACATAGAAAATCGCAATGCAGGTGCTTACGTAGCAGTAGGATACAAGGGGAGCCCATCGGAGGGGACAGTAAAAAGAAAGATGAGTCGGATCTCACTTTGGAGAGCTGGGAACTTTCTCGCAGAATTAGCATTGAAATACTTGCATGATGCTGGAGACGTAGTTGCCGAGCAAGTCAGTCCAGAAGATCTAATCCCAGTAGATAAAGACTTTTTAGAGTGCTTATTAACCGAGTGGAAGCATTTATCAACCGCGAGAGACTCGGAAAATACAGGGTCGTGGATGCATTTCTCGCATAATTATCTTAAAGGAGTTCACCTTCTTTATGATATCAGACAGGGATCGGCAAAGTTAATTTTGCCCTCGGAGCAGCAAAATGGTTGGGAGGCTGAACAGTGCGTCGACTTAATCGGAAGATTCCGGACAGATTTTTCCGCCTACGTAAAAAAGTTTGAAATATTTGAGTAACCTTAGAAGTAAAAATGGAGTAAGAATATGTTAGATCAAATACACTATCCTAGTTACCTACTGCAAAGGATGGACAGTCCAAATAAAGCCTGGCTGAGAGAGCACAGAGAGACCAGGGAGCCTCCTTACGATACCTTAAACGATAAGCCAGGGAAATTCCCAGAACAGCCTACGAGAGACGAAATTATTGAGTTTCGAAGGCAGCGAGACGAGGAAATTAGGAGAAGAAAGCAAGAGGAGCGCGAAGCAGCAACTTCTGGCTCGTTCGGATCGCAATGCAATAAAGTGAAGATAGATTTTAGAGGTGCAACTTTTACGCTCGACTCGACCGACGAGCAGGGGATAAAGCGCGTTATGAACCTTATAAACGGAGGTCGATAATTAACTCACTTTCCACCCGCTCATTAATGGTTATAGTCGAGTTAGTTAACTTTTTATGGAGACTTATGAAGCAAGTAAATTTGACCTGGAACGCTGTGACAACGGACTCGACTGGTGCGCCCTTAACTGGAGCGGTTACCTATAGAGTCTATTCGCGCCCACAAGGCGGAACGTACGGAGCACCTTTAAGTGTCTCTACTAACTCCGCAGGGATCACAATGGCCGCTGCTGGCCCATCCCAAGCGCTTGTAACTGCCGTCGGTGCCGATGGTGCCGAGAGTGCACATTCTAATGAGGTAAACTTTATGTCGGTTCCACAAACTCCCGCTGCGCCCACTGGGCTGGTTGTAGTTCCTTAGTAATGCGTGACGGCTTATATAAAATAGGCCGTCACGTTTGATGAGAGCCACAAAAAAAGGAGAATGATTAAATGATTTTAATGGAATTATTAGAAGCAGTCGCGGCAAGAGTCAGAATTTTCAACATTGGGTGGACAGACCCGGAGATGTATATCGTGGTAAATGAGAATGGGGATGGTTTTATCGATCATCGTGGCGAGCCTCACCCCACTCCACTTTTCCGAATGCCAGAAGACTGGAGGATATGGGAACAGCCAACCAAAGAGAACCAGCACGAAGATTACCTCGGTCAGAACCCTCGACAATCAACACAGCAAGCACTTGTTAAGCTGGAATTAAACTTGATCGTGGCTATAAGAGAGTTTGGTAGAACACTAATGAAAGATCTTCCAAGAGAGGTAGTTGAACAAATTAGAAGAGAAGTAGGATTAACTGTATCTAGGAAATTATGAGCACAAACTGTAGATCCTGCGGAGCCCAAATAGTTTTTGTAACGACCAGCACAGGTAAAAAGATGCCGTGTGAAGTCGATCCAATAGACCCAACAGACGCAACCGACGGGGATTTTTATATCACCGAAGAGGGTTCGACGATAAAGTTCGACTCAATTAAAACAAAGCATCAAATGTATGAGCAGCTCTGGGTTCCGCATTGGGGGAATTGTCCTGGAGCGGATAGTTTTAGAGGAGGGAAATGAGCATACAACCAACAGCACACGATCAATTGCAAAAAGAGTTTAGAGATTTACTTGCTCCGCTTAAGGCCGAGAAGCTCGCAGGTCAATGCGCCGACATAGTGGTACGCGAGCGAATGAAAATCTTAACTTTGAAGTCTCTTACAGACGATCAGCTTGGGACCGTGGCGCTTGAAAGAGTCCGCAGCTTTAGTGACAGATCAAATGGGGAGTGGGTTAATCCTAATCCGCATGAGCCGGGGGTGGAATTATGAACTTTATGGTATCGGTTTTAAAAGTAGGGGAAACAGCTTGTTTACCTAAGAATCTCAGAGAGAATTTACTAGAAAATGCCACATACGTAAGAAGGTTTAATGTGTGGCTTTTTGAGGGTGACTGGGAAGCCGAGTTAGGAGATATGGCCATAGAGCATAACATAACTATAGATTGCCTTGGTGATATCGTGGTTCCCTGTCTCGGTGGATTATCTGAAAAGAAAATCGAGAAGCTAGTTAAGGATCAGGTGGAGTTATGATGATCTCACACATTAAGTTTGAGCATAACGACGGAACAGATACCATCGCTGTTGCTGGTTTGAAAATACTTCATAAGAAAGATCACTACCATAAGGCACGTTATCTTCCAGCTACTAGATTAAGAATAGAGGTTAATACCCCTGAACGTTATGAATACGAATTGGTTCTAACGTACGAGCACGGCGTAGAAAAAATGTACTTATTTAATGAGAAATCCGTAATAGATAAGCTCGTAGAGTGCATTGAGGCCTGTCTCCTAAGCATAGAGATTGTTAAATGATCCAGCGCAGAGGAGCGGAGAATGATATTAGATCCGAATAGAGTGATTGCTAGATTTATTGAGTAGAAACAAAGAAGAAAATTATGATTGAAACTAAACCGCAATTTGTAGAGGGAGGAGTTGAGATCGATAATAGTGTCGCTACCGCCTCAATGCCGGAGACCGCAGATACAGAAGTCAGACCTATGACCGAAGCCGAGAGGTGGATGCTTTATAACGCTTCCTTGCCTCAAGTGCCAAAAGAAGAACCTAAATTTTATAACCCGTGCCCTCTGGACGAGCCATTCATTGAACCCAAGGGGATAGGCCACAAAGTAGGGAGAGTCCTTACCTCTCCAATAGAAGGCGCTGCTATTGTAGCCAGAAAGGTAGGCGAGGCATTAAGTGGCGTTTTCAGTTTTCTCTCAAGCTTTTTTAGATAGCTTTTGTACGTTTTTACTTGGCAACAGTTGGCAAATAACGTAAGGTGCGGAAGGTTTATTTTTATAGAGGACTTATGAAAATGGCACACCCAATCGCAGAAGATGAGACCGCCTATGTTTCTTTTAGCAGCATCGACAAGCCACCTCCAGACCTTTCAATTGTAGAAAAAAACGAATTCAAGCAACAAGGACCTCAACTCTATAGCGGAGAGCGCATGTTTGACGTTGAGTTTTCGGTGATTCTAAAGCCGGTTGAAGGTAAGCCGATCAAGGTTCCGCTTTTCGCTGACCGATTGAGAGGCACAATCATCGAGGAGTCTTTAGAGCTTGCTCTGAGAGATACGCGCAATCAACAGATTGTGAAAGCGATCCTTGATAATCCCAAAGATAGGATACTCGAGTCCGATGCCGCGAATCATAGCGAGCCAGCACAAGGGGGATTATTTTAGTTTATGCCTAAAATCTTAATCGATAACATCCTCAACAACGAGGAAGCTTGGATAAAGCAGAAAGTGAACAGCATCGGCAGTGGCGACATTGCTTGCATTGCCGGTGCTGACCGATTTAAAACTCCGCTCAAGTTATGGGCGATTAAGACCCGGAGAGAGCCCCCAGATCCCGAGAACGATCATATGTGGTGGGGAAAGCAAATGGAGGGCCCAATAGCCCAGCTCTGCAAGCGTAAACTCGACCTCGACATTGAATACGGTAATCAATTATTCGGCCACGATTCAATCCCATGGGCCACGGCGACCCCGGATTATTTCGCGACGGGGTTATCGGTTCCGTTCGAAAACGTTGTCGGTGTTCCAGCTCCCATAGGCGAGAGAATGATCCTCGAGTGTAAGAACGTAAGCTTTCGAGGTCGTCAATTCTGGATGGACGAAACGCCCTTAGCCCCTAGAATTCAAGTTATGTGGCAAATGGGGATAGCCGGAATCAATCGCGCGGTTATAGCGCCACTGATAGGCGGGGATCATGAAGCTTTCGAGGCAAGATATGTAAGATATGACGCTCGAATAATGGATCAGCTCCTACAGCTCGCCGATCAATTTATGTGGCATGTACAAAAGGATGTGCCTCCCGCTGCTCAAACTGCTGGTGATTCAAAGGTGATAGATAAAATCTGGCCAGAACTTGAAGATCGTTTAATGCCGTTACCAGACGATTTTGCTGCTGAACTTGAGGAAGCTAAACGGTTGAGCGAAAAGCGAAAGGTGTTTGAGTCCGAGGCACGTAAATTGGAAGAGCAGGAAAAGTTAATAAAGAATAAAGCCCGGTTACTTATGAGCGGAGCGAAGAAAGCAGAGTGCGGGCAATACACCGTTTCAGTTTCAATGGCTAACGTTAAAGAGAAAATCACGAAAGCATACTCATATGCGAGAGTTACGATAAAAAATACAGCGTCAGAAAAAGAGGAAGAAAATGAGTAATATTGATTACGAATCTCGACACGACCCAGTCGAATGGAAGCGAGCTAAGTGGGAGCTTTATCGGTGGCAGTACGGGCCGAGCGCCACGAACTTCACGGTCCAGCTTTATGATCTGATTGCGAAAGCTGATCCAGGCAATCGTTTTAGGTTACATGCTGGATTCCCTGTTAATTGTGAGTGTTATTTCGCCTGGGAGCAATCGGCAGATCCATTCGAGTTTTTCTCCGACCTAGTTACTTCACCAGTAAATCGGGAGAGTGCAAAATGAGAGTAACAAAAGAAAAGAAGGCGCTCATTGTCGAGTTGTGGATATATCTCAACACTAAAGCCGCCAAGAATAAGAACACTGAAATCTTCTCGTTAATTTCTAACCCTGATTTATTTAAGGGCGACGGTGACGAGTATATGGAGTTCCTTTGTAAAAATCGGTTGCACGCGAATGTGTGCCACGAATACATTGCGGCCAAGGATAAGAAGAAGTTTTTTTCTTCTTATGGAATTAATTCAGCAACGGGAACGCACATTAAAAGAAGGTAGAATATGAGTTCAAACATAAGAGACACGAGCAATTCACAAATAGCTGACAGGCTTACTTATCAAGGAGCAAGCGAGAATACAGTCGTGTTTGAAGAACAAGTAAAAAAATGGTTCTCCGCCAACATGAAGAGAATGATCGGGTTATGCGGGTCTGAGCAGGATGCAAAAAGGATGCTGCTCGCTGCGCTTAATGCCGTTTCAAAGGTGCCCACATTAATGGAGTGCTCTTTTGATTCTTTTGCTCGCTGCTTACTGACCTCCGCCGAATATCGCTTATACCCTGGCGCTATGCAGGAATGCACATATTTGCCATTTAAGGGGGTTGCTACTTTTGTGATCATGTATCCTGGGCTTTGCCAGCTCTTATATAGAAGTGGGATGATCAAAGACATTGAGGCAGAGGTAGTTTATTCTAAAGACTATTTTGAGTTTACCAGAGGCAGTAACAGAAAATTAATATTCGAACCATACGACGGGGACGAAGAAGACCGAGGAGAGCGCATCGGAGTGTATTGCATAATCAGGAATACATTCGGTGGTGAGCACATCAAATACTTAACAGCTCGCGAGGTCATGGGGCTTAAGGCAAGATCCCCAGCAGGGAGGAGCAGCTTCTCGCCTTGGAATTCTGAGCACGCTCTAGACGTTGACTGGATGTGGATGAAATCCGCTCTTAAACAAAACAAGTTCGTGCCTAAGAGCCCGATGCTTTCAGCAGCACTTGCAGAGGATGCGGACGAAATAAATATAGTTGATTCTATAGGCGAGAAGAACACGAGGAGAGCTGTGGCTGCAGCCGCGCCAACCAATCAAAAAACAATCGCTCAAGACAAGAGAACAACTATTGAAATCCCTGTCGACAGAGGAGCGCAGACAGTTTCGTCAAAGACGGACCAGACGAAAGGTTTTGAAACATTGGGGGTCAAGCCCGAAAGGTAACTTGTGCCGCATCCTTGAAGCTGTTCTGACCTACACTCAAACATCTTCTGTATGCTTACTCTAATGTTTCCGTGCTCAACCGCTACACGTGATAAGAGCGGACTTTTTCAAAAATGGAGATTCTTGTTATGAGAAAAAAGGAATACATAATCACAAGATCTAGAAAAGGCGGAGTTTCGGAGGCGCTAAAAAAAACACCTGGTCTTCAACTTAGGAGAGCACATGATTCTAAGAATACAAAGAAATCAGAGCGAGAAACTGATCGTCATAAAAGAGAGGGTGACCATGGCAATTAGCAATCACATACAACTAAAGTGGGAGGAATTTAAGGCGAATGTCTTGCTTCCAAGTAATCCAGGTCCCATTCAAATAAGCGAAACTCGAAAAGCTTTCTTCGCGGGATGCGCCGCAATGTATTACTTACTGGGCAGTGCTACAGAAGGTTATAATGACGCGCAAATGACTCAATATGTAAAGGAAATCAGTGGGGAGCTGGAACGCCACGTCCAAAGTTTAAAGAGAGAGTTAAGAGAATCGATGGAGTAGTTTTTATGGAGAACAAAAAACGGCTGCTAGCGGAATGGAATATATACAACGAAAGAGTTCATGCCGATACCAAGGCCGCACCGATTACCATAAGAGACGTGGAGAATGCATTCTTTGCTGGAGGGCTTAGTTCTCTTCTAATTGTCGCAAGAGAAAAAGTGAGAGACTCACAAGCTGAGCAACGCGCAGCAGTTGAAATATTTGAAGAGGCTTTAGTCAAAACGACTTCTTTTAAGTAGAGGGAAAATGGAGGCTATCGTTTTTATAATTATGTTTTTTACTATGCTGACAGGGCTGGCATATCTTTATTATATCTTCCTAGAGCAATTCTCCGCATTAAGGAGAGCAAGAAGAAGACGAGCGCAGATAATAGCAGACCTTGAGAGCGGATATATTAAGCAATGAAGACGATTCATAAGTATGTTCTTCCACAACAGGAGAGCGACTCAGTCATTGTAAAAATGCCTCTAGGCTCCATCCCGCTGCACGCTGCGTTTCAAAATAACGCGCTTTGTGTTTGGGCATTGGTCGACACTAAGTGCTCAATGCACCCTCACATATTCTACATAAGAGGCACTGGTCAAGATTGCTCGGCATTAAGCCCTCTTGCTAAACACCTCACTACCCTGCAAATTCGCATTGAAAGCGGGGTAATAGGCGGCAGAATTCAAGAAGTTGTTATTCATCTTTTTTTTGATGGTCCCACGGACATAGAAATTCCAGAAACTTTATATACATAAATTGGAGACGAATGAACCGAGAGAAGAGAAACGCAAGAGCTAGGGATAAAGCAAAGTTAGCAAGAATCAATCGAATGATTAGACAGGCTCGAATCTCTCGAGAAAAAGAAGGTTTTAAAAGGCGAGCAAAGGTAGAGTATGCAGTTATCCCCGCCTCAGCTTTTGAAACACCGGAGAGTAAATAATGGAAATAAAGCAGATTGAAATTAGAGACCGATCTACTTTTATCCCAGCTCTTGCCATAAGAATAAGCGGAACTGACGGTTATCTATTTAGACGCGCTGGTTTTGGAGCCTCGCCGTGCACATTATTAATGAAACTCGCGACGATGGAAATGAACTATGATCCTTTCTCGTGGAAAGTTTTGGAGGGGCGAACAATGCATGTCGCGCATAGGTGGATTAAAGAAAACTGGGATTCTTTAGGATGCGACGACGTGGTTGACGTTGAGTTTATTTTAGGTGAGAGCGCCTCTCCAAAACCTTCAGAGCGTGAGGGCGGGGAGCCTTCCGTTAAAGACATTCTACATTGCCGCGCGGTCGGTTAAGTGAGATACATTGAGGAGAAGTCTCAGTGTTATTAATCAGTCAACAAAATAAAAACTTTATGTGCTGCAAAGTTAATAAGAACATTCTGTGTAATGGAAATCTTAAGTCAGATTTTTACATTAAGGCCAATGTGGCAAAAATGGAGGCTGCCGCTGATTTTAATGGAGTAGTTATTCAGTCAACGTACACTGATCCCGTAACAAGATTGAGTTTTCTGTTAAATCACATTTCTCTACCTTACTCGATCCCATACGAACTTCTGGTCCCATCGGAGCAGACTATATTAAGCACCCCATTCAAGAAATTTAAAACTAACTTTCTCCGTGCGAACATTGCCGAAGGCGGTAAGACTTGGCTACTAGAAGACGCCGAAAGAGATATATTTATACACAATTGCGGGGTGACCGCTCGGCTCGCTAAAAATTCTTATCTCACTGGGATATTCATAGACGCCGAAGCATATAGTGGATCTATATTCTGGAAGTATGAAGCTCTCGCAGCCTTACATCCTTCAGCTTATACTTTCGAGGATTATCAAAATAAATATTACGAGACTGGTCTATTAGTAGGGCAGGAAATTGCAAAAGAGTTTCCAACGATCAAAATCTTGATTGCAATCAGCTATGAGCAGCTCAGATCGGTTTCTGCCGCTCTCCTCCCCTCTAATAAATACGGACTTCTTCCCTCATTTCTGAACGGTCTTCACGACGGAGTGGGCAATGATGCGAGGATCGTAAATACTCTGGAAGATGGATATGCAAACAGAGTTGAGGCAGACTTTGATTATGATCTAAATGTTCAAATTGCCAAAAATGTCCCATACCTTAACAGCGTAAAATATCCAACGGTCCACGTTCATGGGATGTCTACGTGGTGCGACTATCCTGGGACCGGGTTTAATTTTCAAGACCCATCGGTAAATTATAACACCCCAGATAGATTTGAAGCGAACCTTGAAATGGCATTAAAGAGAGTAGACTGGGTGATAAGCTATAGTCAGCAAATAAACTGGCAAGCTCCTACCATTGGAGTGAACGCTCCGCCTCCTGCATATTTGGCAGCCCTCTCAAGAGTTGCGCGTAAATATGGTGTGGTCTAGGTTTACTTATTAAAAGGATAAAATGATAAAATTAATTTTCACCTTAATTTTGTGTCTTTTTGCTATCCCTGCGTCCGCTGAACAAAAAAGCTTCGAATGGGACCCTGTTACTCAGGACATTGAAGGGAATACTATCTCCGTGAGTGGCTATCGACTTTATTTATCAAATGCGACTGGGGCATATCCCAACCCTGCGGCAGCCACAGTAGCCACGCCTAGCGCGACGGTTAATGTTACAGCTCCGGGCACTTATTTCGCGGTTGTAAGAGCATATAATGCAGTTGGTGAGTCGGCGAATTCGAATGAGGTGAGTTTTGTGATTGCGCCTAAACCTCCTCGCGCTCCAGGTAACCTAAAAAAAACTAATTAGGCTCTCATATGACGGCTCATCGAATCTTACTTATAGGAGCGCTCTCTCTTCTTTGCTCCTGTGCTTCGGGTAGGTGGGCCGTCAACGAACAGAATGATTTTTTCGGAAGTTTTAATAAAGACCACGACTATACGCAGGGACTCATAGTTAGCCACGAGAACGAGGATCGCGCGATCTCGCTCGGTCAGAAAATCTTCACGGCTGTACACAAGAAAGAGTCCCCCGCCCCAAGCGACGAGCGCCCTTATGCTGGGTACCTTTTTACGGAGTTTCGAAAGTACTCAGAGGAGCGCCCAGACGGTCAACGCCCATATGGTGCAATCGAGCTAGGATTCGTCGGGCCTGGCGCATTGGGGAAAGAGGCTCAGTGCGGGGTCCACAAGATTTTAGGCCAGCTATGCCCCAAGGGGTGGCCGCAGCAACTTGATGCAGAGCCAGGGGTTACGCTTCGAGCTGGTAACACAGTGACGAAAGCAACAGACTTTTTATTCACCAACGGCGAGATCGTTTATGACATTGAAGGAGAGCTTGGCAATATATCGACGGCTTTTATTATTGGGAGCACAGTTCGTTATCGTCTCGGGAATTTCCTATCAGCTTTCGCCGGTCCTAAGCTCCATCTGGTCGCACGTGACATCTTTCTTGATGGTAATACATTTAGAGATTCACCGTCAGTAACTCGTAACTGGACTTATAGCGAGCTCACAGGTGGCTTTGTGGTTGACGTGCCTTACTTCCCGCGCACGACTTGGTTTCTAAAGATCCAGAGCAAGCAGTATAAAGAGCAAAAAGAAAGCTATAATTGGGGAGGAGTTGAATTTTCGTGGGAGAATTAGATCTCGAAAGCCCTCAAATGCAAATGACAGTGGGAGAGCTTATAGCGACTGTCATGCATCTGGACCCAACTATCACCGTCGCTCTTGCCTTGTCGGAGGCTCAAAGTACAATCTTACATCTAGAGGAGCGATTGAAAAGAAAAGAGGCCATGCTCAAAGTAATCACCGAAGAAAGAAACGCTTTAATGAAAAGAAATAATAATATTTAGAGGATCATGGTTCGACTTACAAAAGGTTTAGAGAGAGCTTTGCGGTATGCAAAGGCATCTAGAAGGACGCATTTTACAGCTTTGGATTTAGCGCAAGCAGCAGAGATCCCAGGTCGAACTGCTCGGCATTATTGTCAGCTCTTAACTCGAGCCACCATACTTGAAAAAGCTTACACATTCCCGCAAAGCTACAGATACACCAGCAAGAGAAAGCTCTCGAAGTGCTGGGAGCCAGTGATGAAAATAATTAACGAAGAATAAAAAAAGCCTCACGAATCAACGACCCGTGAGGCTTCTGCTTTGAGTGTATTGGGGAAAGTGTTAAGCAGGTTCAGGTTCAACCGCTACAAGGCCAGAGGCTTCCGCGAGCACCGCTTCAGCTTCTTCTTTAGCAGATACAGCAACACTTTTAGCAGCCGAGAGTCCAGCTCCGATCTCATCAAGGATCTCTTGAGTAACAACAGATCCAGCCTTGAGAGCATCGATCTTCGCTTTGACTTCATCGAGCTTAAGGTTAATGCCTGAAATGCTGGTAGCACTTGCCTCAATAGCAGATTTAAGATCAGCAACGCCGTCGACAATTTCTTGTGCAGTAGTCATAAGTTTAGTTCCTTTCAATATATAGTTAACGATTGCCCGGATAGGCCGCACAATCAGAGAGATAGTACGTCTCACCAAGAGCATGAGCAAGGTCTCAGTTTTTATTTCACACATTGTCATACCTAAAATTTTAGATTATCACTCTTCGTTCGCGCGAGCATCAATGAATATTCCTATCTCATTTTTTGCCGGTGGTTGAACAGCCTCTAGCTTAGGTATTGGCTCGATCCAAATTCTCAAATTATTACTTGGGATGCTTTCCCCTGCTGCATTTATTGCTGTTACTCTAAACACATAGTGCCCCAATATTGGGAAGTACCAAGCGTATGAATTGCCTTCACGAGTTGCGACGACTTTGAATGAACCACCGTTTGCAGAACGGTATAATTTATATTTAACTCCTGTTATAGGCTTTCCTGCTGTATCGGTCGTGACTTTATCCCACACCAAATTGAGAGCCTCGGCGTGTAAAATCGCTGGTGCAATCAGCAGGAAAGCTATAAGAAATAAGCGCATTACTCTATCTTTTTGGTTGCCTGTTTTCTTCCGAATATGCTGATCAAGTTCCCCCACACAGAGCTCGCCGTGGTAACTAGAGCGGGGTAAAGAATCTCAGGAGGAACGCCGCCTTTTAGAACGACAAGCAATGTGCCCACTGAAGAGAGAATACCAAGGATCGCTCCCTTGACAGTTTTGCTCTCGAGTAAAGTTTTAGTACCTTCTAACTCAGACATAACGAACTCCTTTATTTTAGTCGTTTCTTTTTTTAGGGTTGGGAATTACAGCACACACGTTACCAAAATGAACAACAACGTTATAGGGGAAATCTTCAGCCTTCTTGTGGAATCGGAAAAATTGCCTATTGCTGCCATCCTCTGTATATCTTGCGCGCTCATAAGCTTTTGCGATTTTTTTGTCTCTCTTCATCACATAGACTTTGGAAGTTTCCACCCACGGGTTATTATATTTGCGGGGGAGAAATACTACTGCTCCACGATTGAGAACTGGCGGCTCGCTCTGCTTCCACAGAAAATCTTTCTTATCTCCGTCTTTTATCTTCAAGAAGGTTTTGCACCCGGCTTTCCCTAGATCGTCCTCGGTAGACCATGGCACCTGCTTGTGCGCTTCTATTGGCTTAATCATGTATTTTTGAAGCTCATCCATAATTTTAACAGTCGGCCAATTATTACGCTTTCTAGGATCAACAAAGCCCCCACGTCCTATCCCGTTGAATTCCGCAATCCAAAAGAACGCAGCCTCGCAAGAGGCGAACGAGGCCAGGAATCGTGGGAGCGCTGTTACGTCAACTTTAAGAGGCAATATCGCTGGACGTGATTTAAGATCTAGGTCCACTCCGTCCAAGTTGACAATGCATGGTGCCTTAATGCCCTTCGGTTCATCGCCGTGCCCTTCGTAAATCATCCCCGAGATAGGGCCCGACCCGTAGGCATTGCGTCCCACAGGACTCCACACCCAGGTACACCTTTGTGGGAATAGAGGTTTTAGCTCGTCAACTAGATATCGATAAGCTTTAGAAGGAAGATTTGATTCAAGCCCTGCAGAAATAGAACATTGAATGTTCGAATTAGTATGAAAGAATTCGGCAATTGGTAGAACGTTATTTTTTATTTTTGATATTAGAGCTCCGTCCTTTGAGTTGAGTTTGTTTTTATACTCATCAACGGTTAGATCAGCCAGGATCTCATAATTTCCACAACGTTTATTTCGTTGACAGACTTCATTTATCAAATGAACTTGCAAGTACTTAGGTCTCGGGTCTGCTGCAAATTGCTTAAGACAACTGAAATTATTCCCGAAAGTATTCCAAAGTACCGAGAGCCTAATCTCGGGAGCATCTTTGAACCCCCGCATCATTACAGCGCACGGCCACTTTGGATGCATTGCTGCATAAGCTCCTAGACCACCCTTGTTTTGATTGATTGTAGCTTGCGCTTCCGCCTTGGCTACGCTAATGAAGTCCCATCTAGGGTAAAGCTTAGGGGAACACTTAGAAACGCACAGAGAGGCCATTAGCGCCCCTACTGTTATGATGGTCATTCGCGTTTTAATATTCATAAACATCGTCCCTTAATAATCTAATTACTCGGTCGTCCCTGCCTTGATTCGGTGTTTGATTCCTATCGACTTGGGTAGCCCAAAGCGAGCCCCTTAGTTCATCCCCTGCGCTTGCCCAGTCGGATTTTATAACCGCAGCTAACATCTTTCTAAAAGAGCGGAGGCCCTCGCCACCTAAAGAAAAAGTAAGGTTAATTAGAGCGAGGCGACGATTTGATGAAAGCTGATCCCAAACTGCGGGACCGACTATCTCAATCGCTGTATTCATGGCTTCATTTACGTCCTCTTTTAATATTGCCAGTATAACTGAATTTGAGAGTGGTTTTGCATCGAGATTATGCCCGACGCCTATGCTCACATATCCCTCTGGTGCTTTTATCCTTTTACCAGTCGCGTCGTCATAGGGTCTACGCTCTATTCCCTCGTCTTGGGTAAGCATTTCGAATGCTTGCTGGAGGAACTCATTTTGCTTCATGAGGTGAAGATTTTTGACCTTGCGTCATCTCGAAAGGGCCAGCCTTAAAGCCTTTCTCAGTCTCGCGTAGCAAAATTATTGCCACAATAATCCCGGAGATAAGAACTAGGATCGCTAGTAAGTTTTGTATTCCGGTTTGAGCTTTTTGCCCAGGAGATATAAGTTTATCAGCTTGCCCGATCAACGCTGTATTTTGAGCCGTAAGCCCGACATTCATAACGGTGATTTGTTGCTGAATTTCTGGGAGGCATTTTAGATGTCCGATATTTTCAGCTATTGCCTTTAATGAAGGCTCAATCATTCCTATTCGGTGCATGGCTAGCTTTGCCTCCTCCCTATGTCGAACCCATTCTGTCCGCCACTCGTCGAACTCTCCAATGTGATCGGCGAGCGTTCTTTCTAAATCTGAAGCATTACATTTCGTCTCTTCTCTAGGACGGCACCCATTTTCCTCTCTTCTTTTTGGTGGCATCAATGAAAGCTCTAATTTTTCAATTCCCAATTAACCTCCCACCCCGAGCAACATCATACCACCTGCCGTCGAAACAGAGCCGGAAGCATGAGGGGGACCAAAAGTATATTTTTCCGCGAGTGTTAATGGATGAGCGAAGCCCTGAGAAACTAGCTCCATCTCTCTAGGAGCAAGCCCTCGATCCCAGATCATGACATCACCAATTTGCCCTTTAAAAAGGACCGAAACGTTTACAGGGTCATAAGTTCCTATGCCCCAGTTTTGAGTCGTTGAAGTCAGAAATGTCGGGTTTGTGCTGTCTGATATTGTAACGTAGTCGTCTTGGAACATTAAAATGCCGCTCGGAGTCCTCCTCATAACGAGGGTATACCATCTGTCAGCTATCGCCGCTTTATTTGGTGATGTTGAATATGCTGCAGCAGGAGCGCCCTCATCGTATTGGAGTACATAGCCTCCCTTCCCGGTTTTATGAATAAACATCATATAACCAGTGGTCGCAGTATTTACGTTATTAGAGCATCCCACCCCGACGTAGGTATCCGTTAAGATATCATCAAGGCGAGCTCTAAAGAGAATTGTGAACTCACCGTTCAGATCAACGATCCCGGTTCCTAAGTTTACGCAATCATTTACGCCGTCATATTTTAGCGCCCAACCGTAAGGACTTGGAGTCCACGCATCCATGCCCATTCCAGAGCTGAAAACTCCGGTGTGGCCATACCCTGAAAAGTCTATTAATTGCCTTCCTTGAATGCCAACGGAGGGACACCACAAGCCTTTTAACCCTCTCCACAAACCAGGGAATGCACTCTCCGAAAAATTCCGTGCAATCCCAGTATGCAGAGAGGGGCGAGAAGTTAATAAGTCGTCGTGTGGTAGAAAACGCATTGTTCCCTATTATTTTTACTGCACCTCGGGGCTTACATAAGAATATCTAAGCCAATGATTACCACCTGTTGAATCGAGATTTACTCCTGTGTCATGTACGAGAGCTATGCCCCAAGATGGGGCAGCGATACGAATTAAAAATTCACCATATACTAAATCGCCAGTTGCAGCGCCGCTGCCCTTATTTCTCATAACGCCGATAATTGGTGCATTTTGAAGAGTTATACCAGCATCACTTGCGCCAGCACCATCAGTTCGGTGTGGAGTTCCGTGTGCATCGCCAGTAAGAAGATAAAGAGAAACTGTTCTAGCTGAAGTGGGAGACGTGCCCTGTTTAATCTTACACCAAATTCTTGCAAGCTGTTCTCTTCCGCTAGAGTTATCAATCATGTCTGATTGACGACCAACTCCAACTGCTGAGCTTGCTAAGCTTGCTATTGTTATAGTGAAGGCAGTCGAGCTTTGAAAAAGATCTAATATTTTATTTGCCATAGAATGTCCCTATTTCCAGTCCAAGTTTACAATTACGTCATTTGCGCTGGGAGCAGTGTTATCATTATCAGCAACCCCCGTGCACGCTCTGATACTGATTCCTAGAGTGAAAGTAATGCCCACCGCCTTACTGAATGTCATACCACCGTTCGGTGGGATTCGGTAGGTGCGAAGTGGCGTGTCCGAGCTACTGGCAGCACTTGCTTTATCGTAGAGCTTAACATATCTGGCAAGAGTTGCGTGATTGTTAAAAAAATCACCTCCATAGACACAGCCAGCGCTCGCTTTAATGCTCGCGCCAGTTGTGCTCATATCTATATTTCTGTAGGTCTCGCACTGACCAGAAGTGTCCGGTTCTACTCTATATGTTGGGTAATGAATCCCCCCGACTTCCTTGCTTCGCAGGGTCTTTCCAATGCCTTCAGTTATATTAATATTATCGGCCATAGTATCTGTTCTCCTCTAAAGAGCCTTTACACACCAATTTACAATTATACATGGCGGGTTTCCTGCTCCTGTATTAGCAGTCCCTCCCGCATCACTTGTGAGTGAGGTACCGCTCGTTATGTCAGCACTCGGAGTTCCAGTCGCAACTGCTCCACCGCTCCCCGTGTTCCCGCCGTTTGCAGTTCCGCTCGTTATGGTCCCGTCGCCGTTTATCCCGCCACTTACATTTCCAACCCTTCCTGCAAAATCTGAATTGCTATGAGTATGAGTCGAGCCCGTAGCATTGGTGGTGTATGAGACGTTTGATCCCGATGTGGAAGATGCTCCTTGCGCTCTATTTGCAGTCGAACCATCTGAGCCGCCTTCTTTTGCCCCGTATGTGTGTGTGTGGCTTCCGCTGCTTGCTATGTTTATGTCAGCTCCGTTCCCAGTTGCAGCATGATAGTGGGCTGGAACGGTATGTGAATGATCGGGGGTTGTATGTGCATGAGAGCCACCGGTATGTGTGTGAGCGCTGAGTGTATGAGTATGACTCGCTACTGTATGAGTATGACTCGGTCCAGAATGGACGTGATTTAGATCTCCAAATGTTGCTCCAAGAGAGCCGTTTGCAGGGCTTGTTGAGCTTTTCCCTATAAGGAGCTGCCCTCTACAATCTGGAATTCCAAAAGTTGTGGAGCCATCGCCAGCACCAAAAGTTGTGCCCCATAATGCAAACAGATCGGCATATGTAGTCCTGCTTTTTGCTGCACCATCCAAGAAAAAACAATTATCTGGGGCTGTGCCTGTAAGCCATGCAAATATAGACCCAATGGGTAAGCCTCCATGCAGCGAGGCGTTATTCATATGATTTGTGACTTCTGTTTCTCTAAGGGTTGGAGTCCAGCTTGCCCCTGTATATTTCTCAGCCGCCTCTGTGGTTGGATTCAGACGAACAAAGCCAGTGGGGATATTTGTGTCATCAGTGAAATCCATGATCCCGAGGTGCTCAAGCTGAAGCTTGATAAAATCTCTAAAATCAGAGTACTCGTCGGTTAGTTGTGGGGTGTCCCAGTCTGTTGCTACCATTTAAACTCCCTCTGCTTTCCAAGAAAAGTCATTTGCTATCTGTGCTCCGGTGTCGGCTCTATAACAATAAACGTCAAAGCTGGTCGGGTTCGGAGCATCTACAAAATCATAAACTGCTATTACTGCATAGCTTGCATTATAGGCTGCGGTCACTGTAATACTTTTCACGTCGATAAACGAGACATTGAAATTAACTGTGGCCGGGAGGGAAGCATCAGAGGTCCCATTGCCAGAATCCTTCTTATGTTTCAAGGATATGCGAAGTCTTACGGGCCCAACTATCGCCAGCTCGTGGTCATCGTCCGCATCAAAATCTAGAGTAACCCGGACGTACCTAAAGTTACCCACGAAAGCTTGAAAGGTATTCGTAAAAGTGGTCCAGGTCGCATTATCGGTTGAGACCTCTATAGTGCATTCTGCATCGACGGTGGTTACTACCTGTTGAATTGGAGCGGTTATATTAATCAATACGCTATCTGTTATCAAAACGCCCACATCGTGAGTTGCAACAAATTTAGCTGTGGGATTAGTGGGCTGAATGTAAATAGGGTAAGTCGCATCAACTTGATCCTGCGGAGTCGTCCAAGTGTGATTATCAAAATGATCCTGGAAGGTCTCATCGACCACTGGGAGAATCATTCTTTTTGTTGGAACCTGGGCCATTTTTTTTTAATTCCTAATTAGCATAAGTGAGCGGCATGAATAGACCCATAAGCTGACCTCTTCGGCTTTCGCCCTCAAGTGGTGGCTCGGGGACAATCACCGGCGCTTCTAATCTTGTCTCAAGTCTTATATTATCAAGAGTTGTGGCGTCTTCAGGATCTAGAATTACGTCGGCGAGTAATTCAAAGTCAGGTGGTTGATCTACTACTGCGGGGACGCTTACAGCTTGACCAACATTCCCCGCTGTATCAACTGGCACCACCCAGTAAATATATGTCCCTGCAAGTATCTCGAATACCGCGCTGAAGGTACCCGATGTGTTCCCGATTAATTCTGAACTTTCGAGTAGATCTCCTTTTCTAACCTGATAATAAGAAACTGGGAGCGTCCCTCCTGTGCTCGCAGTCCATCGAAGAAGGACGTTATTATCTACTATTTGAGCTGTAAGACTTGATACAGCGAAAGGTGCATAAATTGTAACATCTCTAAATGAAGGCTCTCCTTGGTTCCCTGCAACGTCATAAGCGACCACCCAGAATCTTCTTGTCCCGGTCCATGCTCCTTTTATGTTAAGCGCAGTACTCTTAATCTTTGCAACAAATATTGAGAGATCGAAAGAGGTCCCATATCTAACTTCGTACTCTTCAATCGCAAAATGAGCTGTGCTTTCAGTCCATTTCAACCGAACATTCTCTCCCACGATATCATGCTGAATTGTTACTGCTGTGGGCTTTTGAACAGCGACGTTTAGTTGAGCTGCGTTTAGAGAATAATTCCCCGAGGTATCAACGGCTTTGATCATGAATCTATAGACCGCGTTTACCTGCATTCTTAAGAGATACTGGTCACCTGAAACTTCAGCAATAAATGCTGCGGTATCCCAATCGAGCGCTTCATCAGCTAAGCGAATTTCATAATGAGAAACGTCGAGATCTGTAATCGGAGTCCAATAGAATCGAATGCCGTAATCTTCAAGTGTGCCAGAGAAATAAGAAACGTCGCTCGGAGGCTCTGTTTTGCCGACAACTAAGTGCCAAGTAACGGTGTCCCATTCGCCGAAAACGCCGAGCGGGTTTCTCGCGCGAGCGCGTACGTCATAAAAGACCCCGTCTTGAACATCGAGAATGTAAGCAAAATTTAGCTCAGCGTTTACGGGGGTGGACGGTATCCATTCTAAGGTGTAGCTGTTCTTATATTGGATCTCAATTGTCCCGTTCGAATTGGTAAAAGTTTCTTCGAAAGAATCCCACTCCACTCTTATTCTTGAAAAAACAGTTCCATCAGCTCTTATATAAAGCTGATCCGTTCCGCTTAAAAGTGTAAGCCCGGTTAATGCTGGGGTATCAAATGGACTGGGGAGAGTTGTATTCGGTGCTAAGTCTGTCGAGGTTTCTTGCCCAGAATTCCAATCAAAAACACCGGAGGCTATTTCGCGAAGTTGGAGGTCGACACGAAGCTCGGGAGAGTCTCTACTGTCCTCTAGAACGAGTTCGCTTTCTACTACTTCGAATACTTTCTCGACCCATCCGTAACGCTCAAGTGTTAAGGACACAGTATTCGGCACTTCGAGATTGAAAGCTCTAAGACCGAAGGAAGCGCTCACCACAATTGGTTGACGAATCCTTTCAAGCTCAATCTTCGCAAGTCGTTGACACATTGGGGCTGATAGAGCGCACGGGAATTTAAGCTCTTGAAATACTCTCTCGCCGTTGTCTTGAGTCTGGTAGAAAGAATTCGTAACTATAGGGAAATCTGTGACCTGCCATTTATTAGCAGGAGAAGTATAGGTGCCTCGAACTGCGTTAAAATTATCTCTTCTGCTTACTCGCGTTTTGATTTTTACGTCGCTTCTTAGATCTGACTCATCTAAAACTATTGACGGAGCTTGGTATTCTGCGGGCCATATCTTCCACTTCCCACCTGTATAGGTTATGTAACCACCGATAGCGGTCGCCATTTTCTCGAGAATGCTTCCCTTTGTTTCATCGGTATCAAATGAAAGGTCAATGGTGTAACGAGCCTCTGTCCCCCCTGCGAGCAACGGCACCGCCTCGTCACATGTGTCCGCTGCGTCACTAAGTCGATCCATATCAATGCGACTGGATGGAACGCCGAGCCCGAATTTTGTGTCCATTAAATAATCGGCAATTACCAGCGCTGCATTGTTACTATAAACAGTGGTGTCCGATCTTGGATCATAAACGGGCTTTCCCTCAACCTCGAATGATATGTCTGGGAGCCCGTCAGGGAACGCTTGGTTATTAAAAACGAGAATAATATAAACATGGGCAAGACCACGCTGCCTGTGTTCGGTCGTCCATTTGCCCGGAAATAATGCCGCGCTCTGACTCACCAGATCGCTTTGTGCCGCCTGGTCTTCCGCTCCAGAATTTAAGGCCATAAAGACCTTCTCGTTATAGACGGTTGTGGTTGAACCGTCCGGCTTTATCCCACCCGTCGCCCATCTAGGATCTGGATCATCACCAAAGACGATTTTATCCTCATTGAGATAAAGAGCAGTGATTTGATTTATTTCGTGGCAAGCAAGTGTGATAACTAAATTTAATTGTGATTGATTGTCGTATGCGAAAGTCTGCACACCTCCGATACGAGAGCGCCCATATAAAACGCCCCACGGAGCGTCTGATTGCCTAATGGTAACGTCCTTTCCCTTAACGTCTGGTAATTTGTTCTTGCTCTTTTGTGGGTTAATGCTTACGAGATTACGAGGGATGCGCTTTTTATTTCGCTTCTTTTTACGATGCCCTGTTAGTTTTCTCCCGTCGTTTATTAATTTCTTAAGGCCCATTACTTACGCCTCTTTTTCTTTTCGGGAGTCTTCTTTTTCTTCTTGCTAGACTTTTCAGGAATACCCCAGAAGCCGTCCCAGTCGGCCATTGCAGTGACATACTCCAAGCCTTTGTCATCGGGGTAAATTCCTTTTTGACACACGTCGGTATATCTTCTTTCCTCTGCCTTTTCTAATTCGATTAACTCCGTCTCATAGGTTAGAGTAACTCCTGCCCCGTCCCCGCCGTCTTCGATCTCGGCAGAATCAAATTTACCGTCGAATGCAAGATAAGGGTCTGCGATCACATCGCCGTTATCGTCAAGAAAACCGAGCCATAACTTACCCGGTCGATTTTGCGAGGCTTCATTTAGAACTAAAGAAATGACAGAGGTGGGAACCCCCGCGAGAGAAATATCTATATTGGTGGCTTTAATATCTGCGCTTTCACCAATACCGCCCACACCCTGGAACCACCCGTTTCCGAACCAAGTTTTTGAGTCCCACACTATGTCACCGAACCCGCTCCATAATCTTATCGTCGAGCTTTGAAATTCGCCTTCAAAAAAGTAGGCGATATCAACATGCTCCGAAGCAAGTGCAGAAATAAAGTCTCCGGTAAGTGCACGGGTCAAATTGCCTCCACACAATCGAAAGAAATGTCATAGGTTTTGGTCTCGTCCGCTGACCAGAAATTATTTAAATTATTCGCGAGTCTGAAAACTCCCGCAGCTTCTACGGTGATAATATTTTCATTATCGGCAGGACTCTCTCGAAGGCGCGGCCAGATATCTATAGTTGCATTTCCGGAACCATCAGAATCAACATCTGAGGTACCCATTACAGCATAGAGCCTTGAGCCGATTTGAATCTTATCGCCGCGCTTAAGAATCCCGGTGGTGCTACTAGTCCAACCGTCTGTAACTAAAGAGTTCCCTGTTTGATTCGCTCCATTAACAAGAGGGGTCCCTGTTGCAACTCCACGCGGTTCGGCAGCTAGAGGATCTCGTAAATAAAAAGTTCCCCTCGGTCCTTGAAGGGCCATTAAGAAAGAGATCCACTCCTCTGCGGTTTCTCTTATCATCGCTGGAAGGGTTACTTCTGCCCCCCAACTCTGCCCACTAAAAGACTGTGTTTGTGTATCGAAGGTAAACGGGCTTCGTGAAATAGAGACAGCGTTCACACCAAAGAATGTGACCCGCTTAGGTGCTATACCTGCCGGGAATGATAATGGATAAGTTATACTCATAATTAAAACGAGTCCGAAAAATTCCCGCCACGATCTCTAGCATCAGCAACCGCAACCAACGCCGACTCCACTGCTCGCTGTTCTATTTGCGCGAGTGCTCTCATAATGTCGTTCTCAACACCAGGGGCCGCGCCTCTTGCGTCGATATTGTATACATTGCTCGCTTTACCGCTGCCTTGAACATTGACGCCGAGTTTACCACCGATTCTAGCAAGTGGCATTATAGCCTCTGGCCCTGCTTCGCCCATTAACCCAAGACTTGCGCCACCGTTTGCAAACATCGTCGGTCCATTTACGACACCGCCTTTTGCAAATTTTGTTGGCGTCGGCGTCTTTGCAGGAGCTTGCATGTCGAGTACTTGCTGAGAATTGGAATCAAGATTTGCTGTGACGTTCAGCTTGACATTCTTTTCTGAGTTATCTGGAATCGATGCGATTGTTTCCATGTACTTGCTAGCTTCAGCTCTAGCAGCTTGCCACTGCGCTGCAAGTGCCGTGCTGCTGCTTTCCATCCCAGCAATTACACTTCCTAGTGTTTTTGTGGAAGCATTTTTAATTGAATCGAGAGTGGTAAGACCGCGAGATTCTAAAGACTTAAAAAACGCGTCAACATAGGCTGGATCGGCTCCAGCATTAATAAGAGACTGCTTCCATTGTGCGAAGCTTTTCATCCCCGCTTCTCCAGCTTCCACAGCAGCATTCTTGACCCCGTAAATAGCGTCCATCCCATCACCCGCGCTATTTACGATCTGATTGAATCCGCCAAGAAGATCGCCAGCAGCCACAAGACCTTCGCCGAATAATTTAGGGATCTGCTGAAGGTTAACCTCTACCTCATGCCAGCTCATTGAACCAGACTCTCCGAGTTGCTCGAAAGAGGCGACCATATCCTCTTGAGAAATCCCCAGCTCTTTTACCATCATTCTGGCATTATCGAGGTTCCCTACTAAGTTCTCCTGTAGGATTGCTCCAATTTGACCACCGACGTCTTCGGTAACTCCTAATAGGTTAGTCAACCCCTTGCCCAGTGTATCGAATGTTTGCGTATTGCCAGCGCCGTATTTATTCTTTGCTTCATCTGCCCAGCCAGGTTTATCAAAACGCGTTACATCACCGAACTTGAAGTTGCCGTCAAACTTCTGCATCTTGCCTTGAGCATCATAGAAGCTGGTGGCTTTTCCTTTGAACGCATCTTCTAAATAATTCTCAATAGATTTTCTTGCTAAGGTTTCTTTATTGGTCCCACCGAAAGTTCCGCCTATAACTTTGCCGACTACCTTTCCAATTTCGGACCCAATCTTTGCCCCTTCAGAACCGCCGAAAATCGCTCCTATAGTTGCACCAGCACCTTGCGACAACCCTTCCGCAGTACCACGAGAGCTTTTCCCTATCTTGCCGAGAGACTCCAAGGAATCAGTTAGAATGCTTGCATAACTTCCGAGGCCCTCAAAGGTTGAGCCTAATTCACCCATGCTTTTAGTAAGCTCGCCAGCGCCGCTCGTGGAATCTCCGAAGCCGAACGAGCTCATGATACTATCCATGATCCCGCCGCCACCTCCTCCGCTTCCACCAGAGCTTCCGCCGAAAAGGCTGCCTATCGCGTCATTTAGAAGATTACCAATCTCGCCAGCACCGCCTTTGCCCTCTCCAGTCGCCGCACCGCCAAATATGCCTCCGACAAAATCTGAAATACCACCATCAAGTCCGAAGCTTTTCATCATGTCCGAGAGGCCAGACGACATTGAGCCAGCGAGCTCTGCGCTCTGGGCTTTCATGTCTCGCATTTGACTAGTTGCACTGCTGAGCGATTGTTCAAAATTTCTTGAGTCCTCTGCTGTATTCTGCATCGACTCGCCGAGAGCCTTTAGCCCGTTCATGTCCCCGGCTTGCATTAACTCCACGACACTTTGAGTCAGAGGGTCTATATATTTTTTGCCAGTCGAGAGTTCATACAGATCGGCTTGTGTCTCTTTTAACCTCGTATTTAATTGATCTGAGTTTCGAATCCATTCGTCATAATCGCCCTTCCCGTCTTTGAGAGAGGAGCGGAATTGATCGAGCGCAGTTTTATTACCGCGAAATCCTTCAGCCATTTTATCGAGCCCAGCGAAATCTCCGGCTTTTAATAACCCGGTAATCTGCTGCCGCATTGGGTCAATGCTCTTTGTCACATCAGACATTACGCTCTTAAGGTCTATGCCTGTTTGCTTCCAACTCTCTGCGAGCTTTTTGCCCTCCGCTGCTCCGTCTTTGCTGCTGGTTTTTAATTGACTAAGTAGGTTCGTAAAACTTTGAGAGACTCCTTCAGTTCCACTTTTTGCAGAGGTAATCATGTTCGTGCCCATGGTCTGCATCTCTTGTGAGATACCGCTTACCATGTCGGGAACAATGGAGTGACCAATCAGGGTGTCATACATCCCCTGGAACGTTGCTGTGACATCATCGGTGAATCCGGTAACAGAAGCTTTTGCGCTTTCAAAGCCTCCGGTGAATGTTTGGGTTATTCCGTTGACTAGATCAGCAACATATTGGAGGACGATATCTTTTAGGTATAGAAATCTTTGAACCGTATCGTCGATCCATGCGTTAATTGATGCCATCGCGCTGGTGCTAAAAGTTCCAAGCATTGCCACGAGATTGTTGAACGCATCGATAGTGAGCTGTATTTGCTCATCTACCATCGGGCCTATTACATCCCACTTATACCAAACGAGAAACATTGCTGCGAGCGCTGCAGCTACGAGACCAATCGGAGAGATTAATAGCGCGAGCGCTCCTCCTAGTGCTGAGATCGTGCCTGTAAGAAGTGGCCCGATAGCGACAAGTTTTGCAACCCATCCGAACATAAAACTAAAGGCGTAAATTACGGGACCGACAGAGGCTAATATTGCGCCGAATGCTGCTACACCTGCAGTAATATTTGGGCCGAGGAATTTAAATAGCGCTCCTACCTGTTGAAGAAGAGGCTTTAGAGCGTCGAGGGCCACAACTAATCCGTCAAGAAGAGAAAGCCCAATAGGAGCGAGAGCGAGGCTTAATTGGTTACGAAACTGAGCGAACTTCTCGCCGAATCCTTCTGTGTCTTTTGCAGCTTTTGAAATTGATTCAGGAGATTTTTCGACCGCTGCAACAAATTCCTCTAGTGATAATTTGCCGCTACGAATAAGAGAAGCGAATTTAGGACCGGCTTTATTCCCGAAGATTTGCATCGCCGCGCCAGCCGCTTCGGTATCACTTGGAATGTTTTTAATACCTTCGAAGGCTGTCTTGAATGCGCCAGCCATATCCTTGACGCCAGCCTTCGCGAACTTAGAGACCGCGAAACTGAGCGCTTTTATTGCATCCCCAGAGCTCGCCCCCGCTTTACCAAGCTGCCCCAAGAGCGCTGCGCTTTCTTTTAGGTTAAGACCTAGAGCTTTGAAGGTTGGTTGATTTGTAGAAATTGCGCCGCTGAGATCTTCAAAGCTTACTCCGGTTTTCTGACTCACCTTAAAAAGGTAATCAAGAGTCGCGCTCTGATTTTCGCTGCTAACTTTCCACGAATTCATGATCGCAGTGGTGCCCTTCACCGCGCTGCCTAGATCTGAATTTGTAACTGTTGCGAGCTTACTTACTTGAGTGGTTAGCTCTTCAAGTGGTTGACCGGAAAGCCCGAGGCCAGTGCTGAGCTTTGCAACCGCCGAAGCTACTTCCTCCGCGCCCTGTGTGGTGTTACCGAATACTGATTCGAACGAGCCCTGCAGCTTAGCAAGCTCATTACCTGTCGCGCCCGTGCTCGCGCGTATAGTATCGAATGCGTCGTCTATGGACTTGGCTGCAACAATTGCAGCGCCACCTATTGCAGTCAGTGGGGCAGTAACAGTTGCACTAAAGAGCTTCCCTGTTCTTGCTGCAGTTTTGCCAATGGCTTGAAAGCTCTTGTCGAGCTGGCCCATCTGCACCTGAAATTTCGCGAAATTTGCGCGAATTTCAAAAAACATTGTCGCGACTTCTTTACCGGCCATGTTTCTCCTTCTTCAGTCTCTCTATAGTAGCATTGTGAGGGACGACAAAGGTATCCCAATAAGCGCGGAGCGCCTTTGGTGTCGGCTTTTTCTGGATCTCATATTTTGGCATGAAGTCCTCCGGTGAAAAAGGCTTCTTCTGCTTGTCCGGGTTTCGGTTCGTGTTAGCAATTACGCTCGCCACAATACCGAACCCGAGATCAGCAGCCTTTCGACCGGCATCGAATCTTTTGCCAAGAGCGTGGTATTGCGACGGCGTAAGCTTCCAAAAATTCTCGTTGCTCAGCCCGTAATCATATACACCTATTGACCACATTTGGAGCCAGTCCAGCTCTGCGGTTTCTAGCTCTGTGGCGTCTGGTCCTTTTTTTCTTCCGCCCCCTGTGTTGGCTCTGCTTGCGGCATACTACGACCAAGCATTTCGTGAACCAACGGCATGAGCTTCATGAGCTGAGGAACAGACATCATCTTGCAGAAAGCCTCAAAAGTAAGATCCGGGTCATCCGATAAGAGCCCAGCCCATAAGAGCAAGCGCATATCGTTGAAGCCCATGTCATTCCAATTGATCGCCTTAAACAAGCTTCTGCCGAGCCTTTTCTCAAGCTCACAGAAGGCATTTAGATCAAGACAAAAGTTTCGGATTCGGTCAAGCTGCACCTCCATTGTTGGGGATGCAATAAAAGCATTACTCATAATTTAGGTGCCTCTCTTCACCTATTTTAAATATTAGAGACGAGAAATCGGTCCCGTTATTTTGATGGTAGCACTTGCGGAGAGCTTATCATCAATCTTTGCTGAAGGAGTAAAGTCCGTTACATAACCAGCGAATGCATCGGTCGATCCATCCTCATCAGTCCAAACAATCTGATAATTTCTAATAGCTCGAGCAAGCTGGTCATCTCTAAGTCCACCCTGGTTAGTATCCCCAGGAAGGTAATTAAGATCGAAGCTGATCTCGGTACCATCGAGGAGGCTTGGGATGTACTCACGGAAAGAGTTCGGGGATTCCATGTGTGTGGCATCGATGAGATCCATTTTGATTCCAGGACCACTAATGTTTGTGATCTCGGCTATCGTTGTGAATACTTCCGTGCCTGCTGCACCACTGGCTAGAACATCCGAAGAAAACGCGGCCAATACCCCGGTCCCGTCTCCTACACCATCTGTTGCAGTCCAATTTGCAGCGAAGGTTGAGTTCGCATAGAGTTTTGCTATTACGTCATTAACAGTTGAAACGCTTGCAGCGCTTCCGTCTGTTTCTAGAGTAATTGAGATCGCAGTAGTTGAAACGGTAACAGATAGAGGAGTGTTATTCCCGCTTGCAACCGCGACAACGGTTTTACCATTGCCAACTGTTCCAGCAGTGCCCCAGCCGATTACGATCTGACTGTTTGTGCTTCCTTTGGTTAAAGTAGCAGCAACGCCAGCTCCAACGCCGCCGTCGCCTCTTTTAAGAAGTGTTCCGAATCCCGATGTTCCTTGAGTTGCTGCCATATAATTATTTCTCCAATCTACTCATTATACCAAACGTGATAGTCCTGCGTCACGCGCCGCAGTTCGGGAGACTCGTCGTAACCATCCATAGAGTCGAGTAGTAATACGCCTTGAATAGTTACGTCGCTATTAGTCCCACGAAATGTGTCAATTGCATTTTTTACAGCTTGCCCAACTGATCGGGCTTCTTTCTGCGTCTTAGCGTAGCAGTCTAATTGAATTCTTGCATTACATAATCCTGCATTGCTATTTAGACTATGGACATACTGAGTCCCGATTCGCGTCATGAGGATAAAAGGAACGGGGGGAGTTTGAGGAGCGTCCGCAAAAAATACCCGCGTAACCACAAGCGCAGCAACATCCACGTCAGCTTTCAAGATATTAACTAAGGCTTTTTCAACTTCTGGCACTTAATTTCCCCCAGTATTTAGAGGCTGCTTCGCTTACCTCTTTTACCATTACCTCTTGCATGTTCTCTTTTTGAGCATCAAACGCAGGTCTGAAAAAAGGTCTTGGTGGAACGCGCCCATGTGCTACCACTTTTTTACCGCGCTTTATAACATAGGTATGACCGTATTCCACTAATGGAGCGTACCAGGCAGATTGCTTATTAGTGCCCACATTCATGGTCTGGACTTTATAGGAGACCTCCCAGGGGCTTATGGTTTTACCTTTTGAAACAATGCTGTCTCTCAAAGCACCAGAATCTACTGGAGCACGTTGCTTTGCCTCCTCTTCCAAGATAAAAGCCGCGTATTTGACCGCTTTCATCATTGCAAGCTTTGCAACTTTTGCCGGTAAATCTTGAAGACCTTTTCTAAATTTCTCGAGGCCCTTAATTTCAAATGTTACGCTCATTCTGATTGACCCTCCATGCGAAAGGTTTCAATCTCGAGTAGCTCGCGCCTTCCTAATTCGGTCACTCCCGTGATTTGATAGTCTTTGCTGTCGAAACGCACTCTGTCTGTTTCGTCAATATCGGTTCGATATACCACCCGAAAGCACACCATCTTCCCGGCTCTCTTACTTCCAGCTTCAATAGTTTCTAGCGTGTCTTTGTATTGAACCTGCGCCCAAGCATTAAAAGTTGGAGTCCAGCTTTCTACAGCTTCGCCCATATCATTATAAGTAATAGATCTCTTAAGGATACCTATTTGTCGATCCCTTAATCCTGCGCGAGCTTGAGGTATACCGTAAGCCACTTAGAATCCTTATAAACGATAATCACGGTAAGGCCATAATAACCACTCGGCTGCTTGTGGAATCACTAAGGTCGTAATACCAGGACCGACCTGGACGGACTCTCTATTGGTGAATAAATGCCCGATAAAAAGCTTCATCGCTGCCTTTATTTCCGGGGGAATCTCGTCCGCATCAACATAGCCTGCAACGTATTCGATGCTCACTGAGTTCCGTTTTTCTGATTGAATGCTCGGCCACGATGCCGTAGGTTTTAATTCTATTACTGGGGGTGTGCTGTTTGCATCAACAACATAATTTGCAGAAGAAAATGTTTGCTCGGTGCCGTCCGGGTCTAAATATTTAACAAAGGTAACAGATTGAATGGGACCAAAATCTAATTCGATTAATCCCGAGACAGGGAAGCAATCAAGTCTCAATTGTCGGGTCTGTGGCATCAAGGACTTTCTTAGAATCGTTTGAGTTTGTCCCTCAACTGCAAGCATGATTGCGTTAATATCATCATCGTGTGGGCTAACGCCATCAACGCCACCAGCGAAAGAGGCGATAGTAGCCGAGGCTAAAACTCCTGTTCCTGACCCAGATCCAGAGGTAACAGAAACTTTCTGTGCAATAGTTGCGTCGTTCAGCATTGCGGCAATGACATCATTTACCGTGCTTATAGATGCTGCAGAACCGTCCGTTGCAACGTTAACAATAAAAGCCCCTGCCGAATAGCTTACACTGAGGGAGGTATTATTTCCTGCTGCCACAATTGTGAGAGTCCAAGAATTTGCAAAGGCTCCGTCAATCTTTGCTGTAAGTTTTAATTGAGAGCTTCCTGTGCCTTTTGTAATAGATGCTTTTGAGCCTGCGGTAACATCGTCAACTCTTAAGTGTTGTTTTACCTCAGCCAAAGTAAGAACGTGAGCAACCGGAGCGGTCGAAACAATCGTGGATCTTCTGGTCATGATTGCTCTTCTCCGGTGCTTGTTACACGAATTAATGCGACGGTATTAGACTCTAGGAGTTCTTCTATCTGGTCGCAGGGCACTTTTATAATTGAGCCCTCGGGGACCTTAGTCCCGTCGGGCTTTTCAAAGGTTTTTAATACACGCAAAGTGCAAACAGTAGCCACGGTCACCTCATGCGCTATCCAACTAAAATGTGGAATGTCCCATTAGTAACAGATCCGCCAGAAGCGATCTGAATTTTAACCCGATCCTCTGCCGCAATTATGCGATCAAGAACTGGGTCAGAACCACTTACTGCTGCGCTTCCATCCGTTTTATTTACTTGCGCCGCTGGGTATTTGCTCACACTTGCGTTTACGTCACTCTGAGTCCACAAGGTCTCCCCAGTTTTTTCGAGCGTGATTGTAAAATCGACTCCATTCGAGAAAGTATCTTTCACGTAGTGGATGCCGTATATTTTACCGCTTATGACTGGAGTATACGCTATTGCTGTCCCATCAGAGGCCGTCGTAACAAGAACTTCATGCCTTTCGGTGTACATTGATCAGCTCCCATAATTAAGATAGAGCAATAATGCCAGCACCTTTTAAGGCTGCGAGAATCGAGTTGATTTTCGTTCCTAGAGCATTAAGCGCTGTCTCTGCTTCGGTATCTGAAAAGGTTGAATTTAGAGCGTGCGCGACTGAAGCGTCTGTGATCGTGGATGCTTGAACGCCATTAGCAGCAATCACACCTCCAGTTTTAATATCTAAAATCCCGCCACTCTCGACGTGTAATTCATTTCCGCCTGATTCTTTGTGAACTTTACATGAAAAGCCCATATCGTTCTCCTCGTCATATGGTTAAAACATGTTCAAAAAACTGAATGCTCGACCACGCGAACAAGTACGTGGCCGAGCATTTTCACTACAAGGTAGATCCTACCTTTTTGAGGTGCTTGATAGCTACGATAGAAAATTCACCCGTTCCCGTGTTCCCAGAAGGGGTGATTTTTACTCGAAGATATCGCTTTGCTCCTCTATATCCGAACTGTCGAACGGTATTATCGTCCGCAAAAGTCCAATCAGTGACTGTCCCGTATAGTTCATCTGCTGAAGTAACTTCAGCTTCAGTTCCCATACCGGACGCATCATCTGCATAGAGTGCTACGTCAAAAGTTGCATTAGAATCAGCAAGCGTACTTGAGGCTATAACGAATTCAATCCCGTCGCAGCCTTCTGTATCGATTGTTTGACTTACTAATGCGGTGTCGTTACTCAGCGCGACAGGGGACAAAGCCCGAACCGCACTAAATTGTGAATGAATGTCCAACTTATTGCTCATGTTTTTCTCCTTTAGAAAATAATATTAAGCCAACTTTACACGAGCAAATGCTTCAGCGAGGACCGGCATTCCGTCCGCTTCCATGCGTCCGATATAACCGATCTGATTCGTCTCAGCATACAACTCAGTAAGACGCTGTACCTCAAGTGCGCCAGTAACTTCTGCAATATGATACTGCTTGAAGTCGCCAACGACACCGACATAAAGTCCAGTAGTGAAAGTGCTAGGAGCATACTCACTTTGGAAATACGGTCGGTCGAGGATCGTATTTGGCTGGCCAGCAGTAACGCTAGGCTGCCAGAGATAACGACCTTCACCATCCTTAAGTTTACGGATCATCTTAACTGCGAGTCTATGGAACATCCAACTCGCGTTCCTTTGATATTGCTCTTTAAGGCTATAAAGAGCCTCAATGAGTCCGTCAAAGGTTATCTCGGTAGTTGTATTCCCAGTCGATACATCTCGTCCCGTAGGAATACCAGAAGTGCTCGCCGTAAATATTCCAAGAGGTGCAGTTGCTCCGTTACCAGTAAGGAATCCCTTCTCTAGAGTGATTCCAAACTTATAAGCAAGACGATTCTGAACAAGAGTCTCTACAGGCACCGCGCTGTTCGCGATAAGCTTTCTGGAGATCTTAATTCTCTTTGCAACAGGGAGTGGTTTTAACTCTCTAAGACCTGTGGTCATTGTAGAGTCAAGGCTTCCAGTTGCAAGCTCCGTCGTCCAATCTGCATCTGCTGGATCTGCATCAAGTACGGGCTGTCCGAGAGTTTGTGCTCCCTGAAGACGGTAAACCGTAGACGCTTGCATCATATAAACGCTATCGTCCACAGCCTTGATGAGGTCTGCAATGAACTGCTGGGGAGGTATAAACGCTCCACCTTCAGTTAATGAACCCGCAGCAAGTGCCCGAAACTCATCTCGGTACAATGCCTCCTGGCCGTACATGAGATATGATCGAAACTGTCTAGTGCGAAGCTCAACCTCTTTCTCTGCTGCTCTCTCTGAGCCGACAGAAGCATTAACAGCAACTTTTTTAGTAACTGGCTCTTCGAGTTTCTGCTCAACGTCTCTGAGCTTAGACTCTCGGTTGATAACGCTGTCGAGCCTTTCTTGCTCTGCGTCCATCTCATTATATTTCTTTTCGCTATCGGCATTCATAACACCGTCTGGTGCTGAATCGATAAGACCGCGCATATCAGCTATAAGCTTTAAGCGCTTTTCGACAAGTTCTTTTAAGTCGCGCATGATTCAATCTCCTGTGCTTTGTACACGAATAAATTTAACAGTTATTTTGTTTTGAGGGTGTTCCCGTGACCACGCATCAGCGAGGTTGGAGGGGTGAAATGGGATCTGGTTATCCGTGCGGTCACGCACGCCGAACCTTCCCGGTTTAATTCGGATAGTATCTAGAACTCAGCATTCGCACAATATGGAATTTATAAAGTGTCCATTTGGAACTTCGCTCGAAGCGCTGCCTTGGCGAGTCTGGTTCTAAATTCTCCCAACGGCTTACCATGTTGTTCATCAGCTTTATCAAGCTCCTCTAGTTTGGCTCGCACCATGGCTTCGTCTAGATTCCTCGCTTGAACTTCAGTTTGAGGGTAAGCTGGGAATGCTACTGGTGATACCTCCAAGAGCTCGACATCTAAGAGCGTTCTAATTACAGGCTCGTTCGCATCCTTGGGGCGATCCCAGGCATCTTTACGAACCCTAAATCCAAAGCTCATAGAGCTTACGTCGCCGCGCTGGATTAAAGTGAAGGCATCACGACCGGCTTGTGTATCTGCAAGAGTAAGATCGAATGCAAGCCCTTTTGAATCTTCGTGCAATCGAAGACTTTGATTTTTATTTCTTCCCAACACAATGTCGTGATTATGGTTCCAAAATGCTCGGACGTCTCCGTTCGCAACCGAATCAGCGAATGCACCGCGCTGAATTTTTTCGCGGAGAGGCACAAACATTCCTAAATCTTCGCTTAATTTATCGAACATTGCTGCATAGCCACCAACTTTACGAACGCCGTTTTCGTCGGTAGCACGAACTTCTTCTATTTGATATGTACGAATTTCAAGCTTTGTGCCCATCTCTGATCCCTTGGTAAGTTTCAAATGTTAGTGTGACAAGTGAATCAGTTTCGTGCCAGCCTCGTTTTTCTTCTATCCATTTCTCGAAGAATTCTTTCTTTTCTTCCGAGCGAGTGCACCAGCCCGTAGCATATCTTTTCAACATGTCGGGGACTACATTTTTTATATCACGAAACATTTGCTCACGGTTTGATGATGCAGGAAGTAACCCGATCCAACTGGTTAATGCACCAGTAACCGTGGACTCTAATTCGTTTGTTAGAAAATCGAACATCTTGCCATTATCCGAATTTGCACGCCCTCTCGCCGTTACCTCGCGACGCAAAGCCCTTTGCACTTGCGACTCAAATACTATCTTCCAAGAATTTATTTGATCTTGAGACGGATCTGGCGGGTCATTTGGAGGCGCATCTTGAGCGGGATCTACATTTTGCGGGTCTGGCTGTGCTGGGTCTTCCTCGCCGACCGGCTTCATATTCAACGGCTCTAAGAATATTTGTCCTTTACCATCAGGAAGCGGGTTTAGGTTCTCTCGAGCGCGTATCTCGTCCGCGTTTAAGAATCCGTTATTTCGACCCACCGCATAAGCAGCATATCGAGAGGTGAGATCTCCTCGAAGGAGAGCGTCGACTAAAAATTCTACGACGGTCTCCTCCCATTCCCTCTCTGGCGTACATTGTCTCAGAAGAGCGCTTTCGATTCTAACGAACCAAGGCCCAAGAGAGTCTGTTATTGCTTCTTGTCCTTGCCATTCAATATTATTATTTGTTGACCTACTAAGGTCTCCAATTTTGTGCGGGGGGACTCGAAGCCACCGAGCGATATCATTCACGGTGAATTGTCTTGATTGAAGGAACTGCCCTTGCTCTCCGGTCATACTGACCTGGTTCCACTTAAGACCTTCCTCGAGAAGAATCGTCCTAAAAGAATTGCTGCTGCCCGAATAAAGCTCATCGAACGAGTTTCTAATTCTATCTGAAGCTTCTTTTGACAAGCGGTTTGGATGTTCAAGAACGCCAGAAGCCCTAACACCACGACCAAAGAAGGAGGCCGCGTGCTCTTCTTGCGCCGTGGCTATCCCGATGGTCTGCATCATTAAATCAATCGGCGAAAGTCCTTTAAGACACCCCGTTCCAAGGCCCCGAATATGGACGATCTCGCTTGGTGGCATCACAACCTGCCCAAACTTTGGGAGCATAATTCTGTAAGCTAAACTATCCTCGTCCTCTGGGTTTTTAAAAAAGGGTTCTACATTATCGGGGTTCAATGGGTAGAGCTCTAGGAGCTTGCCTCGACCATTAAATATTTTTTGCGCGTAAAAATTACCTCGCATAACCAAGTGGACCATTATCGTTTCTTTGAATTGAAACGCGTCCATTAATGGGTTCGGTTGGTGTCTTAATATCCTCCAAAGTGGGTGGTCTGAATTTCTCTCTTTCCCGCCGTTAGGTAATTTTTTATAAATTACAATTGGAAGCATCGCCGTCGTCTCAGAAAGATAACGGAGACCAGCGTAAAATGCACTTATCTTCAATGCATCATCAGGCCCAAGATATCGACCAGTTGCGAGATTATTCGGACGACCAAGCCACGCATCATCACCGTATTTTACACTGGCTCTTTTGAAGATGCGCGCGAGAAAGTTTTTCATGCCCATAGTTGAGCGTTCCTTTTAGCGCGGAAATTTTTAAAGCGGGTCGCCCTCTTAAAGTGATACTACACCGCGCCCAGAGTACACGCTATCATGATTCAACGCTACTAGTGCTCTTGCAAGCCCCGTGATAGTCGCCGAGATCCCGTCGATCTTTTCGTTTGACTTCTTTTTCTTGGCTGGTCTGAGATTCCCGTTCGAGTCCTCTTCGGTCTCAAAGTTCCTTGCATTCCAGGTAAGTATCGGATTGTTCCCGTGTGCCAATTCGCACTCATCCACAGCGCGGATAAGCTCCTTTGTTGGTGCGTTAAGGCTAAAAGTCCCCTGTCTTATTTGAACAACGGTGAGCCCGTCCTTCTCTTCAAGTTGCCTAAGAAGCTGAACTGAATTCCAAGGGTCTCCCGCAACCTCACGAATGCAAAAAGTTTCGTACAAGAGGTTTATCTCGTTTCTAATCCTGTCGTAATCTACGCTCCCACCTGGAGTCGGGATAAGGTGCCCTGATTTAATCCATCCTTGATACATGTTTCTGTATTGGGGTTGGAGGTCTGCAATCCTGTCCTGCGGACAAAAGAATTTAACAAAAACCGCCCAGCCTTTCTCTCTTTTGAAAATCATAGAAAGCGCTGTTAGGTCTCGGACGCTTGAAAGGTCGACACCCAAGATACAATTTTGACCTCGGAAATCTTCAAGTTTAATCGGGATGTCTCCGTTCTCTTTCCACCTTGACATATTGATTGCGCGGACATTGCTCTCCGTCCAAATGTTCAAGTGGAGGCGCATGAAGGTGTTCTGCGCTGCTGGATTATTTTTTGCTTCTTGAATTAATTTCTCAAAGTATTGAGCAAAAATGCTTATTCCATAATTCGGGTTCGCTTTCTTTACAGCCTCCAAACGGCACCACCATTCGGGGTCGTCTTTCACATTCTCCGGTGGGAGCGCTTCAAAGATTACTGGGAAGAAAGATGGATCTTCAATCTCTCCGGCTGCGACCGCTTTTGCATAAGTATACATTTCATAACAAATGCTGTGCCGGTCAAAACCTGCTGTGGTCATGTAAACCTCAAGCGGTTGACGACGCGCACCTGTAGAGGTTTTTAAAACATCGTATAATTCACGGTCCTTCTGAGTATGAAGCTCATCGAATAAAATACCGTGCAAGTTTTTACCGTGCTTAGTATGAGCATCGGAGCTTATGACGATGTAGCTTGATCCTGTTTTATGACAGACGAGAGAGCGCCTAAAACTTTTCGCTCGATCTCTCAAAAGATCATCGGCGTCGTTCATGTCTTTTGCGACGCTGAAAACTACGTTCGCCTGATCCGTATCCGCTGCAGCCGAAACTATTTCAGCACCTAGCTCGCCGTCGGCGTGTAGAAGGTAAAGCGCGATACCGGCACCCCAGGTAGACTTTCCATTTTTACGGGGAACGAAAACGAAAAGAGTTCGAAACTTTCTGGAATCATCAATCTTTCTTTTCCACCCGAAAAGTCGACGGGTAATAATTCTCTGCCAGCGCTCAAGTATGAACGGCTTACCAGCAAAATCCCCTTTGGTGTGTCTTACATGCTCGGCGAAAAATTTAATAACCCTGCGAGCTGCAGCACGGTCATAATAATAATCTTTACGCCATGCGAGCGCTTTCTTAATTGAATGGGTCTTCGTCCCGTCCGTCATCTGCGGAGCTTCCCAAGAATACAATTCTCGCTCTGGCACTTGGGGTCATTCCGAAGTGCGTGGCAAATACTAGAGCAAGTTTTTTCTGCTGGATCAATTGGTTGTACCATGGGACTGAAGTAAGTTTAACGGGAACTTTTTTCCCGTTCTCATCGAGGCCATATTTGGTCGGATAAACAGAATCTTTTGCGCTCTGCATTTTCTGGATCAATCTTTTGTTTTCGCAGAGGGTGTCAACATACAAAATAAGCATTTGATAGTCGACAGAAGAGAGCCCTTTCATTGCTGCAAGCTCGTCACAAACCTCCTCCCAGATTTTTGTTTTGTCCGGGGTAAACCAACCCGGAGGTTTGAGAGTTTTGACGAGAGGGACCTTCGCCTCGTCCGGGTTAAACGGCTTCCCGGAAGGGTTATTTTCCAGCAATCGGAGATAGGTTGGCTTTGGTTGTGGACCTCGTGACCCCATGGTCTCAGCTTACTTTGGAACGTAAAGTGCTGCAAGCATGACAAAGATCATACATTTGGGCTGCATAAAATCGTTTGTGCTTTGATTTGGCGGGATTTTCGCGGTCGGTCCATAGGAACCCATAGGGTCGGGGGAAATATCGCGTTATAGGGCATCCTGGGGCTTCCTTAGTGTTATTAATGAGTTATATTTTAACTATTTGATTACTCCCTATTTTTAGAACCGAAAACCCACTTAGTTTTACGCGAAGC
>CAYNYL010000010.1:0-34124 GCA_964401485.1 uncultured Gammaproteobacteria bacterium
GTGGCATCTCTCACGATAAGTTGTAATTAGTACTAGGTGTTTTCCGTAATTCCCGTCACACGAAGCGAGTTGAGGCTCGTAAACTCACTCGAGTACCTCGTTCCTTTCGCCTCCGTAACTGCAACGGAATCCATGTCGGTACCAGCAGGCGCGTAATAGAGCCCGTACACAAGCGAACTCTGCGCGGTCTCGTCGTCGGTTGCCTGCGTCCAAAGAACCGTTACTGTATTACTCGTTGCCGAGGATCTTTGGAGCGTTCCCGCACCTCCAGGAACCGGAGGAGTCGTATCAGGCGTTTCGCTCGTTGCTCCAGTCGTTTGCGTGTAGAGAGCCTTATTTCCCGCGCCGTCAAGAACAATGATATTGATCGCGTAGGTCGTAAGTTCGGACAGGCCCGAAATCGTTCCCGATCCCGCTCCGGTGACCGTTGTCTTGAGCGTTCCGTTTGCTTCAACGTCCGCTACGGAATCAAGGTCAGTTCCATTCGGCGCCGAGTAGATACGATATTCAAGCGATCCTTGTACGGTTCCCGCATCCGTCGCCTGCGTCCAAGAGAACGTAAGGGTCGTATCCGTTTCACTTGTCTTTGTAATTGTTCCCGAAGAGACCGTAGGCGCAGTTACATCCGGAGCTGGCTCTGTTGCAGCACCAAGTTGTGTGTATGCCGTTTTATTACCCGCTTCGTCGGATACAATCACGTTGAATTCATACTCCGTTTCAATCGTTAGGCCGGTGACCGCCGTCGAAGTCTCGCCCGTAAGCGTAGTGACAAGCGTTCCATTCGATTCGATCGCCGAAACCGAGGAAAGATCCGTCGTATCTGCCGCTTTGTAAACTTTGTAGGTCAAAGCATTTTGCGCCGTCGTTTCGTCCGTAGCCGCTTCCCAAGACAATGAAACCGTCGTATCCGTATCAGCGGTCTCGGTAATCGTGACCGAAGAGACGACCGGCGCCGTCACGTCCGACGGAGCAGCAATTCCATCAAGGAAAATGGTGAAGAGCGATCCATCAGCATTGACATCCACCGTACGATTTTGCGCGCCTACAAAAAGATCCACGACATCATCCCCGTTCAAATCCGTAAATGCCGTAACACCCGAACCAAACTGATTTCCTTGCGAAATCGCGCCAACAAATCCCGTTGTCGATGTATCAATCGCCGTATAACCAACCGTATCGTCAACGGTACCATCCTCATCCATGTACAAAATATAGACCGCGCCCGTAGCAACGCCGCCTGAATAGGCGGATCGAGCACCAACCGCGATATCGCGAATCCCATCTCCATTCAAATCTCCGATATCTGCAACCGAAGTACCAAAGTACATGGTGTCGGTGAATGTTAATGATAGATCTCCATCGAGGTCCGAAATCTTTGCAAATGGATCCGAATCATCAAGCGTTCCATCTGCATCAAGGAAAAGAACGTACACCGCCCCACGCCTCGTCCCCCCGTCATCATCGTCTTCCGCACCAACAACGAGATCGACAACGCCGTCACCATTCAAATCACCAATCCCATCAACCGAAGTCCCGAAGAGGTCCCCATTATCAAGGAGCGCGGTAAAGCCTCCGCTCGTCTGTGAGATCTTTGTGTAGGGTGTTGAATCGTCTAACGTTCCGTCCGTATCAAGATACAATAGAGAGACCGCCCCTTTATCCGTCCAACCATCATCATCCGCGGGAGCACCAATAGCAAGGTCGACAACTCCATCGCCATTAACATCACCAGCATTTCCTCCCGAATAGCCGAACGCATCACCGTCATCAAGAGTTGCCGTAAATCCTCCTTCCGTATCCGAAAATTTTGTATAGCCGGCTCCAGAAACCCCCGCCGTCGCATCAAGCGATCCGTCCGTATCGAGGAAAAGTAGATAAACCGCTCCCCGCCCGGATCCACCGTCGTCGTCACTCCACGCACCCACCGCAATATCTTCAACCCCATCACTATTCACATCCCCAAGTCCAGCAACCGCCCAACCGAACCGGTCCTGCGATTCGAGCGTTGCACTAAAACTTCCGTAATCATCCGATATTCGAGACCAAGGACGTGTATCGTCCAGGGTTCCGTCCGCATCCATGAAAAGAATGAACACCGATCCAGCCGAAACGCTCGCATTCCAATCCCCAACGTTTGGTCCTCCGACCGCAATATCCTCAATCCCGTCCCCATCAATATCCCCGATATTTGCAACCGATTGACCAAAGTCGCTCTGTCGTCGTAACGGCGCTTGAAATTCGATAATCGTATCGTGACTAAACACATCAGTAGGATTTGTATCGTCAGGCGTTCCGTCAGCATCGAGATACGTAATACAAAGCGCTCCTTCACGGTCACCGGTGTCTTGATAAAATCCCGAAACACCAACCGCCATATCGGGCACGCCGTCTGTATTCAAATCCCCTATCCCAGCGATTCCCTGACCATAGAACCCACTAGAACCGATACATCCGTTATTATTCGTCGCGGTATTATACACAACATAAGGCGTCACATCATCAAGCGTTCCATCAGCGTCAAGAAAGAGAAGGTGCCCCTGCCCAGCATTTGACGAGATCGTCGGGTTCGCAATGAATAAATCAACAACGCCATCCGCATTCACGTCCCCAATCGACGCCATTCGCGCACCAATTGCGATTCCAGCGGTTGTAAATCCCGCTCCGTAACTCGATTTAACAAATCCCAGCGTATCATCAACCGTTCCGTCAGTATCAAGAAATAAGATATAGACGGCACCATTATTTGTTACAGTATCATCATGGGCCGGCGCTCCAACCGCAAGGTCTTCGATTCCGTCTCCATTCAAATCCCCGATCCCGGCAAGGCCCGCACCAAATTCATCGCGATTGGTAAACGTTGCAGTAAAACCTCCTTCTAGATCGGAAATCTTTGCAAACCCGGTAGAATCATCAACCGTTCCATCGGCGTCCATAAAGAGAACGTAGACCGCTCCACGATTCGCCGCTCCATCATCGTCAAAGTTCGCACCGACTGCAAGATCGGTAATACCGTCCCCGTTTAAATCTCCAATATTTGCAATCGAATAACCAAACTGATCCGAGTTTTCAAGCGTTGCCGTAAACCCACCTTCCGTATCTGAAATTTTTGCGTATCCAGTAGAATCATCAACCGTTCCATCGGCGTCCATAAAGAGAACATAGACCGCTCCACGATCAGTCCCCCCATCATCATCCGCATGGACTCCAACCGCGAGATCCGTAACCCCGTCCCCGTTTAAATCTCCAATATTTGCAATCGCCGTTCCGAATCGATCGGAGTTATCAAGCGTCGCGGTAAATCCTCCGTCCGTGTCCGAGATACGCTGGACCTTTCCTCGCCCATGATCATCGTCGAGCGTTCCGTCCGCATCCATAAATAAAATAAACACCGCTCCTCGATCTGTTCCACCATCGTCATGTTGTGGGGCACCAACCGCAAGGTCCGTAACGCCGTCTCCGTTCAAATCCCCGATATCTGCAACGGAAAATCCGAACTGATCCGCTTCTAAATCGAATTTGGAAAGTCCGCCGTTCTGTTTATCAATCCGCTGATACGACAACGTGTCACCCGTTGCCTGGAACGCCTGTCGCCACAGGATGATTGATGTAAACGTGAGCGCAGCAACAAGGAGTGCGACGCCTGTTGCCTTTACGGTTTGGTACTGATTTTTTTTCATAATCCTCGCTATTTTTTTATTCGTTCTTAGTATAGCAAGGATTGACGCAAAGGGCGTCATTAAGATGTGGAAAGACTAGAACGCATTTTCTGTTCCGACAACACGCTGTACCTGTGCGAGTAGATTTGCATTCTTTGAAACCGCGTACTCGGTCAACACTTTCTTTTCTTTATCCGCGGATTTTACGAGAAGGTACACGGGATCATGTCCGGGCGCCTCAAGAAATGTCTTACGTAATTTTTCGATCAGATCATGCGTTGGTCGATCCGGCATCCGTATCGTAAGCGATGTCTGATGAACCTCGGGAGGCGCGTGCTCATCCTTCGACTCAAGCTCAGGCCACATATCGGAAAGGAGCGCCTGCTCAACACGCTTAATCGACTTGTCCGTAAAAAGAATAATTTTATCCCCGAGAATCGAACGTGACTCCCGATCCTCGCGAATCGAAACCTTTCCGCGAACAAGAAGATACGAATTTGGCGCAAGCGTCGCCTGGACCGTCGTGTAGAGCTTCGGGAAAATGACGAGTTCCCCACTTCCGCTTAAATCCTCGATGCGCACAAAGGCCATCGGTTGTTGTTTTTTCTTCGTGAAAATTCGCTTGATTTCTCCGATAATCCCAACGATCGTTACCTCGGTCTCGTCCTCGACTTCCATAATCTTCGCAATCGGCATGACTTTGTCTTTCAACCCCTTAAGCGCCTCCGCAGGGTGCGACGAAATATAGAGTCCGATCAATTCTTTCTCCCAAGAGAGGAGTTGGCTTTGGGCTATTTTATCACCGGTCCTGAGCGTAAGGCGATGCTCTTGCATTGTCGGGTCCATATCAAACATCGACACCTGGTTCGTCTCTTTATTTTTTCGCTCCTGACGGTTAAAGAGGAGAATTTGATCGAGGTTTGTAATCATTGTCGAACGGTCCGCAAACCGATCGAGCGCCCCCGACTTAATAAGCGATTCGATATTTTTCTTATTAAAACTCTTCGCATCAACACGCGCCGCAAAATCCGCGAGGTCCTTAAAAAGGCCATGATCCTTCCGCTCCTTTACAATCATCTTCGCCGCCTCCTCTCCAAAGTTTTTTACGGCCGACAGTCCCCAGCGAATATTTCCCGTTGCCTTCACAACCGAAAATCCCGGATACGATTCGTTGACGTCTGGCGGGAGAACTTCAATCCCCATCGTCTCACACTCCCCTACCTCGATTGTAATACGATCGATTAAATGGATGTCGGCGTTCATAAGCGCCGCCATAAACTCACTCGGATAGTGCGCCTTTAAATACGCCGTTCGGTAGGAAATAAGCGCGTAGCAAGCGGCGTGCGATTTGTTAAACGCGTAGTCGGCGAATCCTTCCCAATCCGTCCACACTTTCTTCGCAACCGTTTGCGGAACGCCATTCTCGATACAACCTGACAAAAACCGCTCAAACATTTTTTCAAGCACGTCGCGCTTCTTCTTTCCCATCGCTTTACGAAGCGTGTCCGCTTCTCCAGCGGTAAACCCTGCGAGCGAGCGGGAAACTTTCATGATCTGCTCTTGATACACGGTAACTCCGTACGTCTCTTTCAAAATCTCTTCCATGAGCGGGTGATCGTAGCGAATTTTCTCCCGTCCGTTTTTACGGTTGATGTATTGCGGAACCATTCCAGCAGAGAGTGGCCCAGGACGATAGAGCGAAACCATCGCAACAATATCTTCAAACCGCGTCGGCTTAAGTTCCTTAATATAGCGTCGCATTCCGTCCGATTCAAGCTGGAAGACTCCGATCGTATCTCCGCGCCCTAGAAGCTCAAACGTCTTTTCGTCCGTAAGCGGAATCGCGTCAACGTCAACGCGCACGCCGTGTACCGCCTCGATAATCTCGAGCGCGTCTTCGATAATCGTTAAGTTTGAGAGCCCGAGAAAGTCCATTTTTACGAGTCCCGCCGCCTCCGCCGAGTTAAGCGAATACTGCGTAACAAACGCCATGTCTTCGCGTTGCCCTGACTGAATCGGAACGCGATCGACAAGAGGACGGTCTCCAATAACGATTCCGCAGGCGTGTTGCGAGGCGTGGCGTGGATTTCCCTCGAGCTTCATCGCAAGCTCGATTACTCGCCGCGCCATCGGATCGCGATTCACAACCTCGCGAAGATCGGCGTGCTCCTCGATCGCAACCTTGAGCGGAGTATGACGCCCAAGGACCGGTTCCGGAATCGCTTTGGCAATAATATCCGCCTCTTGAAATGACAATCCGAGAACGCGCGCCGCGTCCCGCGCCGCAGCCTTCGGTTTCAACGTTCCAAACGTAATGATGCCGGCGACATGATCCGCCCCATACTTATGTGTTACATAATCCATAACCTCCCCTCGACGACGATCGGCAAAGTCCATGTCGACGTCAGGCATCGAGATACGATCCGGGTTAAGGAACCGCTCAAAGAGGAGTCCATACTTCATCGGGTCAAGATCCGTAATTCGAAGCGCGTACGAAATAATCGATCCCGCCGCGGACCCTCGTCCCGGCCCCACCAAGATCCCCTTATTCTTTGCAAAGTTTACGAAGTCTTGAACGATGATAAAGTACGAAGCAAATCCCATTTTTTTAATTACCTCATACTCAAACTCAAATCGCTCGAGAATCTCTTTCGGAAGCGGCTCGCCGTAACGCTTTTTCAGCCCGTCAAAAGCAAGTTCATGGAGATACGCTTCGTCACTCACCCCTTCCGGAAGCGGAAAAATTGGCAAGTAGTTATGACCAAGATCCATCTCGAAGTTCACCCGGTCGGCAATCTTCTTGGTATTTTCGACCGCCTCGGGCACATCCGCAAAATACGCGATAATTTCTTCCGCCGTCCCAAATGATAAATCAACGTCTTCGGTATTCGTTTGCCGAAACGCCTCAAGCGTTCGCCCGCGCTGGATACAAAGTTGTGCCTCGTACCCCTCGCGATCCTCAGGGTTCAAATAAAAGACGTTCTTTGTTGCGACAAGCGGAATCCCTGTCTTTTTCGCAAGCGCGATAATTCCCGTATTCGCGTCAATTTGACGATCGTAATCAGGATGATGGACAACTTCAAGGAAAAAATTCTCTGCGCCAAAAATATCTCGATACTCAAGCGCAAGTCGCTCCGCTTTCTCCGGGTCGTCGTTCAAAATCGCCTCCGGAATTTCTCCGCGGAGACTTCCGGAAAGTGAGATAAGTCCACCCGCATACTTACGGAGGTAATCCTTATCAATTCTCGGCTTGTAGTAAAATCCTTCGAGGAATCCATCGCTCGCGATATGAAGGAGGTTTTTATACCCCGTTTCATTTTCCGCAAGAATCGTTAACCGGTACGGACGGTCGTCAACGCGCGGGCGTTTATCCGTCATCTTGTTTTGCGCAATATAGGCGTCGAGCCCGATAATCGGCTTAATCCCCGCGTCCTTGCACGCCTGAAAAAATTCAACGGCGCCGTACATCACTCCGTTATCGGTAAGCGCCATCGCCGAAAAACCCTGCTCTTTCGCGCGAGCAACAAGCGCTTTCGGGCCCGGAAGAGCCTCAAGAAGCGAGTAGTGCGAATGTACGTGCAAGTGCACGAAATCCTTCGGTTCCATATCGACCCTGGCACTTTAGCACATCCGCCGGGTTTCGTTGATACGCGCCCTATTCCTCCCCAACCCCTTTTGACCAGCGGTTTTTCCAGCCGTTCATCACGTCTTCAAATTTCGTGACTTTAAGATGGATCGATTGAATCACGGCGTTGATTTTGTGGATGACCGAAACGATTTGCCAAATCACGAAGCAAACAAAAACGGTTAAAAATAGGGCACAGAAAGCGAGGACGTAGTAAAGAAGATCGAGAGATTCCATATTAACGAATAGTTGCGTTAAACGCCGTCGTAACCGCGCCGGTAATCTTTGTCATTTCCCCTTCAACCTCTTCCGACGTAAGCGTTCGGTCGGCCGCGCGAAGCGTTAGGGAAAGTGTAACACTCTTTTTCCCTTCCGGCACGCCGTCACCCTTGTACTCTTCGACAAACCCGACGGATTCGACAAGTTGTGATGCACTCTTAATCGTCGTCGAGAGATCCACGAACGCCGTTTCGCGTAGAACAAGAAGAGAAAGATCGCGGCGCGCGTCTTGGAAGAGTGGTTCCGGAACGTAGCGACGGGTAAGTTTCATTTTCGGAAAGAGCGCTTCAAGATCAAGTGAAAGAAGAAGGACCGGAGCGTCAATTCCAAATCGCGCTTGGTAGACGCCCGCAACTTCGCCAAGCGTTCCAACCTGCGCGCCATCAATCAAGATCGACGCACTGCGCGTTCGGTGCCATTTCTCGTTCGTCTCGCGAACGAATGTGAACGTCAAACCAAACCGCTGCGCAAGTTCTTCAACAAGCCCCTTAAGCGCAAAGAATCCATCGTCATTTCCCGCTTCGTTAAAGCGCGCGACGCACAGATGCGTTTTTTCGTTTGGTAAATCACCCGCTCGTTTTTCGTACACGCGCGAAAGTTCAAAAATCATTCCCGCTTTTTCGCGCGCCTGGTTTTCGACAACCGCCGTCAAAACGGATGGAATGAGCGAAGTCCTCATGTGTGACAACTCGACAAGCAATGGATTGTAGATCGCCACCGCCGACTCAACCGGCAAATCATACTTCGCCATCACAGCCTCCGAGGTAAATGAATAACTAAAAACTTCGGTATACCCCGCCATTTGGAGAAGCGATTTTACGTCGTCCTCGAGGAGGAGTGTTCGGTCATGACCCTTCGACGGAGGCGCGGAATTTGGAAGGACGGATGGAAGGTTGCCGTAGCCGTACATGCGTGCAATTTCTTCGGTAAAATCGACGCTATGTTCAATATCATGGTCGCGGAAATATGGAACGGTGACCAAATAGGAATCGCCACTACCTCGAGGATCAAATCCAAGCGCGGTAAGTGCGCGAAGCATCTCCTGCGTCTCAAGCGGAATTCCAAGCATCGCTCGCGCGCGGTCTGGAGAAAACGGGAATACGAGCGGTTTATAGGCGCCAGCGCGTTCGTCGATCACCGGTGACGCAACAGCACCACCCGCGATCTCGAGCGTAAGTTCGACGGCGCGGGCAAGCGCGAGAGGTAAGGCTTCGGTCGAAAGCCCCTTCTCATACATCGATTGCGAATCCGAAAACAGGTTAAGGGCGCGCGACGTTTTTCGAACCGGCACCGGGAGAAAATTCGCCGCCTCGAAAACGATCCGAGTCGTCTTCTCGCTTACGCCACTGTTCGCCCCGCCCATCACTCCCGCGATCGCCGACGGCTTCGTTTTGTCCGCTATGACAAGCGTCTCGCCTGTAAGCGTGTACTCCTTCCCGTCGAGCGCCGTCATCTTTTCCCCGTCCTTGGCCCGTCGTACGATAATTTCATTGCCCTCGAGCAAGTCGTAATCAAAGGCGTGGAGCGGCTGACCGAGTTCATGGAGAACATAGTTCGTAATATCTACAATATTGTTGATTGGACGATGACCCGAAAGAAGAATCCGTTGCTGGAGCCAGGCCGGCGACGGTCCAACCTTTACGCCGTCGATCACGACTGCCATGTAGCGCGGACAGGTAACGGAATCTTGTACAGAAACCGAAAGTGGAAGACTCGCGGAAGGCGATGGAATTTCCGGAATCATCGGCGCGTTGAACGACTCTCCGAGAACCGCTCCCGCCTCGCGCGCAAGTCCGACAATATTCATCGCGTCCGGCCGATTCGTCGTCACCTCAATTTCAAAAAGCGTGTCATGTAAATCAAAGGCCTCGGCAAACGGCGTTCCAGCCGGCGCGGAAAGAAGCTCCGTTACGTCCCAAATACCATGATCGACACAGGGCGCCTTTTCAAACCCAAGCTCATTTGGCGCACAAATCATTCCAAAGCTTTCCTCGCCTCGAATTTTCGTCACCGCAAGTTCGACAAGCTCGCCCTCGCCATGCCAACGAACTTTCGCGCCCGGCAGCGCCACAACAACCCGCATCCCCTGCGCCACGTTCACGCCCCCGCACACAATCATCACCTCGCGTCCCCCAATATCAACGACACAGAGCTTTAACTTATCGGCTCCCGGATGCGCCCGCACCTCCCTCACAATTCCAATCACAACGTTCTCGTACTTTGACGCCAAGTCCTCGATCTTCTCGATCGACATCGACTTCAAGCTCATCTCACGCGCGAACCCCTTCGGCGAACGGTCCGTCGGCGTGAATTCTTTTATCCATTTATAACTCGCAAGAATATTCATATTAGAATTGCTTGAGGAAGCGCAAATCATTTTTATAAAGCGTACGGATATCGTCGATATTGATTCCGGATTTCATCATCATTGTCCGCTCAATTCCGAATCCGAAGGCAAACCCCGTGTATTCGTTTGGATCAAGGCCCGCCGAGGAAATCACGTTCGGGTGAACCATCCCGCACCCCCCAAGCTCAAGCCACCCGTCCTTATACATCTTTCCACCCTCCTCGCCCGCCGGCGCCGAAATATCCATCTCGAAACTCGGTTCGGTAAAACGGAAGTGATACGGTCGAAGACGAATCGTCCGCCCCGTCCCGAAAAATTCCTTCACAAAAAAGTTGAGTACACCCATAAGCTCCGGGATCGTCGCCTTCTTATCAATGTAAAGTCCCTCAAATTGGTGGAACATTGGAAGATGGCGAACACCCGCTTGTCTTCGGTACGTCTTTCCAATCGACAGCATCCGAATCGGAAGCTCCTTCTTTTCCATTTCACGCACCTGCCCATTACTCGTATGTGGCGTCAACACAATCTTTCCCTTCGCCCCGGTCGCAATCTTTCCATTTTCCCCTACGAAGAACGTTTCCCATTCGTCGCGCGCCGCATGCTCCTTCGGCAAGTTCAAAGACTCAAACGCATAAAAATCAAAATCGATCTCCGGATGCTTCGCTCGTGAAAATCCAAGGCGCGAAAAAATCTCTACAATTTCCTGAATCGCCTGCGTCGTTAAGTGCGTGTGGCCAAGCTCAGGGCGAACGCCGGGAATCGTAATATCAATCTGCGCCGAATCCTCGCGCTCCTTTTGCATTCGCTCGTTAATCGTTCGCTCCTTTCCCGCAAACGCCTCGTCCATCCGCTTCTTCGCCTCGTTAATAAATGGTCCAATCGCCTTTTTCTCTTCGATCGGCAAACTCGCGATCTTTTTCATTTCCTCGGTAAGTGTTCCGCTTCGGCCAAGAACCGAAACGCGCACCTCCTCGAGTTGCTCCAAAGTGACAACGCCCGCGAGCGCCTCGTTGAATTTCGTCTCGATCGACTCAATAACCAGTTTTAAGTTCATAGGTTCACAAGATCTTTTACCGTCACCGTAATGATAAGAATGATAAGGAGAACAAACCCGATGTTGTGGAGCACCCCTTCAACAACTGGACTCGCCTTCTTTCCGCGAAGCCACTCGTACGCGAGAAACACAATCCGTCCACCATCAAGCGCCGGAAACGGCAAGATGTTAATAATCGCGAGGTTGAGCGAGAGTAGCGCCGCAAACTGCAAAAGATAGACAAACCCGAGACTCGCAACCTCCCCCGTCATTACCGCAATACCGACCGGCCCCGCAAGTTCTGCGTCGACGCCTTTTCCGGTAAAGATTCCAGTAATCAAGTTCCAAAACGCGACAATAATCATCCAAAGAAATTCAAGCGTCGTTGAGGAACCCTTGTAGATCGCGACAAATGGACTGTAAGAAACTTTTCCGGTCGTGGCAATTCCAGCGCCGATCCCGATTCCATCGATCGCCTCAACGTATGCCGGAAATACTTCTACCACTACTTCTTCATTCCCGCGAAGAACTTCAAAACGAATAGACTCGAGATCGGGATAGGTCACAATGTCCGCAAGATACGCGCGAGCATTCTCTCCGCTAGAAACAACTCCGCCGTGCATGAGGATTAGTTCATCCCCAGCCTCAAGCTTCCCGTCCGCCGGCGAACCCGGAATCACCTCGGTAATTGTCACTGCCTCGTCGCGCACGCGCGCATTCTCCGGCACCCCACCCTCGATAATCGCTGGCATCCCGATCATGTACCCAAACGAGAAAAGCACTCCCGCTAAAATCACATTCATCGTCACACCAGCCACAAGAACCAAAAACCGCTTAACGATCGATAGGCTTCCAAAGTTCCCCGCCTTCTCCTCGTCCTCTCCGTTTTCCCCAACAATCTTTACAAACCCCCCGATCGGAATCGCCCCAAGCGTCCATTTCATTCCGTCCTTCGCCGTATAACTCCAAATTCTCGGCGGAAATCCAACGGAAAACTCCTCAACCTTCGCCCCCGCCCACTTTGCCACAATAAAATGACCAAATTCATGCACAACGACAAGCACCGACAGCACTAAAAGAAACAAAAGAATGGTCAAAATCATACTTCTCGATTCTATCACGCCATTGACAAAACGCCAGTTTTTCGATATCGTTCGGGGTCATTTTCATCCCGAAAATGGTCATTTCCCGGTTCGAACATTCAAGGAGGCCATATGGCCACAAACCATATCGCAATGATCACGGTTCGATTGGACGGAGAAGAGCACGAGCTTCGCCTCGATTTGACCGGCGACGAGGCCCAACAACTCATCGAGAAGTCCAGACACTGTATGGCGATGATCTACTTGAGCTTTCGGAACGACGACGACGTGCGTCATCTCGTCACCGCAGCCTTGGGCGGATTTCACAAGGCTCAGATCACAAGCCTCAACGGTCTCGTCGAAGATCTGGATATTTCAAGACGCTCAAAGAATAAGTTGCACCACAAAAAAATCGTGTATGTTTGGCAACTGTGCGAACTGAGCGCGGTCACCGTTTTAAGAAGCGGGATTGGTAAGATCGGTCTTATCGAAATCGAGGACGCGCTCGAAAAGATTGGTCTTGAGCTCGACATGAAGTCAAAGTTCGAGCCAGTCCTCCACCTCATCAAGAACCGCTCCCTTGATTCAGAAGAGCTCGTGCGCGAGCTAAGGCGTCACCTTTAACCGCTCGCCCAGCGATCACCTCATCCCCTCCGCCACTCTCGTGCGCCGGAGGGGTTCGTCTTTTATAAAAAATCACTTATGCTTGAGCTATATGGCAACCAACCAGCGAGCAGTCATTGATACCTATATCGCAACCTTTCCAAAAGAGGTTCAAACACTCCTAAAGAAAGTGAAGGCGACAATTAAGAAGTCCGGACCGAAAATGGACGAGATGATTAGTTATGGAATTCCGACATTTGATCGAAACGGACGGCATATTATTCATTTCGCCGGCTTTAAAAAGCACATCAGTCTCTTCCCGGGATCCGAAGCAATCGTTGTCTTCAAGAAAGAACTTACGGATTACAAGACCGCAAGAGGAACAATTCAATTCAAGCTCGACGAACCAATCCCCTACCGCCTAATCGAAAAGATTGTGAAGTTTCGAATCAAGGCCGAGTCGACTCGCCGTTAACCTTTTCATTTTGCGGGAAAATGCTATAACTCTGCGGTATGAATCCGCATTTTTCGACGCTTGTCACAAATCTTAGAAACACCGTCTTTGACGCAATCCAGTACACGGAGGCGAAGAAGGCGATGCTTATTTTTGACGAGCAGTCGGATCTCTCAAAGCTGTTAACCGAAGGCTATCGCGAAGTCCTTCCAAACGCAGAGCTCGTGAACTTCGATACGACGACGCCGGGGGCGATTCGCACGGCGATCGACGCCCTCCCTCCTCGAAGTCTCGTTGTCCTTATCCAATCCTCAAGTTTCCGCCTTAACGAATTCCGTTTCCGCCTCGAACTTTTCAATCGCTCGCTCGCGGTAATCGAGCACCCGCACCTCGGGCGCATGCCGGAATCCGAGTACGAAGTCTATATCGACGCGCTCGCCTACGATAAAACTTACTATCACTCCGTTGGCCCGGCGCTTAAAACAAAAATCGACTCTGCAAAAAAGATTACGGTTTCATGTGACGGAACGACCCTTTCCTACGAAGGGCCCTTTGAATCCGCAAAACTCAATATCGGCGATTACACAGAAATGAAAAATACCGGCGGACAGTTCCCTATCGGCGAAGTCTTTACGGAACCTGCAGACCTTGCGAAAGTAAACGGGCAAGTGAAGATTTATGCCTTTGGCGATCGGGAGTTTCATGTCATTTTCCCCGATACCCCAATCCTTCTTACAATCGAAAACGGAATCATTGTAAAAACGGAAAACGCGCCCGATGAATTTATTTCAATTATCGACCAAATCCGTGAGGACGAGGTGTTAACGCTCCGCGAGCTCGGCTTCGGGATGAACCGCGCAATGACCCGCACCCGTTTCCTTACCGATATCGGAAGCTACGAGCGCATGTGCGGAATCCATCTCTCGCTCGGCGGGAAGCACACAATTTACGCTAAGGCCGGCTTTCCAAAACGCAGTAGCAAGTATCATGTCGATGTCTTCGTCGACGTCGCTTCGGTCGAAATTGACGGCGAAACGGCCTTCAAGAATGGCGCATACACACTATGATCCGTCTTGCTGTCGCTTCGAAAAATCCCGTGAAAGTTTCGGCCGTGCGCCAAAGCTTTGAACGAGTGTTCCCGGGGACATTTTTTGAGGTAACCGAAATTTCGGTTCCGTCAGGCGTAAGCGATCAACCGATGTCAAACGACGAAACACTTCTTGGTGTGCGTACGCGTGTTGAGAACGCGAAGCACGCGATGCCAAATGCGGATTTCTGGATCGGAATCGAGGGCGGAGTGGAAAATGCGGGAACCGAGATGCACTGTTTTGCCTGGGCCGTCGTGCACAGTAAAGACACTGAGGGCAAAGCGCGAACAGGAACATTTCTTCTCCCGCCCGAAATCGCTAGTCTCGTTCGCCAAGGTGTCGAACTAGGTACCGCCGACGACATCGTCTTCAAACGCGCAAACTCAAAACAACAATCCGGCGCGGTTGGCCTTCTTACTGAAGATCGTATTACCCGTACAACTTACTACATAGAAGCACTCACCCTCGCTTTGATTCCATTTACCAATACAAAGCTCTACAAAGGAATCTAAATGTCGACATTTTCGGTTGACGGTAAGGCTATAATACGGGAATATCATTCTATCCGAGACCTCTTCACGAGTGCTCAGGTGGTACAACAATCCCCCAATAGTGAGAACACTGTGTTCTGATCTGTTGGGGGATTTTGTTTAAACATAGGCCCCGTCGACAGGCGGGGTTTTGTCATTTCCGAATATCCATCGAGTTCCGACTAAGTACCCCGTCAATCTCCGGGTGTCTTGCTAAGTAGTTGAGAAGCGCCCTCGCGACCATCGGCCCCTGATCAAAAACAGGAATAGCATACGGCAACGCATCCTCGATTATGGATTTAATATACGGATAATGCGTACAGCCAAGAAGGACAGCGTCATAACGAGCTCCGTTTGCAAATGCTAAATCGACCTCACTACGAATTTCTTTACGCATCTCCTCCGCATCAACACGTCCACTCTCAATCATCGTCGCCCAATTCGGACAGGCGTGCATCGTTATCGAAACCGAAGGATTTAATTTACGAAATTCTCGTTCGTAAGCGCCACTCGTTGCAGTGATGACCGTCGAAAAAATTAGTACGCGTTCGTAGCCACGACGCACAAGCTCCTCAACCGTCGGAATAACGACCCCGAGAACACGCCGTCCGGGATAATTTGGCACAACGGTTTCTTGCACGTACCGAAGAGCGTGCACGGACGCGGAATTACACGCAACGATCACGATCTGCGAATCCTGCTCGAATAAATATCGAATCCCGTCAGCAAGGAGACGACAAATTTCCTCGCGGGACTTTGAACCATACGGCGCGTTTTTCACGTCCCCGAAATAGTAGGTGTCATACTCAGGCATGAGTTCTTTTACCGCTCGAAGAATCGTTAGCCCGCCAATCCCGGAATCAAAAAAACCGATATTCATTCTTTTTCTATACCATACCACCGTCTCCCGTTCTAGCTGGAAACGAAAGTCAAGGATGCACACTCTCGCCCAAGGCAGTGTACGCTTGTCTTTTCATCAAAAAAATGCTACGTTTTCTTAGCACTGGAGCAAAGATGAGCACAAATGAAATCGAACAGCAATTTCTTCCAACCGTCGAGATCAAGGAAAGCCTGACTCGCGACAGCACGCAACTGGAGACGACGGTGTTCCACGACACCTACTTCGATGACGCCAACGTCTCGGTCCTCTCGCAGGACCTCTGGCTTCGAACGCGTGACGGGGTCTACCAGCTCAAGGTACCGCTCAAGAAACGAGCGAGGTGGCTCGTCACCAAGCAGTACCGCGAGATCTACGACGAGAGATCGATCGCGGAACAGCTTGGCCTCAACACGAACCTGAGCCTTACGGAGGCGCTCGAACAGGCCGACATCCGTCCGATCTGCGAGCTCACAACGCAACGTGAGAACTGGCGGAACGGTAAATTCAACATCGCACTCGATGTCGTAACGGCTCCCGACTTCTCGTACGAGATCGGCGAGATTGAAGTGACCGGTGACGAAAAGCTCGATGCAGACGCCACGGTCACCGAGATCCAAGCGTTCGCAACGTCGCATGGCATCGAAGTCAGGCGCGTACTCGGCAAGGTACAAGCGTACTTCAAGCAGAAACGACCCGAACTCTTCGCACTTCTCGTAGAGCGCGGCGTCTTCTGAAAACCACTCTTTAGACGCCGCCCCCTGACCGCTCCTCCTTGGGGCGGTCATTTGTTTGTCTTTTATTTAGATTCTGCTCGAAAAAGTTTCACACACAAATCAACAAACGGATTCGCTGGATGCTTCACTCGACAGTAACGAATATCATTCTCGCGCAAGGCGATCGATGCGGCACAAGCTCCCCAAGTCTCATCGGAGACCGTCCCACATTCTTCCGCCACAATCCTTACGCGCCCCAACACGTCACTCGCACGCCATAAGATCAATCCGCAAACAGCCACTAAAATCGTTACAGATGGGATCGATAAGAGCAAAAACTTTTTCATAATTACAGAATCAGTCGTTTAATTTCCTCAATTTTTTGATCGACGATTTGTTTGCTGCCTGCTTCGACAACAAGACGAAGAATGGGCTCAGTGTTACTTGGACGTAAAATAAACCACCACTCGTCGCCGAACGTCATTCGCACGCCGTCGAGATCGTTGATATCCGTAGACTTTGGACCATAAACATCACGCACTTTTTGCAACGCTTCGGCCTTCTCCTCAATTTCCAAATTTACTTCCCCGCTGTTATAGAAACGGCGTGTTGGCTCCGCGAGCTCGGAAAGTTTTTGTCCGCTTCGTCGCAAAAGTGCAAGCATCAACAGACAGGTGTAGTCGACCGATTCGCGATATTCGAATTCACGGTAGAAAAAATGATCCGAAAGCTCCCCACCAAGCGGAACATCTTGCGCACGCATGTCGCTTGATACCGGCGCCCAGCCTACTTTTGTTCCAATACGTCCGATTCCGTGTTCACGAAGAACGGAGTCGAGAGACCACCCGACATTCGTCGGTGCCGCCACTGTAAGATTTTCTTCACGGCCAACGCGATCAACGGCAAGAAGCGCGAGCGTTTGGTCACCGCGTAGAATTTCCCCGCGCTCGTCGACAAATCCGATGCGGTCGGCGTCGCCGTCGGTTGCGATTCCAAGATCCGCGCCAAGTTCAACAACTTTTTTTGAAAGATCAACGAACGTTTCCGGTTTCGCGGGATTTGCTTCGTGGTTTGGAAAACGTGCGTCCGGTTCTTTATAGAGTTCCGTCACTTCGATCCCGAGTTGCGAAAGAAGTGGCGACAATGAAACCGATCCCATCCCGTTTCCGTAATCGACAACGATTTTCATTCCCGTAAGATCCGGAAGGCTTGCAAGTCGAAGACATTTTTCAAGGTAGATTTCTAAAATAGACTCGTGCGTTACAAGCGTCGGATTTAATTCACCGACCACCGACTCCGGAAGCACCGCGAGAAGATCCTTCCCCGAAACCGGCTTTGCAAGCTCGCGGACTGTCTTAATCCCATTATATTCCGCCGGGTTGTGCGAGGCCGTAATCATTATTCCCCCGTCAATCCCGCCCCGCGCCACCGCAAAGCTAAACATCGACGTTGAACAAAGGCCAATATCTCGGACCTCGACCCCCGCCCCCGTCAAAACCGCGATAACCGCCTGCGCGAGCGCCTCGCTTGTCGAGCGCATGTCCCGCCCGATAATGACGACTTTAGGGCGAACAATAGCCAAAAATGCTCCAGCCACCCGCCTCGCAACCTCGGGCGTTACCTCGTCTAATTTTCCTCGAACATCGTAGGCTCCGAAAATCTTTGTATTCATAAAAACATCGGTTGACATGTTACGGGATTCATCCTACCATAAAGCTATTATTCCTTAATAATTCCGCGTTCTTATGGAAATAGTTCTCATCATTGTCCTCGGCGTCGTCGCCCTCTTTGTTCTTTGGGTGATCGCGATCTTCAACGGACTTATCCGTCTTCGCAACCGCGTTGACGAAGCTTGGTCAGACATCGACGTCCAACTTAAGCGTCGCTACGATTTGATTCCGAACTTGATTAACACGGTAAAAGGATACGCAAAGCACGAAGAAGGCGTCTTCTCGAAGGTTTCTGAAGCGCGCTCCGCTGCCATGGGTGCAAAGACCCCAGCGCAACACGCGGAGGCGGAAAACATGTTGACCGAGAGCCTTAAGTCGCTTTTCGCGGTTTCCGAAGCCTACCCTGAACTCCGAGCTTCCGAAAACTTCGCGCATCTCCAAAAAGAGCTCGTCGATACGGAAGATAAAATCCAAGCTTCACGCCGTTTCTACAACGGAAACGTTCGAGACTTCAACACGAAAATTCAAGTCTTCCCAAACAATGTTATTGCAGGGCTCCTCGGATTCACAAAGTACGAATTCTTTGATGCTCCAGACGCAGTAAACGAAGTGCCGGTCGCTTCGTTCTAACAATCGACAGAATCGGGGCCGGAAGGCCCCTTTTTGTTCTCTATGTACAAAGACATTTCACGCAATAAAACAAAGACCGCGATCCTTCTCTTTTTCTTCTCTGTTTTTGCCATTTTTCTCGTTACGAGTGTTTCCTACTTTGCGGGACTCGATCTTATTTCGAGTTTCATTGTCGGAGGAACTTTTTCCGTCGTCTACGCACTTATTTCCTATTATGGAAGTAAGCAAATCGCACTCATGTCGTCGGGCGCAAAGCGAGTGACAAAGCAAGATGCCTACGAACTCTACGTGCTTGTTGAAAATCTTGCGATTACCGCCGGCCTACCGATGCCGGAGCTTTACGTGATCAACGACGACGCGCCAAACGCCTTCGCAACGGGTCGAGATCCAGAACATAGCGCGATTGCCGTTACAACCGGACTTCTTTCGCGTCTAAACAAGCTCGAACTCGAAGGCGTGCTCGCCCACGAACTTTCGCATATCAAAAATTACGATATCCGTGTCATGACGATTGTCGTCGTTCTTGTCGGGCTCGTCGTACTTGTATCCGACTTCGCGCTCCGATTATCGTTCTTCCGAGGCGAAAGAAAGGGCGGAGGACAAATTGCGATTATCATGCTTGTCTTTGCCATTATTTCCGCAATCGTTGCACCTCTCATTTCCTCACTTATCCAATTCGCCGTTTCTCGCTCCCGCGAATATCTCGCGGATGCTTCTGGAGCCCTCCTTACACGAAACCCCGACGGTCTCGCTTCAGCTCTTCGTAAAATCTCGGACGCGAACATGACAATGACAAAGGCAAACCACGCCACAGCACATCTCTTCATCTCAAATCCGTTTGGGAAAAAGTCTAGCTTCGCCTCTCTTTTCTCGACACATCCTCCAACTGAAAAACGCATCGAACGATTAATGACCATGGGCCGATAATATGTCCGACATCCTCTCGAAATTTTCCGCACACCTCAAAGGCGTTCTCGCAAAAGCGCTTGTCTTAAGCGTCGAGTTCGGTTCCGAACAGGTCGGAATTCTCCACCTCCTTCTTGCAATTGCTGGACAAAAAGGATCGGTTGCCGAAACAATCCTCGCAAAAAGTCCATTCACCGAAAGTCGAATCCGCGGAGTGATTAAAACCGAGATCGATTCGGATCCTTCGGGCATTCCCGGACTCTCCGAACAAGTGAAGGTCATTATTGAGAAGGCTGTTCTTACGGCGAACGTATACAAACATCTTGCAATCGGGACCGAGCATGTGCTTTTTGCGCTCCTTGATCTCCACCTCGATGATCTCGCAACGCTCTTTGATCTTGATCCAAAAGATCTTGCAACATTCAAGGGCGAAGTAGCTCTATCGCTTAAGCTCGAAACCGAGTTTCCCGATCTACAACCAGTGAACGCTGGACTTCCAAACGTCGAAGATCTATTCGCAAAACAAAAAGACGACGCGGAAGAAAGTGCGCTTGCCTTTTTTACAAAGGAGCTAACGACAAAGGAGGCGATCAAACAATTCGCACCAATGATTGGACGTGAAGAGGAGCTGCGCCGGCTCGAATCAATTCTCGGACGAAAAACGAAGAACAATCCGATTCTTATCGGAGAGCCAGGAGTCGGAAAAACGGCAATCGTTGAAGGACTTGCTCGGCTTATCGTTCTTGGCGAAGCGCCGACGCACCTTCTTTCAATGCACATCCACCAACTCGATCTTGCGGGCCTCGTTGCGGGAACCATGTACCGAGGAGAATTCGAATCACGGTTGAAGCAACTGATCGAGGAGATCGAGGAGCGAGACGATGTGATTTTGTTTATCGATGAGGTCCATATGCTTGCGGGTGCGGGTGGAACGGGAGGGTCGCTCGACGCGGCGAACATGCTAAAGCCAGCCCTCGCACGCGGAAAACTCCGCTGTATCGGAGCGACGACAACCGCAGAATACAAAAAGTATATCGAAAACGACGGAGCGCTCGAGCGTCGATTCCAACAAGTCTTCGTCCATGAACCGTCAAAGGAGGAAACACGAAAAATGCTTTCACGGATTGCAAAGTATTACGAGTCACACCACAACGTCCGCTTCGAAAACGAGGCACTCGATCAGATCATCGCCCTTTGCGAAACGACCTTTGCAAGTAAACGCTATCCCGATAAGGCAATCGATCTTCTTGATGAGGCTGGATCGAGAAAGGCAAGCGAAGAAGGAGGTCCGGAATTCGCATTCGAAAAGAAACAGTACCGGGAACTACGTGAAAAAATTGAAGTGATCCGAGAAGAGAAACGCCAGGCGGTGCTTAAAGAGCAGTTCGATCTTGCAGGTCAACGCAAGGCCGAGGAGGAAACACTCGTAAAACAACTCACCGCTCTTAAAGAGCGTGCGAAGGGCGAAGCACGAGTTGTAAGTGACGCGGACATCGTCACAACCGTCGCGAGAATGAAACGACTAAACGAAGAGGATCTTCGCGATGGATCGCGACTTGTCCGTCTCGAAAAAGCGCTCGCCTCTCAACTTGTCGGGCAGTCGGGAGCCATCGCTCACGTGCTTAAAACACTCAAGCGCTTAACGCTAGGGCTCAAAACACCACACGGTCCACAGCTCGCCCTGCTATTTTGCGGTCCTGCAGGCGTCGGGAAAACGTTGTTTGCCGAAACACTCGGGGAACAACTGGCCCCACAAAAGGAAACGCGACTGCGAATCGATCTATCGCAGTTCAAAGATCCGATGAGCATGACAAAACTTGTCGGCGCACCAGCCGGTTACGTTGGCTATCGCGACCAGGGAGCGCTCACCGATCACGTTAAGCACCACCCAGAGGCGGTCGTCTTGTTTGACGATCTCGATAAGGCGCATCCGGAGATTCTTCACGCGCTCTCAAAAATTCTCACAACCGGCTTTCTCTCCGACGCAACGGGACTCGCGATCGACTTCCGAAAAACCCGACTACTCTTTACGACCGGTGGGATTAAGAAGGCCACCGAAAAATCGCTCGGGTTTGGAAATAACGAAGCGGAACGCGCTCGCACCCACCTCGAAGAACTTCTTGGCGCCCGTATCGTTGATTCGATGCACGCGGTCGTCGAGCTCGCACCACTCACCCGTAACGACTACCTCTCGATCGCAAAACAAGAGCTTGCGAAGCTCGCAAAATTCGCGAAGTCGCGCGGAGTCCTTCTCACCCATGACCAGGACCTCCTCTCCCACCTTCTTGACTCATCGGCGAAAAATAGTGGCGTCCGTGGAATCCAAAAGCGCATCGAAGAAGAAATTCAAAGCCTTCTCGCGGAGCTTTTCCTCTCGGAAACAAAAAAGCGTCCAAACAAATTCCGCCTTACGCTTAAAAACGGAAAACCCGCCCTCTCACGAGCAAAATAACTACCCACACAGTCACGCTTCAACGCGTGATTTTGTGTTATACTTAGAGCATTATGGTAGCACCAGTAGCCGCGGCGGGCGCCTCTATGGCGGGACGCGCGGCAGCTCTTCAAGCGGGAAAATTGAGTGCACAAAAACTTGCGGGAACGGCAGGGAGAAATCTTGTTGTTCAAGCTCCGTCGATCGCCTCACAAAATGCCAAAAATGCAACTTGGAAATCAACCCTGAGCCCAATGATCCAAAACCTTGCAAAACAACAGCAAGTCGAACTCTCCGAGGAGGAGCTTAGAATGATCGAGGAACAATACGGCGAGGACTTGATCGCCAGACAGCAGGCGGTAGAAGAAGCTCTCTCGATCAAAGAACGCCAGGCGAAGCAGATGCAATATCTCGGCGCCGTCGCTCAAGCGCTCAAAACGACAAAGCTCGGAAAATTAATCGACAACAAAGACCCTGCGATCGCGCGACAAATCGCCGAGACGGTATTTGGACCTGGATCCATGGCGGAGTGGCCTGACGGAGTAACGATTTGGATGTGGAGCACCGCCTCCCTTCTTTACGAAGGCGTCGGAATCTCTAAATTAATCTTTAAATCAAAGTCGGATCCAAACTATTTCAAAGGCGTTGTCGGACTTCTCGAGCCGGTCTATCCATCCCCCGTTCAAATCCTTTCGTATCTGAAATATTTCCAGGTTGGGCTCGCGAGCCTCGTTCTTTTCGTTATCATTGGGATCTTAAGTCTCTTTATTGGCATTGTCGGGATTGCGCTTTACGGGTCCTACAGTGGAAGCATGGCGGTTCTTGGATCTCTTGGACCATTTTTAACTAGCCTACTTGGGTTATGATGTCACCTCGCACACGTCAAATTTTACTCATTCTCCTTATTTTCGGAGTTGCCGCGCTCTTCGCGACCGTTTTTCTCTACCTAGCCTTAAAAAGCCCCCGAGTCACTCCAATCACCCCGGTTGATACCCTCACTCCCGGAGGAGCTCTCACACCGGGTGGAGTTGGCGGAGACCGAACGCCGACCGAGGGCGGAACGGGTACGCAGACAGATGCTGGCCTTACCCCTTCTTCGATCGCAAACGGTGGAGCGGTCCTAACCGCACAACTCACCTCCTCACGCGTCGTTTCGCCGATCGTTACCTCGGGAAGTACGGTCCAGTTTTACGATCCACGCGACGGCAAATTTTACACGATTAGTGCGAGCGGTGAGGTCGCACTCTTAAGCGACGTAGTCTTTCCATCCGCCGAAACCGTCTTGTTTTCAAATTCCGGCGATGTCGCGGCGCTCGAGTTCCCGGACGGAACAAACATCGTCTACGATTTTGCGGAAAAGCGCCAAACGACAATCCCTGCACACTTTGAAGAATTTTCATTCTCGGATGATGGCGAAGCGCTTGTAAGTAAATCAATCGGAACCGGCAATGCGCTCGTAACGCTCAATAACGACGGAACACAAGCAAAGGCGATCGCCGACCTTGGAACAAACCAAGATAAAGTCACCCTTAATTGGTCTCCAGCGAATGACATTGTCGCCTTCTCGGAAACCGGATCAGCACAATCCGTCTTCGGTCGCCAAGAAATCTACTTAATCGATACAAACGGCAAGGCGACGGGAACGATTATCGTTGACGGTGGGAACTTCTCTGCAAAATGGTCTCCAAGCGGAGCTGGCATTCTTTACTCCGTTGCCGATTATGCGCGAAACGAACGTCCAGCGCTCTGGTTTGCAACAACTAGCTCCTCAAATGTCGGATCGGGACGAACAAATCTCGGTCTTGAAACGTGGGTTGAAAAATGCACATTCAAGGACGATGTAACGGTTATTTGTGCCGTGCCTCGTTCCGTTCCAGACTACAGCGGAGCCGAGCCAAGCATCGTCACGGAACCAGATGACGTTTATCAGGTAAACGTTACAACGGGCCGAATTACAAAACTCGCCTCCCCCGTCTCCAACCTTCGGATGACAAACCTCCGACTCTCCGACGATCAATCCATTCTTTACTTCACAGACCAGGTTGGCCGATTAAATTCTCTACGCCTCCGTTAATATGAAATCCTTCTGGCCACTTTTCACGATCGCCCTCCTAGGCATTATTGGCATTCTCTTCGCCATTTTCATTTTCGTTCTCAAGGAGCCGGAAGTTGTCTTTGTAGAGGAAGAAATCGACGCAACAAAGCCAACACTTTTGCGCACTGATCCAATTCGCGGAAATACGGCAAGCGCCAAGGCAATGCTCGTTGTTTACAGTAACTTCACCTGTGCGACATGCGGAAGTTTATTTTCAAAACTTGAGGCGTTAAAAGAACTCAACGATCAAGGACTTGTTATTGTTTGGAAAGATTTTCCAAATGCGAGCATCGATCCAGAATCGCGACGAGCGGCAATCGCTGGCCGATGCGCACAAGAGCAAAACGCTTTCTGGCCATACCACGACCGTCTTTTCGCCTCACAAGCTGAGCTTGGCGACACGGTTTACCTTGGAATCGCAAAGGAACTCGGGCTCCAAACGGGACGCTTCGAGCGATGCTTGCGTAACGAAAAAACCGCCGATCTCGTCGACGGCGGACGCAAGGAAGCCGAAACATTGGAGCTCATTTCCGCCCCAACCGTCTTCTTTGGCGACGAGCGTTTCACCGGAGATCTTTCGAAGACCTCAATCGAAACCATCCTTGAACCATTCCTACAATGAAATACCTAGCTTTTTTCCTCGTTGCCATTTTCTTACTCCCCGCCGGATTTACGCAGGCGGCAACGATTAATGATTGTGACGCGAATACGCTTCAATGCCGATGTCCCCCTGGGATTCCTCCAGACTATCTTGCCGGTCTCGACGGATACTTCGAAGGAGATGCTCTGGATTGCGAAGCACAATGCAACGAAATTAAGGGCAGTCCAGCAACTTATCGTCAGTTCGGTGGACAACCTCCGGAAGGATACGTTCTCCAGTGTGCAATCGGCGGAATCGCGACGGCTATCGCGGGAGACTCGACGCTCCCAACCTCTAGTGCGGATCAAGCGGTGCGCATTGAAGAGGTGAAAGAACCAATCATTCCTCAGCTTTCAATTCCAATTCCAGGTATTTCGGAGGAAGATTTTCGCGTCGTGAGAGAAAATGGTGAGATGAGCACGAACTTTATCGCCATTTACATAAGAGCGATCTACCAACTTCTCCTTGGGCTCAGCGCATTTATTGCGGTAGTCGTATTCGTTACCTCCGGACTGCAATGGCTTCTTGCCGGTGGAGACTCAGGATCAATTTCGGCAGCAAAAACACGCATGGAAGAAGCAATTCTTGGAATTGTTCTTATTCTTTCGGCGTATACAATCGGCTACCTGCTTGACCCGCGGGTTCTTGAAATGGATTTTCTCACGATCAAGGCTCTCGAACCAATCGAATACGAAGGAGAAAATTGGGATTTTTCAGCGCGACTCGATATCCCACTCGGATATGCAAGTGTTGAAACGTCGCCGGGTCTTATCGTCGCAACAAACGAAACGCACCTTGTCCCAGAAGCGTACGATAGTCTTCTAATCGCCGTCGAAGATTTCAAAAATGAAACGGGACTTTCGGCAAAGCTCACTTCAGCAAGCCGAACCGTTCTCAAACAAGCGGAGCTGTTTTATGAGCACTGTCTCTCGCAACCTGGACGCGCATGTCGAACCACTGTTGCGTGCAATCCGGCAAGCGGAACGAGCATTATCACTGGTAATTCGCGAGGATATACGCTTACAGGCGCGCTCGCAAACGTGACGGATAAAAACGTGATTATTCAATCGATTGAGGCGGCCGGTGACCAACGAAAATGCCCTCATACCTCAGGAGTAGCCGTTGATCTTTGGTGCGGATCAGGCGTAAAGGCAGCCTATGACCCGGAATGCCAACAGAAACTTACGGAAATCATGGCCGAATACGGATGGTGTAGACTTGATATAGAGCCTTGGCACTTCGAGTACAACGAGTATGCGCTTTCCAAGTCTCGATGCTCTATGAACGCAACCAAAACGTACTACCGCTCGGGACGCCCAATCGACCCAGGGACGTGCAAATCTTGGAACTTCCTCGAAGACAAATGTAACGACTAACTATGTATCATTGCAGTCATTGTGACGCGCAGTCGCTCAAATGGCAGGGGCGCTGTCCGGAATGTGGAAAATGGGGAACGTATGTTGACGCGAGCGGTGGTGAGAGCGGAGCAAAAAATAAAGGGGGCACGGCAACAAAGCCGTCCCCTGTTATTTCATTAAAAGACGCGCGAGGAGTCACCGCAAAGCCGATGCCAACCGGTATTTCCGAACTCGACCGAGTACTTTCTGGAGGACTCGTCGCGGGTTCCGTTACCCTTCTTTCTGGCGAGCCTGGAATCGGAAAATCAACGCTTGTCGCAAAAATTGCAACGGAGCTTGCGAGCGCAACTACCCCCGCCTACTACGTTTCCGGTGAAGAAAGTGATACGCAAGTTGCAATGCGCTTTACGCGACTCGGTCTTCCGCTTACACACATTCAATTTACAAACGATACCGACATCAACGCCATCCTTGGATCTGCCGAAAAAATGAAGCCGAGCCTTCTTATTATCGACTCAATCCAAACGATGGTCGGGGACGACGACGCCATTGCCGGTAGTCCAAACGCCGTGCGCCGAGCAACCTCCCTTTGCGTCGAATTCGCAAAAACCCTCGGGGTACCGGTACTTCTTATCGGCCAAGTTACGAAGGACGGGAATATCGCGGGACCAAAGACGCTCGAGCACATCGTCGACACGGTCCTTACCCTTGAAGGAGATACGCGTGGACACTACCGAATCCTTCGAGCAAACAAACACCGCTTCGGGACAACCGACGAGATTGGAATTTTTGAAATGACCGGGACAGGACTCTCCCCTGTTGATAATCCTTCGGCAAAATTCCTTGAAGAACGCCAAAACCACGCAGGCTCGGTCATCACTTGCGTCATGGAGGGTACACGCCCTCTCCTTGTTGAAATCCAAGCGCTCGTTGAAAAAAGCTTCTATCCAAATCCGGTGCGACGCACTTCGGGAATCGATTCCGGTCGACTCCAAGTTCTTGTTGCAATCGCCGGAAAACGGGCAGGCGTAAGGCTCGGCGATCAAGACATCTACGTAAACGTTGTTGGCGGAATGAAAATAAAAGAACATGCGATTGACCTTGCGGTCGTTTCCGCAATCGTCTCCGCTCTAAAAGATAAGATCATGCCCGAGAAAACCGTTGTCTTTGGCGAGCTTGGGCTCGGAGGAGAAATCCGCCACATCCCGTTTGAAGATCGACGGGTTCTTGAAGCAAAACGCCTTGGCTACACAAATATCATCTCCCCTAAAAACGCAAAACACGTAAGTGACCTATTCAAGGGATAACTATTCGAAGTGGACCTCTTCAATGTACTCGGCAACACGCTTATAGAGCGCAGGCCATTTTTCGAGCGTCGGATCCTCGTCGAGGTAGTCCTTCGCGTAATCCTTTGCAAGCGAGATTAAATCAATATCTTTAAACGAACCGAGCTTGAACTGCTCGAACCCGCTTTGCGTCGTTCCAAAAATATCTCCCGGTCCTCGAAGTTTCAAATCTTTTTCCGCAAGTTCAAATCCATTTTGTGATCGAGTAAGCGCAACTAGCCGTTCGCGCGCGATATCTCCAAGCGCGTCACTCGGGTGCAAATAACAACGACTTGCCTTCGCTCCTCGGCCGACCCGCCCTCGGAGCTGGTGAAGTTGCGCAAGCCCAAAGCGTTCTGCCCCCTCGATAAACATCACACTCGCATTTGGAATATCAACACCCACCTCAACAACCGTCGTCGAAATTAGCATCTCGATTTCCCCACCAGCAAACGCCGCCATCACCTCGTCCTTTTCTTCCGTTTTCATTTTTCCATGGAGCATCGCAATTCGTCGTCCTCGAAATGGTCCCTCAATAAAATGCTCATACGTTTCCGAAACTGATTTCACGCCAAGCGCGTCGGACTCTTCAATGAGCGGACAAACAACAAAGACTTGGCTTCCCTCGTCCATCTCTTTGTTCATCTCGTCATACGCATCATCTTCCATCCCCCGCTCAATAAGCGTCGTCTCGATTTTCTTTCGCCCAGCCGGATATTCATCAAGAAGCGAACGATCAAGATCGCCGTAAAGAACGAGCGCAAGCGAGCGCGGAATCGGCGTCGCGGTCATTGAAAGCAAGTGCGGGATTCCATTCGCATCCCCCTCACGATCCTTGAGTGCCTTTCGTTGCTTTACGCCAAAACGATGTTGCTCGTCGACAATGATAAGCCCGAGACGGTCGAAAAGAACATTGTCGGAGAGAAGCGCATGCGTTCCAATAACAAGATCCACCTTGTCATTTCGAAGCGCCTCAAGGAGTTGCTTCTTCGTCACCTCAGCCCCGCCAACACGACGTTTCGTTCGGGTAAAGAGCGCGATTCGAAGCGACTTTCCAAAAAGGCGATTAAGCGTATTCGCATGTTGTTCGGCAAGAATCTCGGTTGGCGCAAGCATCGCCGTTTGCCAGCCAGAAGCCGACGCGTTCTTCGCCACAAGCGCCGCAACCACCGTCTTTCCCGTTCCGACATCTCCCTCAAGAAGCCGGTTCATCGGCTCTTCGCGTTCCATGTCTTTAATAATCGCCCAAACCGCTTTCTTTTGCGCGTCGGTAAGCCCAAACGGAAGTTCGCTAATCGCGGTTTGCACAACCTCCTTATTAAACGGAATACTTGGAGCTACCTGCTTTTTAAGTTCTTGGCGCGCTTTTCTATGGAGCACCTGGTGGAGGAAAAATTCGTCAAACTTAAGTCGCGTAAGCGCTTTCGCTTGCAGGTCCATCGAATCAACAAAATGCATTTGGCGAAGTGCATCGGTTAGCGGCAGGAACTCATGCTTTTTGCGAATCTCGCTTGGAAGCCATTCTTCAATTTCATGCACCCCGGAAACTGCCTCTTCCGCAACCGCTCGTCGGAGCTTTTGCGTCATCGCTCCCGCAAGTCGATAGACCGGAACAATTTTTCCGGTGTGTTTCGTCGTCTTAGACTGGCTAACGATCTCGTAGACCGGATTCACAAGCGCAAGCCCATACTCCGCGTCCACCTTTCCCGCAAGAGAAATAAGGGCCCCTGTCTTCAATGTTTTTGTTAAAAATCCTTGGTGAAACCACATCGCCTTAACCGTTCCCGTCGTATCTTCAACGATCGCCTCGGTAATAATCATCCGAGGGTTCTTGTGCCCGCGTCGATTCGAAATCGCCGTAACGGTTCCTCGTACCGTAACCTTTTGTCCCGGCTTCAGCGACCCGATCGACGTTTGCTCGGAAAGGTCATCATAACGGAATGGAAAATCAAAAATGGCATCCTTCAGGGTCTTAAGGCCGAGTCGCGCAAAATCGCTCGCCTTCTTAATTCCAACCCCTTTTATATAGCGAATTTCTTTCTCAAGAACTTTTGGCATTGAACAAGGATAGCAAACCTAGCCAGGTTTAGCAACCCTCACCAACTAACGAACAAACTTCTTAAATAACGTCACATCAATGTCAAGCACGCGCTTCGCCCAATCAGCTCCGAATTCAAGAGTGGCCGCCGCCTCATCTTCGATAAGGCGCAAACGATATCCACGAGACGTCTCCTCAACAACATATACGTCAATCACAGTCGGGACCTTAACGAGTGATCCCGCCTTTGGAAGCACCTGGGGACCGAGCGGGATTAAGGCAAGCTCTGCATCCGAAATCCGTTTTACTGCGTCAAAATTCGTAAACCAAGTGAAAAAGATTGCTGAATTGTAGAATGGCTTTCGAATACCATTTTCGTAACGGTAAACCGCGCTTTGCGTTTCTCCTCGAATCAGTTCAAATCCCGACAGCCCATCATCTCCCGATGGATCATTTTCCTCCTCATCATCGCTCCCCACGCACGACGGCACGTTCGGAATCTTTGCATTAAGACGCACAAGGGTGCCTCCCGTATTTTTTAATAATCCATAGATCATCCGACCCGAGTCTGAGGGCACAAGACTCCAACGCTCCTGCACCATTAACCCGTCCATCTGTCTCCACACATCGTGGACAAAATCTTCGTCTGTGGAGAGCATATAGTTCTCAGCACCCTTTGCATGCACACTCGCAGACATCGTCGCCCGGCCATCTACACAACTCACAGAAGACAAGACAAGGTCCGTATTCGTGATCGGCGTCGGAGAAACAGAGCCCCCACCCATCGTTGTAAACGACCAAGCCGTTGTTCCGCTTATTCCGCCATAATCTCCGCCCGCCTCAGCATCAAAAGCCGTGCCATCTATTTGAACCGCTACTTCGGTAGAGCGAGGCAGGGAGCCCGGAAGCGTAACGGTAATCGTATCCGTTCCCGAACCCGTCACGGATCCACCCGTCACGGAAACGGTCGAAATCACCGCGCCTCCATTAGCGTAAACGATCCGAATATTACCCGATCCGACGACAACATTCTGGTCAAACGAAAGGGTAAGCGTCGTCGTACGCGAAACTTGCGTTGCATTATCAGCCGGAGAAATTGTTTCAAGCACCGGCGCTGCATAAGTATTGATAGTGAACGAATTACCTGCGGTATCTGGAACATTCTCAGGAGCTCCGAATTCAACAACATAACCAGGAAGACTGAATCCCGTACAAGGTAAATCGTTCCACTTACCATCGCTTCCCGCTCCAGAAAGGAACTGTCCGCAGTCCTCGTTTGAACCAGAATCATTCGGTTCCTCGTCGTTCCAGTTAGAATACATTCCATCAACAGCGACTCCGTTTCCAGCTCCTTGCCAAAATTGCGTCCCCGTCTCCGGACCCGTTACCCAGTACCAAGCTCCTTCGGAACCGACATCACTTGCTCCGAACCACCCCGGACCCGCAAGCCGCGCCGCAACAAAGGCCTGTTCTTGCGCCGAGGTAATCGTTGCGAGGTATCCGGTCGCCCCGTACCGCGTTAACAATTCCGCCGCCGCTTCAGCCTCGGTCCAAGTCGCTTCATCCGCTATGTACTCATACAAGTGGCCATTATCAGTAAAAAATACCTCCCCCGCCTCAACAAGCGATACTTCAAGCTCATCGGCACCAGCAGAGTTACGCGTATAGGTAAGCGTCGCAAGCGCCGCGTTCACGTCTGACTGCGAACCACTGAAGTAGATCTCGGCTCCAGAATTCGCTCCATCAAACGTAAGTCCGGTCGTACTTCCGAACGCTAACGTTCCATGCGTTACAAGAAGCTTCACAGGAACTGTCCCCGTCGCCCCTGAAACTTGAACGTCCGTAATTGGAAGCGCAACGCCAACCGTTGCCGTAAGATTGTCCGTCCCGGTAACGGACATATCGGCAAGCGCAAATTTTGTTGGAAAAAATTGGACCAAAAGTCCCAAGAGAAGAACAACGGCAAAGCGTTTCATCATATACCGATAGTATAACACGTGTGTATAGCGCCATGACTCTGAAAATTCAGCGCCCTGGGGATTGACTTTTGAGCTGAAGTTGAGTATGCTACGCCGCCTGGAGGAACCATGCAAAAAGGCCAGACGGATCGCGAACTTGGGTCACTTCTCAAGATTGGCGCCCGAGTCATCATCTACAGCCACAGCCACCCGAACGGGTGGTGGTGGGCGGTCGTCACAGAACTCGAGGATCGCGAGACCTACATCGCCGTAGACGTGGAACTTGAATCCGCCCTCGTTACGACCGAATCTCTATGGGCGCAGGTCGAATCCCGAGGATGCCACCCTTCGGAGACGTTCAAGGTCTACCCGATCACTCCACGAATCGTCCACCTCATTGAACTACTTCTCAAGAAGAAGATCACGGTTCCGGAGTAGCGCAACATCCCCCTCACTGCCCGCGACGACGTCGCGGGTTTTTTGCAAGCAGGATTTTTAAAAAAATGGTACTAGTAGAATATATGAGCTTTATTATTCATCGTGAGGAAAGTCGGGGTAGCGCGAATCATGGATGGCTAAAAACAAAGCACAGCTTCAGCTTTGGCATGTGGTACAAGCGTGGACGACTTGGGTTTGGCGCGCTCCGTGTCCTTAACGACGACCTGATCGCCCCGAAGTCCGGCTTCCCTATGCATAGCCATGAAAACATGGAGATCATCACGATCGTCGAGCGAGGAACCCTGACACACCGCGATAGCATGGGAAATCTCGGGACCGTTGGCGCCGGAGAAGTTCAAATCATGTCCGCCGGCACAGGCGTATCCCATTCCGAGTACAATAACGACGAGGAGGAGCTCGCCCTGTTCAAACTTTGGATTCTTCCGGATACGCAAAATCGTGCTCCGCGCTACGGCCAAGCGAGATTTGACCATGCTCACCTCGGCGAAACACTTCTTGTCGCGCCGATGAATTCGAGCCACCCACTTACGATTTCACAAAACGCCTTCATCTCTCGCGTAGTCCTTAACGAGACGTCTCCGCTCCCCTATAAACTCAAGTCCGAAGGGAACGGCGTCTACTTCCTTGTCATTTCCGGATCCGCTACCATTCTTAACGAAACCCTCACAACCCGCGACGCGATTGGCGTCATGGACGAAACGACCGTCGTTCTTAAAACCACGGAATCAACTTCCCTACTCGCAATCGAAATCCCCATGCAATTTTAATATGACTCTCGAAGAATTCTTTACCAAAGCGAACACCCCCGTAGCCCTCTTTAACGCCTGGGCCGAACGCGTGCAACCAGCCGCCCATGCGGATCATATTTGCTATAAATGTGGCAGTCGCGAAGAGTTCGAATCGCTCCGCACGCTCTTTGAACCCGCGAGCACCTTTATCTACCAATCCATCATCTCAAACCGCCGAATCGCGATTATCAAGTTCACAAATCCCGTCTCGACCGCCCTCGGCGAGATCTCCTTCCTTGAACTCTCCGACCAAAAGCCCGATGGAAGCCAAGTGAGCGGGTTTGATCATATTGAGCTCTACCCAGCTCAAGGGACAATCGAGACACTGGTTCAACTCCTAGAACTACAAGGCGTCTCTTTTGAAAAAACCATCCGCCCACATCACACAACCTTCGACAGCGTTCTCGAAACGGGTTTCAAAATCCGTCTCGAAGAAGAACCCCTCGTCGAGAAAATCAAACGCGACGAAATGCGCTAACCAAGAGGAAAATCGAAAACACGCTTTATCTCGACAGGCATAAACGATAACCAGTCATGTAAAAGTGAAATAACTGCGTCCGACTTGTCTGTAGGATTTATAGCGAGCTCCAGGGTTGTATACATCGGGTCACGTTTTTCCGGATAGTAATGAGCGAAGCTTTCAAAACAAGGGTAGAGGTCCCGAGTATATTTTTGCTCCCGCTCCATAACAAGCTCAAATCCTGTTCTCAATATACGCTTCATGATCCAACTGCAACGATTCTGGTTCTGTACCACACCAGAACCCCAATGATACTTGAAGAAGTTTATAGTATCTGTTATTTCCGATTGAAGTGACTGAAAGTGCTGACATGCGTCTCGTCCAAGTTTAATTGGCGAAATACCGCTACTGATATCTTCTCCAAAAACACAGACGGATTGCGTCTTGAGCATAATCCGCAATGCTCTTTTTGGATCACCCGCCCATTCAGGCGTTACGGCAAGTATCTCGACTTTTTGCACGAACGGATATCGAACAATTGTCCATTTATTAAAATCTTCAGCCCATGGCGTAACAATCGTTTCTTCAACCGAATGAACGACAGCAATCGTATCAAGGTCAGACAAGTGATCAATCGCCTCACCCCTTGCAACAGAGCCGCGCACAAAAATGCCAATCAGATTATCATCAAAGTGACTCCTATAGGCCTCTACCGCTTCATTAACCACGGGCTTCCATTTTTCCTGAATGAGATCCACCGACGCCTTATTGATAATAAATCCACCCGCGTCAACAGATAGATAGCCACCGAGATTCCTAATCTCATACATAATCGCATACAGCTTACCACGTAAAATCAAAAAGCGCCCCGATTAAGGAGCGCCTATTGGCGGTGTGTATTGGACGAAGTTCGAATGTATTTCGGGCAAAATCCGCAGGATTTTGACGACTAATCGCACGCGCGGAGCGCGTGGTGGCTCTAAACCTCTCCGTACGCTCCGATTGCGTGGGAATGCGACCTAATGCGCCTCGGACACGCTCGCGGACTCGCGTGTGCAAAAACCAAAAAATTTCCT
>CAYNYL010000011.1:0-31102 GCA_964401485.1 uncultured Gammaproteobacteria bacterium
AAAAATAACCCCGCCAAAATCCAAAAAGAATTCCGCCCGCATTCATTCCCCAGACCCCTTTCTGCGGGCGGAATCCAAATCCGAATTCTCTCCAAAAAAATTAGTCTCGGTTTTGCGAAAATCCAAATCCCCAGAAAAAATAGTTTTCGCAAAACCGAGTCCGAATTGAAGCCCCGCCACACTGCCCGAATACTTGGAGGGCAGAACCCCAAAAAGAAAAAGGTCCTTTCCATTTTAGAAAAAATCCAACCCCGCGAAATCAAAAGAGCAAGGAACATTTTTCTTTTTGGGGTTGCCGAGTGAAGCGAGGCGGTGGCAGGGCTTTCTCGGAGCGTACGATTTAGTTTCGCTTCACCACGCACTCCGCGCGTGCGATTATCTCACTTTGTTTTGAAAATAGGTTCTAACTTGGTACAATAGACACACCAGTAAACATTTGATCATTTGTGCGAAAGCCTTTAGAGAACTACGCATTCATTGATAGTCAAAATCTTCACCTAAGTATTCGTGAATTGGGTTGGGATCTTGATTATGAACGGTTCCGTGTTTATTTAAGTGAGAAGTACGGTGTTTCGAAAGCATTTTTATTTCTTGGCTACGTTCCGGATCGACAAAAGCTCTATGTGGCGCTCCAACAGATGGGCTATATCTGTGTTTTTAAGCCTACACTTATCTACACAGATGGGTCTACGAAAGGGAATTGTGATGCTGAGCTCGTACTTCATGCGATGATCGAATTCAATCGGTATAAAAAGGCGGTGATCGTAACGGGGGACGGAGACTTTCATTGTTTGATTGATCATCTTGCATCAAAACAAAAGCTCGAAAAAGTTCTTGTGCCGAATCAGGGTAAATACTCCGCTTTACTCAAGAAGTTTCCTTCGGGGTATCTTGCGTTTGTTAGCGATTTGGCAACCGCGCTAAAAAGAAAAGAACCCCGCAAGGACGGAACCTTGAAGGGCGCTTTTCGTGGTGATCTGTCTAAAGAATAACGCACTCTCTTGGATTTGTCAATGATTCTATGCAAGCTCCCTGTCTAAAGGAATATCGATGCAAAAGTTGCGAACGACTCCTCTTTCGGGGATTTATTGTTGAAGGGACGGTGGAGGTAAAATGTAAGGGGTGTGGGGCTATGAATACGACGGTTCTCGCAAGTTTCGACGATTATTTGTGTGGAGTTTATCCTTGTCCACATAGGATCCCCATCGACCCGAAGTAAGGGTGTATACTAGGTTTACGCGACGTCGATTGCGTGAACCGAGAAGCTCTTTGAAGCTCACCAACTAGTGGTGGGTTATTTTTATTCTATGCCAATCTACAAAGTACAAAAACGAAATGGGGCGATTGTCGATTTCGATCCCGAGAAAATTATTCGGGCGGTCGAAAAAGCATTTACCGTAACTGCCGAAGGGGGAGTAGGGGAGGCTGAGGCGGTTGCGAAAGCGGTAACAGCGAGTCTCGAGCGGGAAACCGGCGGGCGGATTCCGTTTGTCGAGCAGATTCAAAATCGTGTCGAGGAGGAGTTGATGGCGCAGGGGTTTTCGGAGACGGCGAAAGCGTACATTTTGTATCGCGCGAAACGGGCGGAGGCTCGAGAGAAGCGAAATGTTGTTGTCGAGGTTGAGAAAACGATCGACGAGTACTTAAATAAAATTGATTGGCGCGTTAACGCGAATTCGAACCAGGGATTTTCGCTCGGGGGGATGATTTTAAATACGGCGGGGAAGGTTACGGCAAATTATTGGCTCTCGCACGTCTATCCGTCCTATATCGGGGACGCGCACCGGAACGCGGACTACCATATCCACGATCTCGACATGTTCTCGGGTTATTGCGCCGGGTGGAGTCTTCGCGCGCTCCTCGAAGAGGGGTTTAACGGGGTGCCAAATAAAATCGAGTCGGGGCCTCCGAAGCATCTTTCGTCCGCCGTTGCACAGATGGTTAACTTCCTCGGGACGCTCCAAAACGAGTGGGCCGGGGCGCAGGCGTTCTCGAGCTTTGATACCTACCTCGCGCCATTTGTAAAAAAACTTGAGCTTGAAAAGCGCGAAGAAATCGAGACTTATGGGATGAAATTCGCCACCGTCGAGGTACATGAAAAATACCTCGAGGACGCGCTTTACAAAGAGGTTTATCAAGCGGTGCAATCCTTTGTCTTTAACCTTAATATCCCTTCGCGCTGGGGGACGCAAACGCCGTTTACGAATATTACGCTCGATTGGAATTGCCCCGAGGACCTTAAAGATAAACGCCTGATTCTTGGAGGAAAACCCTTCGCCTACACTTTTGGCGAACTCGAAAAGGAAATGGCGATGATTAACCGCGCCTTTATTGAGGTCATGACCCGCGGGGACTCGAAGGGGCGAACGTTTACCTTCCCGATTCCAACCTACAACATTACCAAGGATTTCGACTGGGACGACGAGAAAAATCTTGCCCTGTTTGAGATGACCGCAAAATACGGGACGCCCTACTTCCAAAATTTTGTGAACTCGGATTTAAATCCGGGGGATGTTCGCTCGATGTGTTGTCGCCTCCAGCTCGATCTTAAGGAGCTTCGAAAGAGGGGAGGGGGACTTTTTGGATCGGCGGAGATGACGGGGTCGATCGGGGTTGTAACGATTAATGTTGCGCGTCTTGGATATGTTCATAAGGGAAATAAAGAGGCGTTTTACGAGCGTTTACGCACGCTTATGGACATGGCGAAAGAATCGCTCGAATTAAAGCGAAAGGTGATCCAGCTTTGGATCGATCGAGGACTCTTTCCATATACAAAGCGCTATCTCGGCTACCTTAAGAATCATTTTTCGACGATCGGGATTAACGGGGTAAACGAAGCGATTCGCAACTTTACTGGCGACGAGGAAACGATCGCGACCCCCTACGGCCAAGCGTTCGCGATAGAGCTTCTCGACTATATGCGTGACCGGATGAGTTTCTACCAAGAAGAGACGGGGAATCTCTACAACCTTGAGGCGACGCCGGCGGAAGGCACGACCTACCGTTTTGCAAAGGAGGACCAAAAACGCTACAGGGATATGATCCAAGCCGGAACAAAAGAAGCACCGTTTTATACAAATTCGACGCAACTCCCGGTCGGGCTTACCGACGATATCTTCGAAGCCCTCGAACTCCAGGACAATCTCCAAACAAAGTACACGGGCGGGACGGTTCTCCACGGCTACCTAACGGAGCGCGTAAAGGACGGGGTCGTTTGTCGCAATCTTGTACGAAGCATGCTCTCGAAATTCCGTCTCCCGTACCTTACGATCACTCCGACTTTCTCGATCTGCCCGAAGCACGGCTATCTTTCGGGGGAGTGGGACTTTTGCCCTAAGTGCGACGAGGAGATCGGAATTGTCTCGGCTCCTCGCTACGACGAAGAAACACGAAAAATCTATGAACAAATCAATTAATATGCAAAAAGAACGAACACGTTGCGAGGTTTGGACACGCGTCATGGGCTACCACCGCCCGGTAAGCGCCTTTAATATCGGAAAAAAGGCGGAGCATTATTCTCGCAAGCACTTTACCGAGTGCCAAGCGTCTAACCGCGCCTTTACCCTTCGCTATGCTCCTCTCGGGCATACAGCCGTTCACGCTTCTTGATTACCCGGGGAAGTCTGCCTGTATCATTTTCACTGCGGGCTGTAATTTTCGGTGTGGGTACTGCCACAATCCGGAGTTTGTTCTTCCGGAGCAGATTTGTGCGATGAAGGGGGCGTTTATCGAAGAAGAGGCGTTTTTCATGTTTCTCAAGAAACGGGTTGGACTTCTCGAGGGAGTGGTCATTTCAGGAGGGGAGCCGACGCTTCAGGGGGACCTTCCAAAGTTTATCGCGCGGATTAAGGAATTCGGATTTAAAATCAAACTTGATACAAACGGGAGTCGACCGGGGGATGTGCGCAAGCTGATTCTATCGGGTCTTCTCGATTATATTGCGATGGATATTAAAACATCCCTCGCACGGTACGAGGAACTTATGGAGCCATTTGTAAAAGCGGAAGCGATCGCTGAAACCGTAGAACTATTAAAAAGCTCGGGCGTCCCTTACGAGTTTCGCACGACACTGATCGAAGAACTGCACGACGACGAAACCCTCCGCGCAATGATCCCGCTTCTCTCCGGCGCCGAGCGGTACTTTCTTCAATCGTTTCGTCCCGGCCAGGTTCTCGACCCAGCGTTTCACGCATACCGTCCACCCTCGAGCACGCGTCTCGAACAAATTCTCGCTCTCTTCGCTCCGCACGTCGGGTCAATTGCAATTCGTTAGCCTACATCGTAAGCGTCGGGTAGACGTGATCCGGATTACGGTTTTGTTCTTCGGCTTCAACGAGTCGGAAACGAGGCGCCCCCTCCGCATTCATCCCCGTAAATCGTTCCATTGAAGTTGTATAAAGTTGGCCATGGTCGTAAAGGGCTCGGTAAATAACGCAGAAAACGTCCCCGTCGAGGTCTGCATTTTTCGCAATATCAACAACTATGTAGCGATTGCCCCGGTAATGTTCATAGATCCGGTTCCGTTCCACGGTCGTCTCGAGTTTTTCAAATGACATATAGAAAAGTGTAGCACATGTATAAAGCTGAACGACCCGGGCCACGTGGCGCGGGTCGTGAAGTCGCTGGTCGCGAGTGTACGATCGGGTCGAACTAGCGACCGCTGTCTTCCTCATCGGGGGTGTCGTGCATGATGTTGCAACGACGACAGCTACCCGTCGGGCAATCGTGAGGATCGCCGTTGAAGTCGAGCTTGCGCCCGTCGTGGTCATAGCCAGGAACGGCGTAGACACCGTCTTCGGGCGGCCCGCCACCCACTTCGTCGATGCGTTTTCTCACTTCCTCGAGGATTTTTGGATCCATTTGAGCTCCAGGGTTGTGAGATTACAGTAGCAGTTTCTTGCGAATTTGGTCAATTTCGCCTACGCTAGGAGGCGTATGCGTTTTGTTTTGATCCATGGTTATAAATCGAGCCCTGCTGGGGAGTTTTTGCCGTGGCTTTATAATGAACTGCGCAAAGCGGGGCACGAAGTTGTCGTTCCAACCCTTCCGACCCCCGAAGCCCCTGAGCCGGAGGAATGGACGAAGGCACTTCTCGAGCAAGTAGGAACGATTGATAATGAAACGATTATTCTTGGCCATTCTCTCGGGGGAGCGGCGGCCCTTCGATTTCTCGAGGCGGTTGAGGCGCGCTCGACGCCGAAGGGAGTTGTTCTCGTCGCAACACCTTGGATGATTGGGGCGGAAATGTTTCGGGGTTTTTTCATGTCTGAACTCGATTACGACGTGATCCCATGGAAGGCTTCGGCGTTTACCGTGATCCACGCGAAAAATGACCCGAAAATTCCGTTTGACCATGCCGAAAAATACGCGCGGCTTCTTCGCGCAAAGCTCGTCGCAACCGAAGTCGGCGAGCACTTCCAGGGGAAAGAGTATCCAGTGATTTTAGAAGAGATCCTCGCGCTTGCGAAAGAGCCCGTCGCGTTTGAGCCGGGGAAAAGCCTTGCCGACGAATTTTCGGATTTGCAAAAGCGTTAGTATGTTTACGGGGATTGTTCGCGGAGTCGGAGAGATAAAAAGTATTGAAGGGCAGGGGGTGAAGCGATTTGTCGTGCGGACCCCTTGGTTTTTTGCGCGAGGGATGAAGCTTGGGGCAAGCGTTGCCTTTGACGGGGTGTGTCTTACGGTTGTTGGGCGGGGGCTTCGAAGCCTTACGGTCGACGTGATGGACGAGACACTTCGCCTTACGACGTTTGGGCGCTTAACGGTTGGCGACCGCGTGAACCTTGAGCGATCGTTTCGTGTTGGTGATGAAATTGGGGGTCATATTCTATCGGGGCACATTTCCGGGATGGCAGAGATTTTGGAGATCTGTACGGAAAATGAAACGACGGTCCTTCGATTTCTCGCTCCTGAAACCCTCGCGCCATATCTTGTCGAGAAGGGGTTTGTTGGTCTTAACGGGGCGAGCCTTACGATAACGAACCTGCGTGACGCCTCCTTTGATGTTTACCTGATTCCGGAAACCCTTCTACGGACGACGTTTGGGGAGAAACGGGTGAGGGACAAGATTAATATTGAGGTCTATCGCGGAATGCTATGAAAAAAATTGCCATTGTTGTCGGGTCATTTCACAAGGCGCAGATTGAACAGATGATTGAGGAGGCAAAAAAGACCGCGGTTGAAGCGGGACTTGAAGTCCTTGAAGTGGTCCGTGTTCCCGGATCCGTCGAAAAGCCCCTCGCGATTAAACGTGTCCTTGAGAAAGGGGAGGCGGACGGGGTTGTTGTTCTAGGGATCATTGAACGAGGGGAAACAAGGCATGGATTTGTAATGGGACAGTCCTTAATGCACTTTGTTATGGCGCTATCCCTCGAATACATGAAACCGATAACGCTCGGGGTGATTGGTCCCGAGGTCTTGCCCGAACAAATCGAACCGCGCCTTCTTCCATACGCGAAAAAAGCGGTCCTCGCACAAAAAGAAATGCTCGGCTAAGCGCCGAGTTTTTCTTTTGCGTTCTTGTAGAGCGCGATTTGACCGACCGCTCGCGCCAGATTGTGCGCCTTGCGATTCGGGTAGCGTTCTTTATCGAAGCCGAAGTAGGAATCGTTAATGTAGTCGGCGAGGAATCTCGTCGCAAGCTCAAGCGTAATTAAGAGCATCGACTTTTCAAGAAGGGCCTTCTCCTCGTTATTGAGGCTCGCCTCACTCGTGTAACCGAGGATCGCCGCTTTGAAAATTTCTTCGTTGAACGGATTGTTTGGATCGTCTTCCATGCCTCCGCACCATGAACGTAAGGCATCTCCAAGATCAACAAGAGGCGAGTGACGAATCGTTGTATCAAGATCAATCATCGCCGTCGCGGTGTCCCCGTCAAACAAGAAGTTCGTAATCTTCGGGTCGCCGTGGACGATTGTTGTTGGAAGCCCTTCAGGAAGAAAGAGTGGAGGAAGCTCGCGGGCAATGAAATCACAATGCTCTTTAATCTCCGCGTAGGCTTTTGGATCCGCCTCGATCGCCTTTAGAAGCTTCTGATACTCAGCTTTTGAGTCGTGGAGGAAGAGGGGTTTTTTAATCTCTAAATCAAAATCACGCATGGCGTTGTGGAACCGGGCAAGCATGGCTCCCGCTTCCTGCGCGATGCGTGGTCTCGAAACAGTTTCAACAACCGTTCCAGTAATGAAAGTATAAAGCCTCCAAGAATTTCCGCCACCCTCCGTGTGGACAGATCCCTGGTCATTTCGAAGCACAGTAGGGGCAAGAAGTCCCTTTTTTTGCAAATGCTTGCAAACATTCTCCATGTCTTCGCCAAACGTAACGTCGGACAAAACCGGGTGGAGTTTTTGGATAATGTAATCAACCCCTCCTGCGCTAAATTTATAGGTGGCATGGATCAGGCCTCCGGAGAGGAGTTTGACCCCATCTTCTGTGACTAAATTGTAGTGGTCGCGAACAAAGGTATTGATGTTGATCATAGAAAAAGAATAAGGGCGCCTCGGGTAGTGTACCGCGAGACGCCCATGAGGGGAACGACGGGCCTAGATGACCGGCTTGACGCCGGGCTTGGGCTTGCCGTAGAGCGCGAACGTTCCGCTTGGAACATTCGGCTTCCCGGCAAGGTAGTCAGCGACACCTTTTCGTTCACTCTTGAACGAGAGGAGTCCGAGGGGGATGCGTCCGTAGGACGCGATCCCATTCACGCCGGTGTGTGCTCCGAGCTTTGCAAGCTCGCCCTGAAGTATGATGCGGGCGCGGCGCACGTGGTACCAGCAGGTCACTACGTGGACGCGGATCGGCTGATCGTTCGCGAGGATCGGGTGAATCTCGCGTGCGACGACGCGACTGTCACCGAGCGTGTTTGTCTGCCCCTCGTTTGAGAGGAGGGCGAGGCGATTCTCAGGGATACCGTTCTTAATCGCGTGCACACGAAGTGCGCGCAGGTCATCGCCCCCGTTGGCGTCGCCAACGAGGATTAGGCGGTAGTCGCTCTTCGAGCGACGAATCGCTCGAATGGCGCGATCGAGACGCCCGGTGTACGCGGTCCGATCGGGGTTTTGCGGCCCCGTGTAGACAACGTACAAGTCGAGCTCACTCTGCTCCGCAAGTACGGTACGAATGATGTTGATCACGAAGACCTCCAGAAGGGGTAGGGGTGTAGAGGGTTGAGAAGGGAATTAGGGGCACAAGCATGCGCACCCAATCCCACCTCAATCCAACACTTGGAACAACTGATCAAAGATGACTTTCTGTGTCGCGGTAATTGCAGGATCTTCGATCACTGCCCCGAACACATCATTTTTGTCTTTCGAGATATACGCCGTCTTATCTCCATAAATGAAGATATAGGTCGGCGCCGTCCCGTCTTTCGTTAACCATTTCCGCTCGTCGAGCCCAACCGTCGTCCCTCCAGCCCCGATCGCAATCGTCCGTACCTTTATCCCAGCCTTCTTACGGGTTTCCGTAAACGAGGGCCAGGCGGAGAGGACGAGATCGCGAATATCGGAGGAGGAATACACGCGGTAAAGCGGTTGTTTTTGCCTCTTCGTCGTAGAAAGGACATCCTCGAGAATTTCTTTGACCCCGCGACTCCCTTCGAAGAAGCGAACCGCCGGGCGATATTCCGCCGTCCCCTTCATTTGCGAAAGGGAGGGGATCCATTCCTCGAGTTTTTGACGCGCCGTTTGGAGGGCTAGTTCACGCTTTGTTACAAACCCCCGCAATTTCTGCGGGTCCTCTGCGGTGAAGTAACGATGTCGTTTAGCGTCAACGAAGCCCACCAAACCTGCGCTCTGCAGTCGTTTTAACGCATCATAGGTTGTACCTCGGTTAATTCCGGTCTCCAGTGCGATTTTGCGCAAAGGGGCGGTTCCGAGGCGAATGAGATGCGTGTAGACAATTAGGTCCTTTTCTTCAAGCCCTAGTGTCTTTATCGACTGCGGGTCTAGTATAGGGGTTGGCTCGTTAATGTTAAGCATATCCGTCAATTTTTCATTTTAATAACAAAAAATAGCTAATACTAGCATACATTAATTTTTCATTTTTGTCAATATTCCGCCTGCAACTTTAGTAATTGTAGGCCTTTCCGGCGTTAATCGTCGAGACTCGGTAGAGCTGTTCGAGGAAGAAAATATGGGCAATATCGTGCGTAGTCGTAAGCCGAGAGAGCGAAAGACTGATTTTTGCGAGCTTTTTAACATGATTTGGTACGCCTTTTGGCCCCCCTAGAAGCACCATAATATGCGTCCCCCGCGATTCAACCTCCTTAACATAACTCGCAAGTTTCTCGGTCGAAACCTCGTATCCGAGGGCATCGAGCACAATTAACGGCTCCCCAGGCTTAATTTTCTCAATAATCGAATCCGCCTCTTTAATGACCCGATGCTCAAGTTTAACGTAGGGCGTTAAAAGCTTAAGGTAATGGTCGCGAATTTCGGAAAATGGCCCCTTGGGGACGTCGCCAACCGTATAGAAGGTCAAATGGATCATATAGAGGGAGTATAGCATTTTCATTGACAAAAAGCCTAAAATCTGCTATAGTTCTTCGTTCGTTTCGTGCGATTTTGCACGAGGCGATAGCGTCCTTCCTTTGGAGGAAGTGTCATGTCCGACGTCACCATTCAGAGCCTCAAGGCTCGTGTTCTCGCCGAGCTCGGTTTCGAGCCGAAGTCCTATGCCGAGGCGCTCTGCGCCTACATCGAGCACAAGGTCGACGGCGTCACCCCCGACGGCTTCGGCTTCGAAGGCGTGAAGACGGTCGCGTTCGCGAAGGCGTGCCGCAAGTGTGGCAGCCTCAGTGAGGACGAGCGCCGGAGCGCCGACAACCTCGTCCGCGAGGTGAATCGGCGACTCGAGCTTCGGAAGAGCACGGTGGACTGCTCCGACATCCTGGCGCGCCTCAAGCGCGAGGCGGGGGAGCGGGAGGCGCAGATGCGCCTTCTCGGGGCCGCGTCCCAGTCCGCGAAGAAGCGGACGCGGAAGCCGAAGGCCTCGACCGAGAAGTCGGTGAAGGCCCCGTCGCGTCGCCCGAAGAAGGTCGAAGCGCGAGCCACGCCCTGACCCGTCCGACGCGATCCTTCAACCCCTTGCTTCCTGCATGATCGGAAATCATGCAGGGACAATCACTGTCGATGATAAACTATCGTCGCAAGTGATGGTCTTTTACTAAGGCGCATCCCGCGCCCTCTGACCTTGGAGTGAAGATGTCCGAGATTATCTCGGTTGCCGATGTCCGCGCGACCCTGTGTGAAATCGTTGGGTGGGAGCGGTTCGCCACCATGTGGATCGCCGACATCCAGATCGTGAGGGACGGGCTTCGACCGCCACAGGTCGTGTTCTCGGACGCTTCCTATTGGGAGGCAGCGCGGTTCGCGCTCGGCGAGCTCGCGGAACTGTGTGACGAAGAGGGAGACGGCATCGCGAGTCCGGCGTTCAGGAGATTCGTAGATGTGTGTGATCGCTGTCCGGCGACCAAGTCGAAGTGGGTAGCTTCCTGGCTTCGGGCGTCGAAAGATGCCCTGAAGAAACTGAGGCAGGAGGAAGCAAGGTATTCCGAAGCGACCTGACCCGTCCGACGCGTCCGTTCTTCAACCCCTTTCTTCCTGCATGACTGGAAATCATGCAGGGACAATCACTGTCGATGATAAACTATCGTCGCAAGTGATGGTCATTCACCGCGCGCGAGCGCATTCGGAGTCCCAATGAATAATCGTACCCTTGCGAACATGCTCGCGAAGCCAGGTCGGACCTGGACTGTCATAGTCGATCACGACCTCACGGTGCAGCTCGATGGAACCGGTGTCGAAAGGCTTGCCTGGTGTCGCGGAAAGACTTCGCGGGCATCGGTGAGGCGAGTCTGCGAGATGGTCGAGTTCCTGAACGATGTCGTCCGTGTTCAGGGTGGCAAGACGGTTTCCGTTCTCGAGCGGGTCTTTGCTACGTGCTTCGTGGAGACTCGGGTTGGTCAAGATCCCGACGACTACAACTACGAGCAAGCCGGTCCGGAATTCGAGATCATGTTCGAGCGCGGACATGTCGCTTTCGTGATGGGTGCTCTCCCTGACGGAGAACACGCCTTCCGCTTGGTCTTCAGGACCGTTGACGCCTCCTAGTTCCCCAAACATTTCTTGGCCCCCCATCGACACGGAGTCGGTGGGGGTTTTTGCATTTATCCAGGGTCAATCTGGTTCGGGTCTGGCGGGCTCTTGACACACTTTTACCCCTTGTGTAAGATACCCCCGCACATTGTAAATTTGAACTCGTTACTTCGTTTGTTCCGAGAGTAAAATCCGGAACTTCAGGAAGTAAGTGATGAGAGTAAGTTCGGGACACTTATTTCGAAGTAGTGAGGTCGTTACAGATCTCGCTCAAGGCGAGTTTTTTATTTACCTGTGAAAAGAACTTTCACAATTGAAGATTGACATCAATAAAAAAATATAAAGAAACATTCGTATTATTAACGTTAAACGTAATAAGCGAGTGGAGAGCATTAAGGGTGTATGGCGGATGGCTCGACAAAATATGCTGATGAAGGACGTGGCAGTCTGCGAAAAGCTTCGGCGAGGTGACAAGCAACCTTTGACCCGGAGATATCCGAATGGGGAAACCCAATCCAGGGAATGCTGGATTATCCTGCAATGAATACATAGTTGTAGGAAAGGAACCCAGCGAAGTGAAACATCTCAGTAGCTGGTGGAAAAGAAAAGAAGAAGCACTACTATCATCTCAATCCTTGATTTATCGAGGTATGAGATGATCAGTAGCGTCTTCCATTCTCCTAGTAGTGGCGAGCGAACGGGGAACAGCCCAAACCGATTAAGTGAAGTCCATCGAAAGTTTCCTTCGGGAGATCGTAGATGAAACGAAAGATATGAGTCGTTGCTTAGTCGGTGTTGTAGGTCCTTTAGTCCATGTCTCATAGCATGGAACCGGAAAAGATGACTTTTAGTGGAAGGTCGCTGGAAAGCGCTACCAAAGAAGGTGATAGTCCTGTACGCGAAAAAAGCACATCAACGGTTTAAGGTAACCTGAGTACAACGGAACACGAGAAATTCTGTTGGAATCTTCCGAGACTATTCGGAAAGGCTAAATACATATTTTGATCGATAGTGAACTAGTACCGCGAGGGAAAGCTGAAAAGAACCCCGGAAGGGGAGTGAAATAGAATCTGAAACCATACACTTACAAGGAGTTGGAGCCGAGTTTACTCGGTGACAGCGTTCCTATTGAAGAATGAGCCAACGAGTTTACGTATATGGCAGGTTAAGCCCTTCGGGGCGGAGCCAGAGTGAAAGCGAGCCTTAACGGGCGTTAGTCGTATGCGTAAGACCCGAAACCGGGTGACCTATCCATGGCCAGGGTGAAGCAGGTGTAAAAACCTGTGGAGGCCCGAACCCACGTGCTGTGCAAAACACGGGGATGAGTTGTGGATAGCGGAGAAATTCCAATCGAACTCGGTAATAGCTGGTTCTCCTCGAGATATGTTTAGGCATAGCGTCGGTTAATAGCGTGGTGGGGGTAGAGCACTGATTGGACTTGGCGCCGCAAGGTAGCCGGTCTAGCCAAACTCCGAATACCATCACGTCTTCCCGGCAGTCAGACCATGGGGGCGAAGCTCCATCGGTCGAAAGGGAAACAGCCCAGATCTCAAGCTAAGGTCCCAAAGTCATTGCTCAGTGTAGAAGGTGGTGAGAGAACTTATACAACCAGGAGGTTGGCTTAGAAGCAGCCATCCGTTAAAGATAGCGTAACAGCTCACTGGTCAAGTTCTCTTGTGCCGAAAATATACCGGGGCTTAAGCAATGCACCGAAGCTGAGGGTTTAGTAGCAAGACTAAGCGGTAGAGGAGCGTTCTTGTCGCACTGAAGTCGTTGGGTGACCAACGGTGGAGCGGCAGGAAGTGAGAATGTTGGCATGAGTAGCATAAAGGCAGGTGAGAACCCTGCCCACCGAAAATCCAAGATTTCCGCAGCAACGAAAATCGGCCGTGGGTTAGTCGGGAGCTAAGGCGAGGCCGAAAGGCGTAGTCGATGCACAGCAGGTTAATATTCCTGCACCACGTAGTGTTTCCAAAGGGGGGACGCTTTCTCGAAATTCCTGTGTCCTATGGCTATGACACTGGGGGTATGGGGTTGATCGACAGGGAAATCCGTCGGTCACAAGACTCTGTACCATCGCGAGCCGGGCAACCGGTGAGAGGAAAGGAGAGAGGGCCAAGAAAAGCCTCTAGGGTTAAGCATTATGTGCCCGTACCAAAACCGACACAGGTGGATGGGTGTAAAAGCACTAAGGTGTACGAGAGAAACATTGTTCAGGAACTAGGCAAAAAAGCGGCCGTAACTTCGGGATAAGGCCTGGTTTCCCCCGGGAGGGGGAGACCCTCAGCAAAAGATTACAAGCGACTGTTTATCAAAAACACAGGTCCCTGCTAAATCGCAAGATGATGTATAGGGGCTGATGCCTGGCCAGTGTCCGAACGTTAAGGAAGTGGGTTAGAGAAGTTTACTTCTCGAAGCTTGCGACTGAAGCGCGGATGAACGCCGGCCGTAACTATAACGGTCCTAAGGTAGCGAAATTCCTTGTCGGGTGAGTTCCGACCCGCACGAATGGCATAACGACTTGTAAACTGTCTTAACAATGTACTCGGCGAAATTGCGAGAGGAGTGAAGATGATCTTTATGTGTAGTTAGACGAAAAGACCCCGTGAAGCTTTACTACAACTTGTCATTGAATACATGTTCTACATGTTCAGCATAGGTGGGAGCCGCAAGGCAACAGTGAGATACCACCCTTGTATTGTGTGTATTCTAACCGAACGCCGTGAATCCGGCATTTGGGACAGTGGCTGGTGGGTAGTTTGACTGGGGCGGTAGCCTCCCAAAAGGTAACGGAGGCGTCTACAAAGGTCAGCTTAGTCCGGATAGAAATCGGACTGGACGTGTAAACGCACAAGCTGGCTTAACTGAAAGGCCGACACGCCGATCAGTTGCGAAAGCAGAGGTTAGTGATCCGACCGTACGATATAGGACGGCGGAAGCTCAACGGATAAAAGCTACTCCGGGGATAACAGGCTGGTCTCCTCCAAGCGTCCACAGCGACGAGGAGGTTCGGCACCTCGATGTCGGCTCATCGCATCCTGGGGCTGAAGAAGGTCCCAAGGGTTTGGCTGTTCGCCAATTAAAGCGGTACGCGAGCTGGGTTCAGAACGTCGTGAGACAGTTCGGTCTCCTATCTACTACACACGTCGAAAATTGAGAGGACCCTTCCCTAGTACGAGAGGACCGGGAAGGACGAACCTCTGGTGTACCAATTGTCCTGCCAAGGGCATCGTTGGGTAGCCAGGTTCGGTTCGGATAAGCGCTGAAAGCATCTAAGTGCGAAGCCGACCTTAAGATTAATTTTCATTATGAGCCTCCTAGGAGACTACTAGGTTGATAGGCGGTAGGTAAAAGCGCAGTAATGCGTTGAGCCGAGCCGTACTAATAAGGCCAGCTCTCCACTCACTTATTGCGTTTAGTGAAAGCTAAACACAAGAGTGCGAACGTTTCTTTGAAACTTTATTGCATGTCAGTTAGGAAAATCGATATTGTTCTGGTTCCACTTCCTTACGGGTCACACCTGTTCCCATCCCGAACACAGAAGTTAAGCCGTGAGGGCCGATGGTAGTCAAGATTGGCGAGAGTAGGTGGGAGCCAGAACAATGTCGATTTTTTGTTCAAAAACGCGTTGACCGAGACGCGTTTTTTTGATATCTTTGAAAAGATTTATGCAAACACGAATCGTGATTTTGGCGGCGGGGAAGGGAAAACGAATGGGGGCAAATGTACCTAAGCCACTCGTTGAGATCGCGGGGAAACCGATGATTGAGCACCTTCTTGAGAATATTCACGAGAGCGGAATTGATAGTTGTCCGGTTGTCGTTGTAGCTCCCGATACGCATGCAGATTTTCACGAAGTGTGTCGCGACAAGCGTTGTGAGTTTGCGCTCCAAGAGGAGCAACTCGGAACGGGGCATGCTGTTCTTTGCTCAAAGGATGTGGTTGGTGACGCGGACGCAGTTCTTGTTTTATACGGGGATCATCCGTTTATTTCTGCCGAGATTCTCGCGCGCGTGACGAAACTTCACGAGGATCACCACGCGGTCGTCTCGATGCTTACCGCGAAACTTCCAAACTTTAAAAAAGACTATTCCGTTTTTGAATCGTGGGGGAGGATTGTGCGAGACGCTACTGGAAAAGTTATGGGGATTTGCGAGGCGAAAGACGCGACGGAGGAGCAGCGCGCGATTACGGAGGTGAATCCGGCGATTTATTTATTTGATGCGACGTGGCTTTGGGAACATCTTCCGGAGTTGAAGAATACCAATGCGAACGGCGAGTATTATCTGACCGACCTTGTGAAGATGGCGGTTGAGGAAGGGGAGGATGTACGAACGGCGCTTGCGGATCCGTTTGAAGTCATCGGCGTAAATACGCCGGAAGAGCTCGCGCGGGCGGAGCAACTTCTTGGAAAATGAACGAGTTTATTTACACGGCCTACCAGGAGGAGCGGGAGAGCGCGGAGGCGTTGCTTAAAGATTGGCGCACATTATTTCGCGCGCAAAAAAGAGGAGCAGGTCTCCTTTTTTGTGTTGCGATTCTACTCGGCTTATCGATTGCGTTTCAAGCGATTTTGCTTGGGAGGGGAGTTGATGTATTAATTTCGGCGCGGAGTGTGCGAACGGTGACGAGTGAACTTGCGACATTCTTGAGTGTGCAGGTGGTATTCGTTGTTGCACTTGGTTTGTGCCTTCGTCTCCGGTCGTCGCTTACGGGAGTGGCGAAGTCGTCGGTAGACGAACTAGGTGCGCGACTCGCGATGCTTAGCCTCGGACTTTGGTCACTTGCGATCTCGCCAGTTTTTGTTCCGATCATGGCCATTGTGAGCTACGTTGGTGCGCGAAGCGGGAAATGGTGGGGGATGGCAATCGGAGTTATTGTCACCTCGTCGCTGTATCTCGCGTTCTTTCATAGACTCGTTGACTCGGCATTGTATCTTGATCGCACACTTGGTGAAGCTATCCAGCTTCTTATCATTCTCTCCGTATTCGTCCTATTCCTCCTTCGCCTTCGTCGAGAAACATAAAATCCCCGTACGTCCCCTGATGAAGTTCCTCCTTAGGATCCTCCTCATGGAGCGACGGGGATTTTTGTGCAATTACTTGCGTTTTGCTGGGGCCTTTCGCTTTTTTGGAGCGGCCTTTCGCTTCTTTGCAGCTGGCTTTCGCTTTGCTGCCGTCGACTTCTTAGCGACCTTTCGCTTTGTTGCGACCTTCTTCTTTGTTGCAGCTGGCTTTCGCTTTTTTGCAACAGCCTTTTTCTTTGCTGGCATAATACTTTGCGTTAAGACGAATTGTTGTTCTTCGTCGACAGCGAAGAGGGAGACAATTCAGTTGCGCAAAGAGCACAACTGGTTAAAGTATAGCGTGAGAAAAAGTTTTCGGAAAGAAAAAAGTGTGCAAGTTATGCACACATGAATTTTTTCTACGGAATAATTTCGACACTCGTACCAACGTCGGCCCATTTGTACACCCACTCTGCTTCACTTGTACGCATGTTCACGCAACCGTGCGACATACGCTGACCAAAATTGTTGTGCCAGTATGCACTATGGATGTAGAAATGTTTTCTAAATCGTAAATTCCATTTCACTCCACGTATCGCGTAGTTGTTTGGATTATTTTCTCCGTAACTCCAAATGTAATCATGCACAGGGAGCTTCGCGGTAACTTCCGTTTTACCAAGTGGAGTAGGGAAGGCGTAGGTTCCGGTTGATACGAGGAATTCTTTTGTCACGATTCCATTTTCGATTGCGTATAATTTTTGTTCGGAGATGTCGACGCGAATTGATTTACCGATCTCTGTTGAGATACTTGTTCCCGCGGTTACTGAAACAGAAAGGGATTGATTTGCATTAGTGAAAAAGAATCGCGTGTCTTCAGGGAGAGTGAGTGGGAGCGTGGTTGTTGATCCCGTTGAAAGGAATCTCTGTACCTGTGTTTGACCGATGGTAAGACGCGTTAATACATCTCCTCTTGCTGAAAGCATGATTCCATCCGTTGCATTTACGTCGTGTGGAATTGATCCCGCGAAGCGAAGGTCGGAGCGTTTGAACGTAAAGAATACAATTTCATTATTCGTTTTTCCTGCTCGGTGCGCCATGACATCAAGAACATCGTCGCCGGTAACGTCCGCAAGAATCGGAATCGCGCCCTGATCTTCGCTAGCACTCCCAACGAACGTCTCCGCAAGGAGTTCTCCGGTTTTTGTAAAGACGCGAATATGACCACCCCCGGTGATTCCTGGGCCGGTAACGATCTCTGGCTCATTGTCGCCGGTGATGTCTCCACAAGCGACGTGAACGCCGCCTCTGAAATTTTCTGCGTATGCAAAAAATCCTTCGCCGTAGAGAGCTTCCCCGGAATTTGAATAGATACGTACGTGTGGCCCACCTCCAAACATCGTTCCTGTGACAATCTCTTTTATTCCGTCACCGGTTACGTCACACGTCGCAACTTCAACACCGTTTTTGTACGATTCGGAGTAGACGGGGAAGGTTGTGATGATAGATCCGTCCTGTCGAAAGACGGGGACTGCTCCAGGTTGTCCGGCGCCCGATCCAACAACGATCTCTTCGATTCCGTCTGTGCCAAGATCGCTTACCGTAAGACTAATCGGCCCACGGTAATCTTGTCCGAGCGGGAAAAAGGATTCTGTCGGAACCCCTGATTCGTCATAAAGGGTGACCTCGACCTCTCCTTCGTTTGCGAAGGCGAGTGTTGGGAGAATGAAAAAGATGAGAAGAAACGGTAGATAGCGCATAGAGTTATTACTATTGTACCAGCATTACGCCGTTGACAGATATGGGGTTATCCCGTATACTTTACCCACGATTTGGGCCCATAGCTCAGCTGGTAGAGCGCCTGCTTTGCAAGCAGGAGGTCAGCGGTTCGATCCCGCTTGGGTCCACCAAAAAACCACCTCGTAAGAGGCGGTTTTTTTATTAGAACGTTTCTTCCATGCATTTTTCTGCGCGAGCCTGTGCTTCCTCGACTGCTTTCTTTGGAACCTCGTAGGGCGTGAATCCGCTATACGGATTTTCAAGGTCGAGGCTTACGAGCGATCGCCCCGTTCCCTGACCCATAAGGAGAAGTTCGGTACATGGTCCTGGGCTATCGTCTGTCCCCGCAATAAGAAGTACGAGCTTATTCTTATCAAGGGCGACGGCTTTGAATGTAGGGAGCATGGTTTCGGGAATGGCTTTTATGTCGCCCAACTTGTAGGTCTTCTTATAGAGGCGTGTAAACGTATAATCGGTTTCATTATACTCGTAGACGCTGAGGAAGATTGTTTTGTCGGTTTCGCTATAGATCTCGGACGTAATCCAGGCGGTGTTCGCTTCTGGATGTTCGATGACGCTTGTGATCCGTTGTCCTGGATCGAGGTATTTGTTGATATCGGACTCAGCACGCTTTGTGTGCGCCCATGAATCGACGAGTGTTGAAGAAAACGATTCAACGGGCTTTTGGGCGTCGACGGTTGTTCCCACGTTGTCGCCCTCCTGTTCTTCAGGGGTCTCGGAAGGGGACTTGATAAGAAGGACGGCGATTACGGCGATGAGAGCGAGGATGAAGAGTGACCAAAGAATTGTTGGCGTTTGTCGTTTCATAGGGTTAGAGTTGGCTAAAGTTGAATGATTGTTTCATTAATTCCCATCCGGCTAGTATTTCTTCGTCTTCAGTGAGGGCCGTGTATTGGGCGACGAATACGTGGTTGTCGGATTCGAAAACGATGTAGTAGAGCGGAAATGAAATCCCGTAAAAGCCATTCTCGAGCGCCGTTGCCGTTATTTGTGTATAGGTTCCGTTTGGAAGCTCTGTTGAGATATCGTTTACGTCTTTGTAGAATTCTGGTCCGAGTGTCCGAAGAATCTGGTCGGCGACGCTCTCCGTAATTGTTTCGGTCGTTCGATCATAGACCGTGAGAATAATTGGCGCTGGGAGGCCGTCGCAGGCGGAGCATTTTTGGATCGGAACGTTACTTACGTAGCTTGTCGCGGTTGGTCGGTAGCCAGGATATTGCGAAGAAGGGTCGAGCTGCTCTTCGACGGTGATGTGCCAACCGTTTGGGTAAGAATACGCCGGGAGGTTTGCGATACTCGCAAATTTGAGGGTTACGGGTGATGTTTCGGACGGGGATTCGGTATCAGGGGTTGTGGTCGCGCCCTCTTCCTCGTCTTCCGAGACCATATCGATTGCGTCTTGTGGGACTTGGTCATTTTCGCCCCGGAGATCGTTTATGATAAACATCAAGGCGATAAGAAATACACCAATGAGGAGTACGCTTGTCGCAAGAAGAAGCACGAAGATCCAAGGGGATCGGGATTCGTTTTGCATATGGAAATAGTGTACCATAATGGCATATGGATGCACTCTTTACGCCACATTTAGAGGTCATTGTTGGTTGTATGTCGAGCGGGAAGACCGAGGAGTTGATTCGCCGGCTTGACCGTGCGCGATTCGCGAGCCTGAAGACCAAAATTTTCAAACCAAAGAAAGATACGAGGTCGGGAGAGAAGATCGCATCAAGAAATGGACTTGCGAAGGAGGCGATCGAGGTGCTTGATTCGATTGAGCTTGAAAAAATGGTTGAGGATGACGATGTGGTTGTCGGGATCGACGAGGTGCAGTTTTTTGACGAGGGGATTGTGCCTGTTGTCATGCGTCTTGTTCGGACGGGGAGACGGGTCATTATTTCAGGACTTGATCTCGATTATCGCGAGGAGCCGTTTGTTGTCGTTTCGAGGCTTATGGCGCTTGCATATCCGGTAACGAAACTCACAGCGATTTGTTTGCGGTGCAAAAACCGACCGGCGACGCGTAGTCAGCGTATTGTGCAGAGTGACGAGCGTGAACTTGTGGGAGATAAAGAGTATGAGCCACGCTGTCTAACGTGTTACGAGCCGGTTACTTAAGACGTACGAGTTTTTTTGCGCTCGTAACGATGTCGTTTGCCGTAAGGTGGAATTGTTCGAGGAGTGTTTGGGCTGATCCGGATTCCCCGAAGCGATCGACTACTCCAAGGCGGTGGATGCGGGTCGGATAGGTCTCGGATAAAAATTCGCAAACGGCTCCACCGAGTCCTCCGGCGATTTGTGCTTCTTCGATTGTAATAATCGCGCGACATTCGCGCGCACAGGCGAGGATCGTTTCCTCATCGAGCGGTTTGATACTTGAAACGTTAATCACGCGAGCGTCGATCCCGCTCTTTTTGAGTTCCGTTGAGGCGAGAAGGGCCTGGTAGACGAGAGGGCCTGTTGCGAGAAGTCCGATCGCGTTTCCTTCGGTGAGAACACTTGCTTTTCCAATCGCAAACGGGGTTTGTTCTGTTGTAAAAATAGGACTTTTTTCGCGTGAGAGGCGGAGATAGATCGGGGATTTCTTTTCAACGCTCGCAAGAATCGCCTTGCGTGCTTCGATCGCGTCGCAAGGAGAAATGACGGTAATATTTGGAAGTACGCGCATAATTGCGAGGTCCTCAAGCATTTGGTGGGTTGCGCCATCTTCCCCGACAGTGAGGCCTGCGTGGCCTCCAGCAATAATGACTGGGAGGTTTTGGAGGGCGATCGTTGTTCGAATTTGCTCCCAGTTGCGTCCTGGAGAAAAAACCGCATAGCTTGCGAGGACCGCTGTCTTTCCTTCGAGAGCGAGGCCGGCCCCAAGACCCGCAAGAAGTTGCTCGGAAACACCAATCTCGATAAAGCGATCTGGGTACGCTTCTTCGAAACGATCAACGCGGGTTGATTCGGTTAGGTCGGCGGAAATGACGAAGAGATTTTGGTCTTTTTTTCCGGCAAGGACAAGGCCTTCGCCAAAACCATCGCGGGTTGCCGAGTACTTAAGAAGGGAGGGATTATCAAATGATTTTACAAGATTGCCCATACTAGCGGATCATCATTTGAGAAAGAGAGGCGAGCGCTTTTTCCGCCTCTTCGGCCGTTGGCGGAGTTCCGTGCCATCGGTAATCGTTTTCCATAAAATCGACGCCTTTACCAGGGATTGTGTGCGCGATTATGGCAACCGGTTGTGTTGCTTTTTTCGCTTCTTCGATAGTTCCGATAATATCGCGCATGTTATGACCATCAATTTCAAAAACAAGAAAGTTAAAGGCCGAGAATTTTTCGTGGAGGGGCTCGAGCGGCATTATGTCCTCTGTATTTCCACCGATTTGGATTTGGTTGCGGTCAATGATCCAGATAAGATTCGAGAGTGAATGCTTTCCGGCAAAGAGGGCAGATTCCCAAACGATTCCGCTTGCAAGCTCGCCGTCAGAAAGAATCGCGTAGACGCTCCACGGCGCCTTTTCCTTAAACCCAATGTAGGCGCTTCCAACGGATTGTGCGGCTCCGTCACCAAGGGGGCCCGAGGTGTTCTCGATTCCAGGGAGGAAATGTCGCTCCGGGTGACCCTGGAGACGCGAACCGAACCGTCGAAGCGTTTCGAGTTCCGCGATCGGGAAAAACCCGCGTTCCGCCATCGCCGCGTACTGGATTGGGCAAATGTGGCCGTTTGAAAGGAATAGGCGATCGCGATTAGGGTCCGTTGGGCGCTTTGGATCGAGGCTCAGTAGATGAAAATAGAGAGCCGAAAAAATATCGGCCATTCCAAGCGCTCCGCCTGGGTGTCCGCTCTGTGCGCGCGCAAGCATCCGAATGACGTGTTGGCGCAAGACTTTCGCCTTGGCTTTAAGCACGACTAATTGTTCGTTTGTAACTCCTCCTGGCATGCGAGTAGTATACCATTAGAAACAAAAGAACGCCCGAAGGCGTTCGATTGATTATTGGACGTAGATGGCACCAGTTCTTGCTGAGTTGTAGCTATCGAAGAATGGGTAGACGCCTGGCTCATCGAATTTCTCGATGTAGTATCCGCCAGGAGAGATCGTTCCCGTTCCCCAGGAAAGCGTCTCGCCAGTTGCGGTGTGCTTTGCTGTATCGTTGTTGATGAATTTTACTCCTTGCCCAACGCTGATCGTGACCGAGATTGGGGAGTAGTTGCTCGAGGTCATGCTGATGACGGCTGGAGCGATAAGGTTCTTGTCTGCGCCGACGGTTGTCGTTCCAGAAAGGGCGGACGAAGCGGAGTATTGGCTTGAATCGCTAATCGCTGAACCAATCTCGTAGTTTCCGAAGAAACTGTCTGGAATATCATCAATTTTTTTGTTCCAGTCCGATCCGTAAAGGGCGATCGCGACCGCTTCCGAACTTACGTGCCTTAGGACTCCTCCTTGCGAAACGGCGTAGGTTTTAGGATCGGTATTAATCTTTACCATTCGAGATCCTGGTCGGTACGTAGCGTTCCCACCGATTTGGATTTTTTCAAGGTCGCTGTCTGAAATGAACTTTACACCGTCAAAGTTCGAGTACCAGCTGAAATAGACTTTATCATTTGGGAAAACGTAGCGCATGCCGTCGGCTCCGAGATAGTACACCGCGGAAAATTGTTGCCCACGGATCAAGTCTCCGGCGCTAAGAGAGGCTAGACTTGTAAGGGCGCTCGCGCGTGGAACTGCGGTTGTAAGATAACCGAGGGCGACGATACTGACCCCGATCGTCAAGATTCCAAGACGCTTCAATGGAAGAGCAATATTCATAGAAATAATTTAGTTCGTAATTTATGATAGCACGTTTTTACGGTTTTGGAAGGGCGAGCTGTTCAAAACTTTGGAAGGCGAGGAGGGGGTCTTGCGCTCCAAAGATGGCGCTATTTACGCACAGACTTGCAACGCCGAGATCAAGAATAGATTTTGCGTTTGCGAGTGTAACCCCGCCGTCGACGAGAATTGGACCATGTTCAAAGCGGGTTTTTGCCTCAACGATTTTATGAAGAATTGATTCGCCGAGGAACTGTTGGCCTCCTTTTCCAGCGGGAACGCCAAGGAGAAGAAGTGTATCCGCATACCGGAAAAAATCGCTTACCATTTCGATCGGTGTATGCGCGTTAATCGCGAGCGCGGTCTCGATTCCTTCGGCGCGGATCGTTTTAAGGGTGGAAATCACGTCACCGTCCATTTCCGCGTGCACGTACGCGCGCGCCAGTTTTTCCGTTGGCTTCCAGAGCTCGATCGCGGAAAGAAGGTCATTTGTCATTAGGTGGAGTTCGACGCGGGGAAGGAGGGTTGGATCAATGTCTGTTGGATCAAAAAAGGAGGTTTCTGGAAAAAGGGTGCCGTCGAGCACGTCAATATGGTAAAAATTCGCGACTTCACGGACCGGTCCCTCGGTTAGGCGTGAGCGGAAGACATTGGGATCAGTGGTTAAGATGGCAGGGATAATCGGCATATTAATTTGTTTGTTCAAGATCTCGTATTTCGCCAACGCGTCGGACGTGGCGTGCTTCGGTTGAGGGCGTGGCCTTGATAAACGTATCGACGATTAAAAGGAGATCATCTTCGATTTTTACGCGTCCCGGGAGGCACAAGATGTTCCCGTGGTCGTGTTCCCGAAGGAGTCCCGCCGATTCGGCCGAAAACCCGATTCCGGCGCGAATCCCGTCGAATTTGTTTGCCGTGATGCAAACGCCTTCGGCGGATCCGCACACAAGGATCCCGAGCGACCCTTCGTGCTCGCGGACCGCTCCCGCCACTGCCTTCGCAAATTCAGTGTAATCGTCGTGTGGGTTGAGAGAATGTGCCCCGAGGTCTTCGACAATGAAATCTTTTACAAGCAGGTGCTCTCTAATGATCGTTTTTTTATCAAATCCCGCGTGGTCTGCCCCTAAATAAATCGTTGGTCGCATACGGGGGTAGTATACACAATCTTGCCGAAATAAGCTGAAATTGATAGTCTCTTTCTATATGCAAGAGCGAGAAATCCTCGATTTTTGGGAGAAAAATAAGGTCTTTGAGAAGTCGATTAGCGAACGACCGGAAGGGAATGACTATGTTTTTTACGATGGCCCGCCGTTTGCGACAGGACTTCCGCACTATGGCCACCTTCTCCAGAGCGTAACAAAAGATGTTGTTCCGCGGTATTTTACGATGAAGGGGCATCGCGTTGAGCGAAAGTGGGGATGGGATTGTCACGGCCTTCCGATCGAGGCGATTGTTGAAAAGGAAATGGGGCTTAAGAACCGCGAGGATATCGAGGCGCTAGGCGTTCGCGCGTTTAATGAGGCTTGCGACGCGAAAATCGGGACCTACGTTGCGGAATGGAAGCGCTCGATTCGCCGTCTTGGGCGTTGGGTTGATATGGAGAACGCCTATCAAACGAAGGATTTGAGTTTCATGGAATCCGTTTGGTGGGTATTTAAGACGCTCTACGAGAAGGGGTTGATTTACGAAGGGTACAAGGTCATGCATGTTTCGCCGGCTCTTGAGACTGTTTTGTCGTCGAGCGAGGTTAGCTCTTGTTATTTTGATGTCACGGATTTGACGGCGACTGTTTCGTTCCCGCTTCTTGATGGACCACACGCCGGGGCGTCGCTTCTTGCGTGGACGACAACACCTTGGACCTTGCCGGGAAACGCACTTCTCGCGGTTGGGGAGGAGATTGTCTATGTAAAAGTAAGCCATGAAGAGAAAGACTATATTCTCGCGAAAGAACGGCTTGCCGAGGTTTTTAAAAATAAGGCACACGAAATTAAGGAGGAGCTTAAGGGTGCCGACTTGGTTGGCGTGCACTATGAACCGCTTTTCCCGTACTTTAAGGATCACACAAACGCCTTCCGCGTTGCTTCCGGCGACTTTGTTACAACCGAAGATGGAACGGGCGTTGTTCATATTGCTCCGGGTTTTGGAGAGGATGACTTGGCGCTTGGCGTAAAGGAGAATGTCGCGCCGATCATGCACGTAAAAATGGACGGACGCTTTGTACCGGCCGTTGAAGAGGCATTGGTCGCCGAAGGATACGATGTAAAAGATTGGCCGGTGAAAAATGCGATCGACTCGCAACACAATGATATTGAAATTGTAAAATGGCTTGCCCACCACGGTCGACTCTTCTCGAAGGAAAAACTCAAGCACAGCTATCCGCACTGTTGGCGCACCGACGTTCCGCTTATTAACTACGCAACAACGTCTTGGTTCGTTAAGGTTTCGGACCTGCGCGACAAGCTTCTAAAGACAAATAGCGAGATTCACTGGGTGCCGGAGCATGTCAAAGAGGGGCGATTTGGAAAGTGGCTCGAAGGGGCGAAGGATTGGTCGATTTCGCGCTCGCGCTATTGGGGGAATCCGCTTCCGATTTGGAAGGCGCAGGACGGGGAGACGATTTGTGTCGGATCTGTTGCGGAACTTAAGGAGCTTTCAGGGGTCGAAGTGACGGATCTCCACAAGCACATCGTCGATGAAATTACGTTTGAGAAAAATGGAAAGACCTTCCGTCGAATTCCGGAGGTGCTCGATTGTTGGTTTGAGTCGGGGTCGATGCCATACGCACAACTCCACTATCCGTTTGAGAATAAGGAGGTTTTTGACCGTGGATTCCCAGCAGAGTTTATTGCCGAGGCGCAGGACCAAACGCGCGGATGGTTTTACGTTCTCCACGTGCTCTCGAACGCGCTTTTCGAGATGCCGGCGTTTAAAAATATCGTCGTAACGGGGCTTATCATGGCGGAAGACGGGAAGAAGATGTCGAAGCGCCTAAAGAACTATCCGGATCCAAGCGAGGTCGTTGAGAAGTATGGAGCTGACGCGCTCCGCTACTACTTGATGGCGTCACCGGTCGTACACATGGAGAATTTGAACTTTAAGGAATCGGATGTTGCGGAAGTGAAGAAAAAGTTTTTGACAATCCTCGAGAACGTTCTTGCGTTTTACGAGTTGTACAAGGAAGGGGACGACGGGGGAGCGCCGACCGGCACGCATGTCCTTGACGCATGGATTTTGTCGCGACTTAATAGTGTCTTGAAAGATATGACCTCTTCAATGGATCGCTACGAGATTCAAGAGGCGGTCAGGCCGCTTCAAGGGTTCGTCACCGATTTTTCGACGTGGTATGTGCGCCGTTCGCGGGATCGGATGAAGGTTGAGGGCGCGGATAAAGTTGAGGCGTTGCGCACAATGCGCACGGTTCTCTTAACGCTTTCGAAGATGATGGCGCCCGTTATGCCGTTTATGGCGGAAGAACTTCACCAACGGCTTAACGCTAATTACGCTGGGGAGGGCGAGACATTGTCGGTTCATCTTGAGGCGTGGCCGGAGGCGGGGGAGGTGAGCGACGCGCTTCTTGCTGAGATGGGCGAGGCCCGCGCGATTGTTTCGCGAATCCTCGACGAGCGGGAAAAGGCAGGACGGGCGGTAAAGCAGGCACTCGGTTCCGTTGCGATTACGACGCCGTCTGGTGAAATTTCTCCCGAGCTTCTCGCGGTTATCCTTGACGAAGTGAATATTAAGTCAGCAACCGTTACGAAGGGCGAGCTTGCAACGACCGTCGACTTTACAATGACCCCAGAGCTTATCCGCGAAGGAATGGCCCGCGAACTTACACGAAAAGTAAACGGGATGCGTAAAGACGCGGGGCTTACGATCGCCGACCGCATTGATCTCGTAATTTCGGGCGACGATGAAGTAAAAACAATGCTCGACGAATTCCGCTCCGACCTCCTTGCTGACACGCTTTCTACGACAATTACGCTCGGCGACCCCTCGAAATCCGCCCATCGTTCGTCCTTCCGCACCGCGGAACATGATATCGAAGTAGGGTTCTAGCCCGTACACAGAAACATCCCGCAAGTCGGGGTGTTTTTGTTATACTTGTTTTATATGAGCGAACGTCAGGGCCGAGGAGAATTATCGACGCGCAAGACCCGCGCGGAATCCGATCGCAATGCCCGTCATTCAAAACGACTCGAGGCGTTAAAGGACAGGAAGGTGAATTTTGCCCCATTTGTACAGCCAACCAAGGATTTCAGGGGAGAGCTTTCTAACGATGCGGATTCGTTTGAATCTGCTCGGTATTATGGAGAGCGTGTTCGGGATGAGGGATCGGCTGTCTTTCTTAATTGGATTGCCGATATCGATAAACTTCGCACAAGGGACGAGATCGAGGCGTTCCTAGAGAAAAATCGCCGTATCTTTGAAAGTTTTAGAGTTTCGCCGAGTCCGATCGCGCATCTCGATTCGCGCGGAATGCTCGACACGGCGCTTGCTATGTCAAAGATCCCTGAGTTCCAAGCCAATGTCGACGCGAGCGTCTCGGGAGAAATCGTTTTGCGGTTTGCATTTGGTGAATCTATAGACGCGATTGAAACATGGCTAAGCGAAGGAGATGTTGCAAGAAAAATCGATAAAATTCTCTATACGGTTTCGCTCGCTCGACATGCGTACGGACAAGGATCGTGGGCAACGGGGCTGTTTTATAAACTCAAGCAACTGATAGAACAAACTTCAAAAGAGGAGACGCATCCTTTAGTAGTTCTCGCCTTTGACCAAGCGCAACGGGCAATCGGCAACGAGATTGGTGAACCTAGTGTGGGGGCGGTGCGTATCAGTGGAGCTCCAAATCGCCGGCATCTCCCCGTGAGTCCAGAGCGAGCCCTTCGACAATCAGAAACACTTAACCGTCGGATACGGTCAACGGCAGATTCTTACCTCGAATCCGAGCTACAAATTGTCGCTCGAGATTGTTTGGTTAGTGTAGACTCTACGGGTTTGCCTCAAAGTTTTTCAACAATCGAAAAACAAGCCCTGCAAAGTAATAGAGAGGAGCAACCGGAAGTTGTTGAAGCGGTCGAATGGAAAGAAGCTATAGAGCGAGAGGGATTCAAGTTTTGGCCTCGGCAAGCGATGAGTTTTTTTCTGTTCGCAAGAGAAGTTCTTGGCGATGATCCAAAGCAATTAGCAGAGTATTTCGAAGGTTGGTCGCCGGAAGAGTGTGGAAAATTCTTTGAATCAATGGATCGGTTACAGGAGGTAAGGAAGCGGCTTAGCGAGCAAAGTGCATTTTTCATGGAGGAGGCAATGAAGAAAAATGAACAAAAAACAGAGGAAACGAGGCGTACTATCGTCAACTTCGTAAAGCGAGACCCAAGATATAAAGGAAAACTTGAGACAATCCTTCCGCAGCTGGAATCGACGGACCTTGAACATGCGTTTGATATGATGACAAATATTGCGTATCAGACGCCGGAATTACGTGGGCTTATCGGGGAGATGGATACGTATCATCAACTCTCGTTTCAAGAGGCGCAGGAGCGTGATGAGGCGTTTAAAGACTCGCTCCTTACAGAGGAAATAATACAGGGTCTCGAGGTGGAAGAGCGAACAATAAAATATGCTCAAACCAAAGAATTTAAAGAGGGGGCAAAGGATTTTGTGGACTTTATTGCTAAAGAAGATACGCGACCTCGTCTACGATTTGAGCGTTTTGCGCCGTTTGTTACCGATATGCAACGGGCCGGACTTGGGCAGGATCGAGAGGCGTTTGAGATTACACGAGAGTACATGAGGCCGGAGCTTCGCTCGGCACTCGAGGAAAATTTAGACGTTGATTTAACCGAGTTATCGCTGCGTGAGCAGATTGAATTGTTTAAGTATTTAAACACCTCGACAGCGGAGGAGGCAGAAGAAGTATTTGCGAATGCTCGGGAATATGGAGTTACATACCTTCAAACATTCCTTGTTGCTGAGCGTCAACCGGAGGCTGTAAAGACGATTCAAGAAATCGCAGGAGGTGATAAAGAGAAGGCTCGACAGATTTTTGAACGATTTGGAGAAATTGTAAAAGATGCGCAGGACAATGTAACGAATATTCTTCGCGAGAAGTTGCAGAATCCGGATTCAGCGACGATTGAAATGGAGCAGGAGCTTCGCAACGAACTTCTTTCTCGTGCGGGGATGTTCTTTGAATCCGCCGCAAAGGCATCAAAGAGCGGTAGCTCGTCATCCATCGATGCCGTTCTTTCACGCTATGAAAAAGAGACAGTATTATTCGCAAGCTTCTTTAAGACATTGCATGCCGAGATTGGAAATGATGCGCTTTATAATGTTCGAGGCCTGTCGCTTGGAATTGAACGAGGGGCGCGCGTGACGCGAGACGAGCGGGAAGAGATGGAGAAAATAATGCGACTTAATTGGATTAAGGAAGGGAAGGAGGTCGTTGATCAGGTTGTGTCTGAATTCAATGCCTCGCTTACGGGAGAGAGGGGTGACCGTTCGTATCTTCATATTTTAAAGAAGGATCAAAAGGTCATGGCGTTTATTCGATTTGAGGAGAGGCCGGATCTCGGGCCGGGCGCCGTGTACGCAGGGTCGCTTAATGTACGGACAGATGTGCGTGGAAGTGCACTCGGGGAGGTGCTTATGCATGAGGCGGTCCTTGGCGAGGCAAAAGATCACGTTATTCATGCCTACGTAGATGCAAAGGCGGAAGTTGGAGTTGCGTATGTCGAAAAACTTGGCGCGGTACTTGAGGGTGTTGATGTTGAAACGAGAGGGGAGACAACGATGCATTGGCTCAAGCTACGACTCGACTTTGTAATGAATAAAAAACTCAAAACAAAGAATGGACGTATTCGTGAGTGGATTCAGCGTGGGGTGGAGCATGAGTCGCTCGACGTTGCAAAGGAGGGGGATCGCCTTGTTGCACTCATGACGCGGTTAAAAGAGGAAGGCAAAGTGATAACGCGCGTTCTTCTTGATAAAGCGGAGCCAAGTAGGCGAACCTTTATTCTTGAGGCGTTGCCTGCGCCCAAAGAAACGCAAACAGCTGTTTAAGAAAGCTTGTGATTGTTGCATCGTTGAGGGAAACGGAAATGATACTTGTTGGGTTAAGCGATAACACGATCGTTGTATTGTCGTAGAATTGGAAGGTCGAAGCGAAGTTATCAGGAAATTGTGCAAGGAAACGAACTTCAGTCGTCGACTCGTCGTAATCACTAAAAAGCGAGCGATTGAACGGATTGTCGGTTACGAGGATCTGTTTTTTGATTCCTTTCCGGATTCGTTGCTTTGCGTATGCCTGGTCGATCTTAAGTAGCTCCGGATGTTTTTCGATCGTTGCCGTGTCGATAAACGAGTAGATTGTTGATTTTGCCTCGAGCGTTTGGTAGATCGCGGTTTCCGCTCCCTCGAGGCCTTCGAAGATTTGGATAGAAGGCTTGCCGAGCGTTTTATTAAGGTCACTCGCAATAAAGGGGAGGGTAGCGGAGAGATCGGCCTTTGTTCGTTCAAGGAGTTGTTTTCGGGTTTCAAAGAGTTGCCAAAGGATTGACGGGTCGCGGGGTTCGAACACGGTTTGCTTTGCTTCGATTGCGCTAATAAGGCCCTTATTTTGGAGGCTTCCAAGGACATGGTAGAGATTTGCCCGTTTAAGCGAGGTTTTCGGGACGAGATCGCTCGCCTTTGCTCGGCCGAGGCTTAAAAGCGCCTCGAACACTTCGATTTCACCCTCGGAAAGCCCGAGATCTTTAAGGACGGGGTATTTAGATTGGGCCATATATGGATAGTCTAGTCGATTTTGACAGTTTAGGGGAGGGTTTTATCCCCCTGTATTTACTCCATTATAGTACCCGTTTTCGCGCTTAATGTCAATCGTAGGTTTAATACATCTATAAATAAACATGCTAAAATAATGGCTAATATTAGCCCGTTTTAATCTACGGTGTCAGTTTTGATTTGACAAAAACCGTGGATTATGCTATAGTGGGTCTATGGCCGAAACGATACGAAACCAGGAGGCCAGTTCCTTACAAACTTCTTTGCTCCGCGGGTAGTAGTGGTCGCCACTGCGATCAGGCCTTTAGAGAGGCTCCTACCTGTGAAGCAAATCGTCCGCAATCGCGTAACGATTGCTTCTAAACAATATTGTTCTTACGAGTGCGCTGGGGCGTGATTCCCGCAAGGTGAGTCGTGCGCCTAGCACTCCTAACAACAGAGAGGAGAGTTCATTCACAATTAAAGAGCGTCATTACTCTAGCGTCTACCGCTACTAAATACGTGTATCCCGTACGACCGATTGGCCGACTACGGGGCCGGTACACCTTAGTAGACAGGGGAGGCCGGAGATTGGCGCGGTATGCGACTGTGTCGCTACCTTTGCTTCGCAAGTGGGTTCATTTTCCACGGTGCGG
>CAYNYL010000012.1:0-27629 GCA_964401485.1 uncultured Gammaproteobacteria bacterium
TAACTCGTTCTTATATGAAACTGTAGCAGATAATTGCAAGAAATTACAGATTATACGAGAAAAATTTAAGGGGTACTCGCGGGAACCGTACCCTACCCACAGATTACTTTGACGCCCATACTATTAGAAGCTACGATACAACTATAACAACCTCCCCGTTACAAGATGGGGAGATTATGTTTATTCAATCGATTAACGAGGCGCTCAAACGAACAAAGCAAGAAATAGACTTACGCTATTACAGCACAAAGACAAAAAAGGCCTACACAACCTGTCTAAACGCCTACTTTCATTTTGGAGGCGACCTCTTAAGACCAGTGCAGGAAACGATTACCAACTACCTGCTCAACCTAAAATCGCGAGGGCTATCAGCCCAAACAATGAACCTACACGCAAACGCAATCCTTTTTTATTACCGGTCAGTGCTTAGGGTTCAGGTACAATATCTTCGCATCCCAAGAGCAAAACGCCCAAAAACGATCCCCGTTGTTCTTACCAAAACCGAGATCTTAATGCTCCTTGATCAGATTCGTAATCTTAAGCACAAAACAATGATCGCACTTGCTTACGCATCGGGCCTACGCGTGAGCGAGGTGATCAATCTTCGGGGCGACGCGATCGATTTCGAACAGTCAACAATCGCCATACGCCAAGCAAAAGGCAACAAAGACCGCCTAACCATCGTTCCGCAATCTCTTCTTGCCGGCTTAATCGAATGTATCGGGAACAAAGAAACGAGCGACTACGTGTTCACAAACTACGAGGGAGGAAAAATGCATAGCCGTTCGATTCAACTCGTTTTCAAGCGCGCATTAGAAAGCGCCGGGATCAAAAAGCCAGCAACATTTCATTCCCTGCGCCACTCGTTTGCAACCCACCTTCTCGAAAACGGGACCAATATTCGCTATATCCAATCCCTCCTTGGCCACACCGATATTCGTACAACAATGCACTACACCTCTGTCGCAAAAACGAATCTTCTCGGGATCAAAAGTCCCTTTGAATAACAAAATCCCCCGTTTTAGACGAGGGATTTTTGTTTGAAATTTATTTCAAGGTAACAACTGCGCCCGCTGCCTCGAGCTTGGTCTTCATGTCCTCAGCCGCTGCCTTATCAACTCCTTCCTTTACCATCTTTGGAGCTGCGTCAACGATATCCTTTGCTTCCTTGAGTCCGAGTCCGGTAAGCTCACGAACAGCCTTGATTACGTTAATCTTGCTCTCTCCAGCCGAAGTAAGCTCAACGTTGAACGATGACTTCTCTTCTGCTGCCGCTGCTCCTGCCGCAGGTGCTGCCATCATCATTGCTGGCGCTGCTGCTGAAACACCGAACTTCTCTTCAAGAACCTTTACGAGCTCTGCAAGGTCGATTACCGACAATTGCTCGATCGAGGTTACGAGTGATTGAAACTTTTCTGGGACGATTACGTCTTTCTTTTCTTCTGACATATGATAGTGATTAATTCTTTTTGAATGTTTACGCTTTCTGCTCCTTAACCGCATTCAAGACGGTAAGAAGTCCACGCATGTTTCCAGCAAGCACCTGTACGAAGCCACTGATTGGAGCATTGATCGATCCGACCAATTGTCCAAGGAGTTGTTGCTTCGATGGAAGTTTCGCAAGGGCCACGACCTCGGAAGCGGAAATTGCTTTCCCTTCAAGGATACCGGCGACGAGCGTTAGAACGTCTTCTCGAGACTTTCCAAACTCGCTTACGAGTTTCGCTGCAGCGACCTCATCTCCGTAAGAAACGGCGGTCAAGATCGATCCGGTAAAGTTCTTTGGATCAATTTCGATGCCCGCTTCCTTTGCGGCGATTTGAAGAAGGGTCTTCTTCGCAACGAATACGCTTACATTGCTCTCACTAGCCTTTTGTCGCAATGTATTCGCATCTTCCATGGTGAAACCGGAGACCGAGGAGAACGACGCAGCCTTCATCCCGCGGAACTTTTCCGCGATAGAAGCCACGATTTCTTTCTTTTGTTCTCGTGTTTTCGCCATAAAATGAATAAAAATAAACGGCCCAATAGCCGTAAAATCGAAGGAAAAATCGCCTCGGTGGGACTTATCGGTATACCGAGCCCAGTTTCTACGGCTTTTGGATGCCCGTAGAGTACCCCGAGGCGAAATTTCTGTCAACTCCCTAGTTCTCGTCAGCAGCGTCTGGACCAAGGGCGATATAGGACATCAAGTAGAGGCCATTTTCAAGGACGAATTGGATTTCGAAGTCCTCTGAATCGGTATCACTGTAGATCGTTCCTTTAAGGATATAGAGCTTGCTTCCATCGTCGAGGGTTTGGATTGATTGACTATTAACGGTTGCTCGAGTCATGTTATCAAGCGCCGGGGTGCTTTCGGTAATATCGCGAAGAATCTCCGCGTCCGCCACACTCTTAAACTCCGAGCTTACAAGAAGATTATAGACGTCCTCATACCCTTCATTTGAGAGGTCTTCAAGGATCGCTTTCGCCGTATTTGCGCGCGTTGTCGCATCAGCAACCTCGCTCTTAAGCGAATTTCCGAGAACCACAACGGCAATAACCACGACTACCGCTATAAGCGTAAAAAACGCCACTACAAGCCCGATCACGATCTTTATTCCTTTTGACATAGTAAAAGATTAATTATCCCTAGTAGTGTAGCACAGTTCCGACAAATGGTCTTCGTTCAAACGCATTCCTCACGCGCACGAGGTCTTGGCCGTTGACGATCGCGACCTCCATTCGATGCTTATCGGCAAATTTCGAAGCGATTGGATCAAATGGAGCGGAAAGGCCTGGATCCCACTCGTCTCCAACAATTTTACGGTAGTCCTTCCAGCGCATTTCCTCGAAACGCTCCGCCTTTGGATTCTTTCTTGGATCCTCGCTGTAAACATAGTCGATATTTGAGACGTTGATCACGGAGTGTTCCCCGATACGGTTCGCGATGCGTACTGCGACATAGTCGGTTGACCACCCCGGCTTCCACCCTGCCGCGACAAGAATAGGTTCCTTCCAAGCCTTTGGCATGCGAAGAGGATTTTTAATCACAACCGGATGGGCGAGCTCACGGAAAATTGTCCGAAGAAGATGCCCATTGAGGCGCGTAGAATGGATCCCAAGCCAATCGAGGTCTTCCCGCTCAATCCCGTGAACCGATTCTGCCGTATCGATATATTGACGTGCTGTCCGCCCACCGCCAACGACAAGAATAAATCGCTCACCCCTCTCAACGGCAGGAAGGATTAGCTCGCGCAGATGCTTAAGAAAGATTCGGTCGGGACCCCCTTCTGGAACAAGGAGCGATCCACCGATTGAGAGGACGTGGGTTTTTGAGGATGTCGAAAGTTTTGGCATATAAAAAGACGCTCATTTCGAGCGCTTTTTCTTTGAAGTCTTAAGGAATGCATTGGTAAGGAAGCTGGTAATTGCGAGGATGACCGCCGCGAGAAGGGCCGGAACGAACCCGTCCACTTCAAATCCCCGAACAAAGGTGCTCACAAACCAGATAAGGGAGGCGTTGATAACAAGGGTAAAAAGTCCAAGCGTAACAAAGGTGATTGGGAGCGTAAGGAGGTAGATCAGTGGTCGGATAAAGGCGTTTACGAGCCCGAGAACGATTGAGGCAACAAGCGCAAAGTAAAAGCTCTCGACATGGAATCCCGCGACGATTCGGGTAATGAGGAGAAGAACGAGCGCGTTGATTAAGAGGCGAATCGCAAAGCGCATACTACTCCTCGATTTCCGAGAATTTTTTCTTCAGGGTAATCACTTTATTTTCTACCTCGGCGAGTTTATCCTTACACATTTTCGCAAGCTCAAGTCCACGCTCAAAACGCACAATGCTTTCATCAAGATCAGTATCCCCTTTTTCAAACCATTCGGTCAGCGCCTCGAGCTCTTGGAAGGCTTCAGCGAATGTCGGTTGTTTTTTTGCCATAAGTACGGATTTCGGCAAGTGTTTTGCCTGTTTTTAATTGTATCTCAACGACGTCTCCTCCCGCAAGCGCCGACGCGTCGCGAAGCACCTTGCCGTTTTCGGAACGCACAAGGGCAAACCCTCGATCAAGGACCGTCTGCACGTTAAAGCTTTCAAAGAGGCGCGAGAGCGAGTCAACCGCTTGGCGCGCACCCTTTACTCGCCCCTCAACCGCGAGAACGATCGTACGCTCACGGCGCTCGAAGTGCTCACGGGTCGCGACAAGACTAAGTCGGAACCGCTCAAAGGCGTGAAGGAACCGCTCACGAAGCATCCGAATTTCTTGAACACGCCTCGTAAAAATCGCGTCGAGAATCGAAATCGAACGATCAACGGAGCGAAGACCGTGATGAATTCGGGTATGAAGCCGATCTTCGATACGGCCTACCGTCGAGTCCACTTCGCGAAGGAGCTCGGTTCGGTTCGGCACAAGAAGTTCCGCCGCGTGACTCGGGGTCGACGCTCTTCGATCCGCAACAAAGTCACAAAGCGATTCGTCCCGTTCATGACCCACTCCAACGACAACCGGCGCACGGCTGTGAAACACCGCCCTCGCCGTCTCCTCATCGTTAAACGCATGAAGATCCTCAAGACTTCCGCCTCCGCGCGTCAATACGATCACTTCGGGACGCTCATCGTCAGTCATCTCGTTAAACTGCGTAAACGCCGACACGATTTCCCGCACAGCGAGCTGCCCCTGAACATGAACCGGAATATGGACAATTTCAAGTCCGCCAAATCGGTGCCCGAGAATCCGTAAAAAATCACCGTAGGCGGCCGCCTCGCTCGAGGTAATGAGCCCAATACGGCGCGGAAAACGTGGAATCGCCCGCTTCCTCCCAGAATCAAATAACCCCTCGCTCTCCAGTTTCGCCTTGAGAAGCTGATACGCTCGAAGAAGCGCTCCTTCCCCTAAAAGCTCTACTGATTCAACGGTAAAACTCAACTTTCCGAACCGCGCATAGACTTGCGCGTAGCCCGAAATCGCAACCTGCATCCCGTCCTCAAGCGGAAAGCGTTGCTTGTAAACGGTTGTAAAGCAAGAAATCTTTGCCTCCCCGCCCGCATCCTTCAAATCAAAGTTGATCCATTTCCCCTGACTTATGCGGTAGTCCGAAACCTCCCCAACAACTTGAACCGCATTATCCGGGATAAGACGGAGTGTTTCATTAAGGAGCGTAAGGTAGTCCGCAACCGAATACTGTTTTTGTTCATCGTTCATGCGTTAAATGATAACAAAAAAAGCGGTACCGATAAAGGCACCGCCGACGTGGAGAGGGACTGCGACGCGAGACCCACCCTCTCCACACGCTGGTCTCCCCGAAAGGTGGTCTCAAGGAACGCGAACCGCCCCTTCCCAAGAACGGTTCAATACCGCCAACGCTCCTTCTCGCAGGTTCCGCTACGCTAATATTAGACATTTTTTCGAAAAATGTCAAGGAGCGGTGAAGATAGCGACCGTCGCTCCGGAGGCCGGATCCCCATTATTCCAATCGCCAATCGCCGACATCAAATCGCCAATTTTATAAGAAAAGCTATTTCCATTGCGTGTTCCTGGGTCATTTGTAATAAACGTTGACTCCGTAAATCCCTTAATGACAAGCATGTGATAGAGCGGGCCCTCCCCGCTAAAGTTTGGATTCGGGAGTTCTCGACCAGCGGTCGGAACAATCACGGGTCGACCCGCGCGAATCTCCGCCTTAATCGCTTCCGGCGTTGGGTTTTCTACAACCCGCGCGCTTACCCCAAAATAGAGATCGAGAAGTTCGACCGTTTCGGAAGCGGTCGTATCAAGGTAGTAGCCAAAATGGTCCTCTTCAAACGCAACGATATCAAGAATCGCCTGATCCGCCGTTGATGGGCTAATTGCCCCGGACACCCCTTTATAAAATTCCGCAACCATGTACGAAGAAGCTTCCTCGCACGTCTCTTGATACGGAAGGGACCAGTTCGCCATTGGCGCTTGAGATGTAAACGGTACGCTTAACAAAAATTCGGTCGACGGTTGCACGGGCACCTCAACAACTTCGGAAGGCTCCTCGACAACCGGCTCCTCAACGGGAGTTTCAACGACATCTTCGTAACTTACCTCCGGAAGATCCGGGGTCTCAATCACGGCCGGTTCGCGTAAAAAAATCCAAGCCGTCGCGCCAAGCACAACAACAGCAATAGCCCCAACTCCAAAACCTATTTTTGACATACAAATTCTTTATTTACGCCTTCTTTACAAAAATACGTGAACGGACAATCACGATCCGTTTCACACCCACAAATCTCAACACAAACCGCTGCACACAATTCTTGCCCAGGGGCACAAGGCGAAGCGCAAGCATTCCACGAACCGCCAGAAGCCGTGCAAGTCTCCTTCGTCAACCGAACGCCGTTTTCGATAGGAACAACCGTATTCGTAGGTCGATTTACAATACCAAGAATAGCCCCAATAAACAGCACTCCAAAAAATAGGACAAGTTGCCAGGTTGGAAGTTCCCGCTTCATAGACGATCAGCCATTTCCTTTGCAATCCATTGCTTCAAAAACCATGTCGCTCGTACGTCATCCTCGTTGTAGTCGATAATCTTCTGCTTCGCTTTCGGATCCCCGCTCGCGAGAAAGTCCTCGTACCAAAGAACGGAATCGAGTCCAGAAGCATCCTTCGTTCGCCAAGCAAATCCGAGGAACTTCGCAATGTCTTTCAATGAATAGAACGGCATCGGGAAAATGATCGTATCACGCATCTTTGTCAACAGATCGATAAACCGCTCTTCGAGCTGTTTTTCAACCGATTCCGGCATGCCGTAGAGTGACTTCATCCGTCGCATCACGTCGATCTCATACCATCCATAGTGATAGACATTAAGATGTGCCCGCGACTCCATAAATTCCATAAATGCATCCCAAGCACCCCCTTCCCCTTTCTCAGAATCCGCAAAAAAGGAATGAAACACCGGATCGGAACCTGGAACGATTTCGAGCACCCCAAACAAGTAGTCGAGATCGCGAAGCGGATCACTTTCAATATCAAGCACAAGCGCCCCTTCAGGATCACGAGGCAACTCAACGGTACCAATGAAAATAACGCGCTTTTCCTTGATCGAGATTGCTTGCTGTTGCAAGAAATAGAGTCGATCAAGCGAAACGTCGGGCACTTTTTTCAATTCGGACAGCTTCGCGTCAGCAAGCGCGCTTACCGTATGAATTCCGGTCGATTCAATCGCGGAAATCTCACTCTTCCAGACGCGGTTAAGAAGCGAGAGATGGTCGCAAGCCTCAACCTCTTTAAGAAACGTCTCGAAATACGGGGACTGCTTGTAGCCAGAGGTAAGAAAATGTGGCTCTTTTTCGCCCCCGTGAATCCGCTCAATTCGATCAAGAACATCTCGGAAATCTGGCTCAAACTCATCAATTACGTAAGAGCTTTTTTCTCCGCTCCCGTGGATCACGTAGCCATTGATCGGCTTCACCTGCTGGATTCGCTCGAGAATCAGCGCATAAAAACTCCCCTGATACTTGTATTCTTCTTTCAGGTGTGACGAACGCTTGATATCGCACGCAACGTAGTACCAATCTCCAAACACCGACTTCCCCTCAACACGCTCTAATAGATCCGGCCGACCAACATACCGCTCAAACATGAGCACACCTTTGTAAATCGTTTGAACACCCTTCTTCATCAACTCAAGTGTACGTCGCGCGCCATCGTCCATATCCTCAGTGTCGACTTCAACAAATGGACGCTCCCCGATTAATCGCACCTCGTTTTCACGAATCAATCCCTCGTTTTGTAATTTCGCAAGGAGCGACTCGCGAGCCTCGCCACGCGAAAAGTCCTCAAACACCCAGGCTGGGCATTTGAGGTACTTGTAAAAATGTTGCTCTGTGATTGGCGGGCGTTTCATAGAGGAAGTATAGCATCCCCGCCAGCAAACAGGCTATTTTGTTTCTTCTGGAGGAACAACAACGGAGACGGCTTTCATTACATCGTCTTGCGAGAGCGCATCAACAACCTCGATTCCTTCAACAACACGTCCAAAAATCGTATAGGCTTTTGGAAGTGGGTAATCTTTAAGCATGATAAAGAATTGGCTTCCATTCGTATTTGGTCCGTGGTTCGCCATCGCAACAATCCCCTTGTTGTAGGCGTAGGAATCGGTAAGTTCATCTTCGAATTCGTATCCAGGGCCACCCGTTCCCCAAAGTGGTCGCTTTGATTCGTCGCGGGTATACGGATCGCCCCCTTGAATCACAAATCCCTCAACACGACGATGGAACCTTAGTCCATCGAAGTATTTTTCATTTGCGAGTTTGATAAAATTTGACGTCGCTTTTGGCGCCGTATCTTCAAAAAGCTCAAACACGATCTCGCCCTTTTCCGTTTCGATACGGATCTGTTTTCGGGCCATCTCTTCCGTGGGACTTGTCGGCTCAGTCGTCATAGGTTCTTCAATTACAGGTTGAATAGGGGTTTGAGCATATCCTTCCGTCTCTTCTGCAACCGGAGGGGTGACCTGTTTTGAGAAACAGCCAGCTCCGATGAGAAGAAAAACGAGGGCAATAAAAGCCCCCTTTGTTTTTCCCGTCATACGTATTACATTCGTGTTTCGATCACGTAGATTGAGGTAAGTAAAACCGCGCTCAAAGCGAATACGAGGACAAGAAGCAAGCTTACGAGCTCAACGCTTCCCATAGGAAGTGATTGGCAATCCTTGCAAACATGCTCTCCACCATGAGTTTGCTTGTGTGACGAGTCGCTGTCAAGAGGCATGTCTTCAACCATGTCTTCTACAGGTTCCGACGGCGTGACCGGGACCGTCATCGATGCGGAATCATCATCCGCTTCCATCGCCATCGTTTCGTGCTTGCGCATGTGCGAAAGGTACCCGGCACGATTCTTCGCGGTAAACGCACAATGGCGACAGGTGGTTGATGTTGTTGATACTGGCATAGCTCCTCCGATTTATTGATTGATGAACCTATTTTAGCACACGTTGGCGCATTTCCAAAACGAATGTGGAAAACTACACGGACTACTATTCAAACGAGAACACGGAACGCCCAAACCAACCAAAGGCCGTCCCCGCGCGATACATCGGCGTTTGAAGCGCAAGCCTCTCAACGATCGCCTCGATACGAAAATCGAATTCTTTTAACGCAAGTTCTGTTAAATTTTTTCCATCGCCAGCAAGTACTTCGATAGACGGCTCGCGTTGACCCGTAAGATAGACAAGCCTTACAAGAACATTATTCGCCACCCCGCGCTTTACAAGTTCCTGAGCAACGAATCGCGCCATAATTGATCCGGCTCGTGAAGGATGAAACGGGTCACGACCCGTAACAACCGATCCGCCACCATAAGGCATGAGCCCTCCATACGAATCAACCGCCTCCCAACTTCCGCTCGCCCCCGCACGATCAAGAAGACCTCCTTCGATGAACGGCGCGCCAGGATTCACAAATAATTTCACTCCTTCAAGCGTTTTCACTTCGGGTTCAACGATCGCTTCAATGACCGACTGACGAAGTGACGTTGGCTCTGTATCTCCCGATGTTTGCGCATGGATTGTGACAAACTTCATTTTATCGCCGTCTATTCCGATTTGTACAAACCCGTCAGGCTTTAAGAAACGGAACCGATCATCAACACGACGGGCTCGGTCGAGACGCTCAGCAATCGAACGAGCGATCACGTATGGGCGCGGAAGAAATTCGCGTGTCTCCCTTGTCGCATATCCAAAGACCGGCACATCGTGGCGAACAAGACCCGCAACGATCGCCTTCGACTCTTCTTCACTTGGCCGTTCGATATGAATAAACGGCTCAAGGTCGTCTTCATATCCAGCCGACGAATAAATTTGGCGCGCAAGACTTGTCGCGTCAAAATCAGCACGAGAATCAACGGTACCGCCAATCATCAACATCCCGCGAGAACCCATTGCACGAATGGCAATTGACGCTTTTGGGTCTCGTCGTAAATATTCATCAACGATTCCTTCAACGATCTGGTCACAAATTTTATCGGCATGTCCTGGAAGCGGAACGGTGACGACTTTAAGCATAATGGGTAGAAATTAGCATACTTTTCCGTTCTTATCCACAACGGGATTTGCGTTCGGTTTTTGTACGGTTATAATGCATACAGATACCAAACACTATGTCACGCCTCCCTCCCCTCACAAAAAAGCAAAAAGAGGTCCTCGACTTTATCGAAAGCTTTATCAAGGACGCCGGATACACCCCGTCGTACCGCGAAATCGCAAAAGGTCTCGGGCTCTCTTCCGCCTCAACTGTGTACCAACACATCCAAGCCCTCTGCGAAAAAGGGGTGATTAATACGGGCGAGGATGGATGCGCGAGATCGATCGAGCTCGTCGAAACGGACGCTCTCTCCCCGCTTAGTATCATGCTCCCGCTCGCCGGGGTCATTACCGCAGGAGAACCGATCGAAGCGGTTGAGCAGAACGAAGCAATTGCGATTCCGACAGACTTCGTTGTCGATGCGGAAAACTCCTATGTGCTAAAAGTAAAGGGGCGGTCGATGATCGAGGACGGAATTTTCGACGGAGATTACGTGGTCATTGAACGCAATCCATCACCGAAAAATGGAGACGTGGTCGTCGCACTTCTCGACAATGCTTACGCAACGCTTAAACGGTTTTACCGAGAAGCAAACCACATCCGACTCCAACCAGCGAATAGCACAATGCAACCGATTATCATCAAGGGCGACATCAACATCCAAGGAATTGTACGAGCCGTGATTCGAAGATTCTGAGTTCTTTAAACCAGTTCGTGCGAAGCTCACGCTTGATCCCCCACGCGTTTCTTCCTCTCTAGAATTATGCACCGATCCCCGCATGATTCTGGGGAGGAGCCGTAGGGATCCGGCGCCACCCTAGATTCGCCTTGTTGCGAATAGAGAAACGAAAACAGCGCATCTCCCCCGCGCTGTTTTCTGTTTCGACAATACTTATTCATTACGCTTTTCTATGTCCAATCTCATGCTCCGCTACTATGCCCAAACGATCGCCTACCAACCAATCGAACGTGAACGACGCATCCGCGAACTCAAGCGTGACTTCACGACGCGCCTTAGCCGACGTCGCGTTAGACAACTGTTTCGTCTCTTCCTCGCCCGTTTACATGATCGCACTTAATCTCCCCTCTATGACCCACGAAGTTCTCTACGAATCCGTCGACGTAGATGTTCGATTTGAACAACACCGCCCAAAACCCGTTACGATTAAATGGAATCGCCAAAATTTTCGTATCACGCAGGTAAATATGGTGCACGCCGTAAAAGAGGGCGACAAGCGCGTATACTACTTCTCCGTTTCCGATCGTACCCATTTTTTCAAACTTCGTTTTGATACCGAACTCCTAAGCTGGAATCTCGTTGAATTTTATACCGAATAGTCATATGGGTAAGATTATTTTACATATTGATTTCAATTCATTTTTTGCGAGTGTTGAGCAACAAGCCAACCCGTTTTTGCGTGGGAAAGCGATCGCCGTTTCGGGCAAGGGAAAATACTCAATGGACCTCGCGCACGACGGTCGAAAACGCCCACGATTCTCTATTTCACAAACCAATTTTCAAAGGACGGTCATCACAACCGCTTCCATTGAAGCGAAAAAGCGCGGGGTAAAGACGGCCATGTCTTCGTACGAAGCGAAACGGATTTGTCCCGAACTCATTATTATTCCGGGCGATCCGAAGAAGTACGCGCAAGTAACGAAACATTTCCTCGGGATTCTTGCCCGCTACGCTGACGCGGTCGAGCAATTTAGCGCGGACGAAGCGTTTGCGGACGTTTCGTTCGCGGGTGGGGACTATTTTGGCGCAACAATGATTGCGCAAATGATTCGCGACGATATTCGAAAAGAAATTGGTGAGTACTGCACGGCGTCAATCGGCATTGCACCAAATAAACTCGTCGCGAAACTTGCGGGAGAATCGGAAAAGCCTAACGGGCTTACCGTTATTTTACCGAACATGGTCGCGGACTTTGTCGCGTCGCGAGAGCTCGAAGCAATTTGCGGAATTGGCCCCCGAATCGCAAAGCGCCTCGGACTTCTTGGCGCGACAACGGTTCTCGGACTTCGCGCAATCCCGCGCGAAACGCTTTTCGCTTCGTTTAAGTCCTACGGCTACTTCCTCTATCACGCCGCTCGCGGAGAGGGTGACGATTCGGTAAGCTCCGTACCCGAGCCAGCAAAATCGATCGGCCATTCCTACACCTTCCCTTACGACCTTGATACGGAAGTCGAACTCCAAACAAACCTACTCGCGCTCTGCGATAAAGTCGCGGCCCGAATGCGACGTGATGGCTTTTGCGCAACGCGCGTGTCTGTATACGCACGCTACGAGGGCTTCGACGGTGTTGGTCGCGAGCGAAAGTTCGACGAGCCAATGTTTGACGGTCTTGAGCTCTATAAAAACGCTTGGGCAATTCTTGACCCCCTTCGCGACACAAATCGCGGAATCCGTCTCCTTGGAATCTCCGCCTCTGGCCTCGTCCCGATAACCGATCCACAACGTATTTTCGCTAAGGACCAAAAGGTCCGCGACACCCTCCGCGCTCTCGACCGCGTCGAAGCCCGCTACGGCCGCGGCGCCTGGTCCCGTGCTTCAACAATGAACACGTCCTTCAAGGAACGTATCAGCGGCTGGCACTACGACCATGAACTATAATTTCTTCCACACCCGCCCGTTGACGACGACACCATTTTCTGCTTTAATGAAAACATCAGGTAGAAAGGTACTACTTCTTGCCCTGGTGTCACATAAACTCCCTATTCTATATTTTAGATTGGGAGTTTTATGTTTATATCCCGGTAGTATGGGACCATGGAAGTAGTGGTAACTTCACCTGATTTGACACCAGGGTTCGCGGGTTCGATTCCCGCTGGTTCCACCAAACGCCGGGACCAACAAGACCCGCCATATGGCGGGTCTTTTGTTATCAACGCAACTCTTCCTCAATCTCTAGTAAACGATTGTACTTTGCGAGACGCTCGCTGCGCGACGGGGCGCCGGTCTTGATGTACTCCGCGTTTACGGCGACTGCGAGGTCAGCAATGGTTGCGTCGCAGGTTTCGCCAGAGCGGTGTGAAATTACGAGCTTTTGACCATGCTCTTTCGCGAGGCGAATCGTATCCATTGTTTCCGAAACCGTCCCAATTTGGTTCATTTTAATCAGGATCGCATTCGTTGCATCTGTTTCGATTCCACGCGCAAGTCGGTCAACATTTGTCACGTAGAAATCATCACCAATAACCGTAAGCTTGTCGCCGTGTGCCTTTGTAAACGTTGTCCAATCCTCCCAGGCGTCTTGATCAAGCGGATCTTCAATCGTAAGAAGCGGATATTTTTTCATCCAGTCTCCAATCATTTCCGTCATCCCCTCCCCCGTTAATTTTCGTCGATCCGTGCGGAGATGATAGAAGCCCGTTCGGTGATCAAAAAACTCGCTTGCCGCAATATCCATCCCGAGGCTAATTTCCTTTCCCGGTTTGTATTTCGCTTTTTTGATTGCCGTCACAAGATAATCGAGCGCGTCGGTTGTCTTTCCAACGTCCGGCGCGTAGCCTCCTTCATTTCCCACATCCGTATCAAGATCGGCATCCGCTAACACGTCGTGAAGCGCATGGAAGACCTCAACGCCCGCCTGTAGTTTGCGAGAAAAGGTCGGGAATGCGTGTGGAATAATAATGAACTCTTGAACATCAAGATTCGTATCAGCGTGAAGTCCTCCGTTGAACACATTCATAAGCGGAGTCGGGAGCCGGAACCGCCGATCTTCAAAGGAATATAGTCCCCGCAAATATTTGTAGAGCGGTAGATTTGTTACTTTTGCTCCCGCATGTGCGCACGCCATCGAAACGCCAAGAATCGCATTCGCCCCAAGAATATGCTTATTTTCCGTACCGTCGAGAATCCTCATTGTATTATCGATCTCTTCAAGCGCCGTTACGTCGCGCCCCTTGAGCGCCTTCTCTATCGTTTTATTTACGTTCGCAACCGCGCGTAAAACTCCCTTCCCGCCGTAACGCCGAGGATCGCCATCCCGAAGTTCAAGCGCTTCGTGGATTCCGGTCGACGCACCGCTTGGAACGCTCGCCGATCCACGAAGTCCGCCCTCGAGCGTAACGGAAACATGCACCGTCGGGTTTCCGCGCGAATCAAGAATTTCCATCGCATGGATCGTTTCAATCCGTGATTTCATATGAAAAAGTATATCATGATTCAAGCGCACGAATTCCCGGAAGATCTTCACCCGAGAGATAGGCAAGCATCGTGCCCCCGCCCGTTGATACAGCACTGAAATTCGAAAGGAGTCCACGGTTCTCAAGCTCATCAAGCGTATCTCCTCCCCCAACGATCGAGTACGCCGAAAGCGAACCGATTGCCTTAGCAAGTCGAATCGTTCCGCCCGCCCCAATCCGCTCCGTCGAGCGACCAACTGGACCATTCCAAATAATCGTTTTCGCGCTTCGTAGCGCATCGGCGAAGAGCGCTGTCGTCTTCGTTCCGATGTCGTAAACCGCCCCATCGCTCGCCTTTAGATCGCGCACAAGCCGATTCTTCGACCACAGCCATCCCTCGATCCGCACATCCTCCGGAAGAAGAAGCCTCCCCTCGTAGGTCTTCGCAATCTTAAGCGCAAGCGCCTCCTCCTTACTTCCGCCCCGCACGCCCCCTGGAATCCGAACCGGAATCCCGCGCGCATGGAAAAACGGAAGGGCCGTTCCGCTTCCGATAAGCAAAAGATCGGCGCGAGAAGCGAAGGCCTGTAGGAGCGGAAGTTTCGTCGCGAGTTTAATTCCTCCTACGATAAGGGCGATTGGCGACTCAAAGGACCGGCCAAGCATGTCGATTTCCGCGCGAAGCGTCTCCCCCGCAAAACTTGGCATGTACTCAGTTATTTGCGCGACCGATGCGTGTTTTCTGTGGCAAACCGAAAATGCCTCGTTCACATAGACATCCGCATACTCGGAAAGCAACCTCGCAAACGTTGGATCATTTTTCTCTTCGCCAGGGTAAAAGCGAGTGTTTTCAAGTAGGACAAATCCCTTCTGTTCGCGAACCTTTTTTGCGGTCGCCGAATCAATCGTACGAACAAATGTAACCTCCTCAAGAAGCAGTTCCGATAACCGCTTAGCGATTGGCGCAAGCGATTCTCGCACAACACGTCGTCCGCCAGGATCCCCAAAATGTGAAAGAAGCACGACGCGCGACACCTGTTTTCGAAGTGCCCGGAGCGCCGGCACAACCGCCCGCAACCGATAATCCGAATTCGCGTCGATTCGTACGATGACGCTCTGTGTTTTTTTCAATTTAGGGATCCTCCTAAGCATGGCTATAATCGAATAAACAAAATCGTTCCCTTGAGCCACTTAACGAATGCCTTGTGCCAGGGCATAACGGTTAAAAAATAACGGAGGTCAACGAGCCGTCGAATAATAAACGCCGGGATTCCCCAAACGTACACGCCATAAAGCGAAGCAACCGCTCGACAATGACCAAGTGCGATAAGATCCGGATTTCGTTTGTAAGGACGATAGACTCCAAGCGGTTTCCTCAAGATCATGTTCGCGACATTTTTTGCAACAACCTCCGCTTCTTCGATAGCGACCCATGCGGCTCCAGGCATCGGCTCCTTCGTATGCGGATTGAGGTAGGTTACATTGTCACCTAGGGCAAAAATTGTGTCATGGTCCTCAAGCTGAAAGGATGGATTGATTGCAAGACGTCCAGACTGGTCAAGCTTGAACGTGCCTGAAAAATGCGAAAGATCCGACTTTAGTCCCGCGCACCAGATAATCAAATCCCCCTTAATTGTTTCGAGCTCTCCGCCCCGTTCATAAACGACCGCGCCGGGCTTCACCTCTTTCACAACAGCATTCGCCTCAATTTCAACCCAAAGATCGCGAAGCGCGTGCGTTGTATACCGTCGCATGCGCTCCGGAAGCTTGCTTAAGATTGTCGACGATGCGGTAAGAAGCGTCATCCGTTTTGGATCAAGAAGCTTTCCCCGCTTTTCCGCTCGACGAACAAACGCGGCAATTTGCGCCACCGTTTCAATTCCCGTTGGCCCAGCTCCAATAAACACAATCCGTCGAGCCGAATCATCCGCCATAAGTCGCGCGATCTTATCTCGAAGAAGAACCGCACCCTTTGCCGTCTGCACAACATCGGCATTCTCGCGCGCTCCCGGCGTATCAAAAAAGTTTACTTTAGAGCCCGTCGCAATAACAAGATAATCAAAGGCAAGCGTATCACCGGAATCAAACCGAACATGCTTCGTTTTTGGATCAACCCCGCTCACCGTCCCCTGTCTAAAGCGAATCGCGCTTCCACGATCCTTAAGAAGCGCCTCAAACCCAAGCACTGCTGTACAAAAAAATTCTGCGTCAACATCTTCCCCGCGCTCTCGAAGACCGGAGGCGGCAACACCGTAAAGCCACGGCGTAAACGTGTGGTGGGATTTTGTATCAATAAGAACTATCTCGACCGCTTTTCGAAGACGCCTCTCGAGTTTCAACGCTACGGAAAGTCCCCCGAATCCCCCTCCAACGACAACAACGCGCTCGCGCATACTATTTAAACATCAACGCCATTTCAACAAGACGTGTAGAATAAGCCCATTCATTATCATACCAAGCAACAACTTTCACAAGATCCCCAACCGCGCGCGTTAAATTCGCATCAACGATCGCGCTGTGTGGATCACCGATAATATCGGTTGATACGATCGGCTCGTAAGTCACCGTTAAAATACCGTCATAGCGCGCCGTCTTTGACGCCGACTCAAGCGCGTAATTAATTTCTTGCGCCGTCGCCTTTTTCTTAAGCACGTAGGTAATATCGGAAATCGACCCAACCGGAATCGGCACACGAAGCGAGATCCCTTCAAACTTTCCTTTCATACTCGGGATCGTTGCTCCAACCGCCTCGGAAGCTCCCGTCGTTGTCGGAACAATATTAATCGCTCCCGCACGCCCTCGCCTTACGTCTTTCGCGTCCGGCCCGTCAACGATCGCTTGCGTCGAGGTGTAGGCGTGAATCGTCGAGAGCATCGCCCGCTTAATTCCGAATACCTCCTCGATGACCGCCGTGACCGGCGCAACGCAGTTCGTGGTACACGACGCGTTACTAATCACCCCCTTCGCCGTTTTAAGCGCACCGTCGTTCACCCCAAAGACAACCGTTGGAACATCGTCTCCTTTTGGCGGAGCGGAAATAATGACCCGTTTTGCGCCCGCCGTAAGATGACCTTCCGCCGTCTTTTTCTCACGGAAAAATCCCGTACACTCAACAACCGTTTGTGCGCCAACCTTCGCCCAAGGAAGTTTCGCCGGCTCGCGCTCACAGTACACCGGAATCGTTTTCCCATTCACAATCAGCGCCCCCTTCCCCGCACGCACATCAACTCCCCAAATCCCATAATTCGAGTCGTACTTTAATAGGTACGCAAGCGTTTCAACATCACTCAAATCATTAATCGCGACAACGTCAAACCCGCGCGTCCCAAAACCCGCCTTAAAAAACTGTCGTCCAATTCGCCCAAATCCATTGATTGCAATTTTCATACCTCCTTTTGCGCACAGTATAACACAAAACCGCCCCTTTCAGAGCGGTTCGTGTTTACTAACCAATTTGCATGCGCTTGAACGCACGGATCTTCAAGTTTTCTCCGAGCGAGAGGACCTTCTCTTCAAGAAGTTGTCCGATCGTCTTGTCTTCGTCCTTGATAAACGCTTGCTCAAGGAGACAATTTTCCGAATAGTACTTTCCGATTTTTCCTTCAAGAATTTTCTCGATCATTTCCGCTGACTTTCCTTCTCCCGCGAGTTGCTCGCGGATAACTTCCTTTTCCTTTACGAGAACTTCTTCCGAAACGTCTTCTTGAGAAAGGAAGAGTGGGTTTGCCGCCGCGATGTGGAGAGCAATGTCGTTACAAAGCGCAATAAACGCTTCGTTACGCGCAACGAAATCCGTTTCGCAAAGCACCTCGACCATGACTCCGATCTTTCCCGTTCCGTGCATGTAGCAGTGGACGCGACCTTCCGACGTCTCACGATCTGCCTTCTTTGCTGCTTTCGCCGCACCGCTCTTTCGAAGGTGGTCGATCGCTTGATCGAGATCTCCGCCTACCGCCTCGAGCGCCTTTTTTGCCTCCATCATTCCGACATTGGTCATGGCGCGAAGCTTCGCGACATCACTTGCTGAAATGCTCATAGATATAATGTTATTTCTTTTTACCTTCGAGAACCTCTTTCGCGATTTGCTCCTTCATTGCGTCATCGAGATCCTCAACCGTTTCTTTCGCCTCAACTTTTACCGCGACATCAGCCTTTGCTTTTGCTTCCGCGGCAGCCGTTGCGCGATTCTTCGCTTGCGCCTTTCCGAGACGTACCGCCTCCGCGAAAAGCTTCGTCATCAACTTTACGGTCTCAACCGCATCGTCGTTACTTGGGATGATGTAATCAACATAATCCGGGTTCACATTGCTATCAACGAGTCCGATAATCGATACTCCGCGAGTTCGCGCCTCTTGTACGGCCGTCTTATCGTGGAGAACATCGAATACGACGATCGCTTCAGGAAGTTGCTTCATTGTTGAAAGACCTCCAAGCTTGAATTCCATTTCTTTAATTTCTTGATCGAACTGGAGCTGCTCGTACTTCGTGTACTTTTTAAGGTCACCCTTTTCTCGCTTGTCTTTAAGATCAAGGAGGCGTCGAACACGCTTTTGAATTTCCGCGAAGTTTGTAAAGGTTCCTCCGAGCCATCGATTCGTTACAAATGGCATTCCGGCCTCAATCGCCGATTTCTCAACGATTCCCTGCATGTGCTTTTTTGTTCCAACAAAGAGAACAAGTCCACCACGCACTGTAATTTCTTCTACCTTGTCGAGCGCCTTCGAGAGAAGCTCTTGGGTTTGCGCGACGTCAATAATGTGGATTCCGCCACGAATTCCGAACAAATATGGCTCCATTTTTGGATGCCAGCGGGAGGTACGGTGACCGAAGTGCGTACCTGCCTTCATGAGCTCTTCAAGAGCTGGGACTTTAGACATATTCCTTTTAACGACGGTTCAACGACTGGGGCCCGAGAGCTCTTGCTTTCGGGAGGATTCCAATCGATCGCCCTGAACCTGATTATTTTTGTTAAGTAAAGCCGTTTTACGGGCTTTTGCGATGGCAGAACTATAGCGAAAATCCTCCTAAACGTCAAGAAAATGAGCTAGCGGTAAAAATTCGGCGCAACCATGTAGTAATCATCGACAACCCCAACAAAATCCGATGATTGAACAAGGAATGGGATTTCTTTAGGTGTGTCCTTAAAAATATAGAGGGTTTCAATATTTCGCTCGCCCGCCTCAAGGAGAACCCGTTCTTGAACGAGATACGAATACTGCCCCTTAAGCGCTCGAGCAAAATACCCGTCATTAATTGTCATTCCATTTTGTTCGGCAAAACGCGCTATAGGCAAATAACGCGACGTTTCAAAATCCTCCGTCTCTGGCTCCCGATATCCGCCAACAAACGTGATGTGCGCATAACGATTTTCAAACTTCTGCCACATTTCGGATGTTAGTCGATTTTCAATCGGGGCAGGGGAAAACTGATCCGAAAACCCCTTGAGCCCAGGGTATAGATCTCCGATCTGAAGGAGAAGCATTAAAAATAGAACGAACACGGCGAAACCTTTTTTCATTTCGCGTACGGATGTCAGCGCAAATAAAATAAGGACATAGTAGACTGGCCAAATCATCCGACCGCTCGACCGAACCACTTCAAAAAATGGACGAAGGGCTTCGGGCAAAGGAAGCGTGAAAATTAGTATTTCGTGAAAATACACACTATTTGTCACAGAAAGAAGCGTGAGCAGCGTACAGATTACAAGGAGGGACCAGTGTCGTCGAAGCGTCGCAAGTAACGAGGCCGGTGACGCGCAACGAATTAAGATCGCGAGTAAGAGGAGAGTGAGTACCCCGATGCCGAGATAAGCAAATCCTTCATACTGATAACGTGTCGTATTGTACGCGGGAAGAAGATATGACCACCATCCCCACCAATACGGATTAATAAACGCATCAAGGTTCATTGAGTAGACCCCGAATCCTTTCGCTGAAGACTTACCGACATGAAACAACCCCGCCATCCACGCAACCGTTCCAACACCCAAAACCTGCAAAAACAAAAACGATATAAGTCGTACAAAGGATTCTCGAGTGAACCGCATCATCTTTATACTATCGGCCGCCATCACCGCCGTAACCATGAAAAAAAGATAGGGGTGAACAAGTACAGAAAGTGAAAGGAGTGCCAGCCATTTCCATGGCGCAAGACGATCGTGAGGAACAAAGTACAAATAAAGAGCAACCAAAATTAACCAGTGCGCCGTAAGACTTGCGTGACCCGCTACACGAAAAAGGAGAATCGGACTGAGCACAAAAAATTGACTCCCGATCACGGCAAGTGCCGGACTCTTAAGAAAGAGTCGCACGAGGTAATACCCAGCAAATCCCTGAAGGACACACGAAAATAATATCCATAGTCCAAGATATTGAAACTCTCCTGGCAAAAATCGCTCAATTAATTTTAACGGAATTCCAACAAGTGGAATCGAATCCGTAAGGTGGAGAGACGATCCAACCGGGTAACCGAGGGCACGATTTATACCAACGGGGATCGACCAATCCGTCTTTCGATAAAACTCCCACCCGAGCTGGTGTTGCGCCGTATCCCACCCATCGTTAAATATCCACGCAGTATTCGTTGGGGGAAGAATGTGCGCGAAGAGCGCAATGCAAAGCGCACCCCCAAGAAGGGCGGAAACAAGCGGATAGAGTATCGTCGTGGGTTGAATTCTCACAGGTGAGCAGGTATAACGGGAGCATATCACTACCCTTCTACGAAACAAACACCGCGCCGTTTTTACCCTATTTCTACTGGTCGTCATTTGTTTTTTTATTATTTACCGACTCCACAATGTCGTGACATTTAATCCTTTTTGGGGTTACGACGGTGGTGGACATATCGACTATATTTTCTCGCTCGCAAAGGATAACAACTTTCCGGTCTACGGGGAAAATGACGTCGCGTGGCATGAACCTCTCTACTACTTCGTGATGGCAGCAATCGCAAAAATCGTCTTCCTTTTCTCGGATTCAACCAAGACGGCTCTCCACGTTCTCGGGCTTGTACAAGCATTTCTTAGTCTCGAGGTGACCGCGCTTCTTGGCTATTTCTTTTGGCGCGTGTCGAAAAATACACGGGTCGCACTTCTTACAACTGTTTTTGCGACGACGCTTCCCGCTTTCACCAAGGCGAGCGCCATGCTCACAAATGAACTCTTAAACTACGGTTTTATTATTCTTCTTCTCACCTACTACGTACACCTCGCCTCTCTTTCCGTATTAACCAAAAAACACGCCTTGCTTCTCGGGGCAATCTCCGGGCTTGCCCTGCTTACCAAAATCACTGCAATCGTTCCAATCTGTATCATTTTTATATTCCTGCTGATACAAGTCCTAAAGGTACAAGGCGCCCGATCTGCAAGCTTCTTTCTTCTTCTTGCTCTTATTCCAATACTCCTTATGGAAACGCCCTGGCAAGCCCATCGCGCTACCTTCCTTGAACGCCAAACAATTAACAATCCATCGCTTCTTACCCCCCAGCCAATTAAACTCGACGCGCGCCTGCATTTCTATCGAAAGTTTGATACTGATATCTTCAAATTTCCCTACTGGTACTCCGGTGGTCGTGGATTTTGGTCCATGCTCTATGCCGATAGTTTCTACGATTATGACAATATCTTGTATAACCACGACACACTTATAGCAACGCCTGAGAGTGAAAAAATTCGAACGACACACAACGAGACATTCGCCCCAACTCGCAACTATAAACTCAATCGAATCCTCGTCTTTACCGGCACCCTACCCCTACTTATCATGCTGATAGGGATAGCTTGCATGATCTACAAAAAAGACCGCCTCGCCCTTTTTGGCCTTGCGATCACAGCAGGGTTTTTATCCGCCCTATTCTATTTTAGCTACCGCTACCCTTACTACGATATGGGAATCGTGAAATCTATTTTCATTTTCCCTGTTTTTCTCTTCCCACTTATCGTAGGAGTGCAGACCATCCAACGCTACTTGGTCGGTACACTATTTCTCGTCACCGCCTTCCTTTGCTATACTTTACCCATCTTGATTTCCCTTTGGATACCCGGGTCACCCTACTAAACATGCACCTTAAAAAAACATTTCTTCGATACGCCGTCGTCGGGCTCTCGGGAACAGCCGTCGATTTTGTCGTTCTTATTTTTCTCGTCGAGACCGCGGGTCTCATTCCAACACTCGCCGGGATTCCTGCCTTCATTCTCGCCGTCCTCAACAATTACTACTGGAACAATCGCTGGACCTACAATAACCCAGCGAAACGCCACCGCGAAAAAATGACAAAGTTTTTCCTCGTCTCGCTCGTTGGGCTCGCGATCAATATCCTGCTATTCCACTTTTTCTCGCTCTTTGCGATCTGGTACATCTTTACAAAAATTTTCATTATTGGAGTTGTACTTTGTTGGAACTTTGGCGCGAATACATTTTGGACATTCAGCGTTAAATCCGAGTCTTTAGGCGGATAAGCACAAGGTCGCGCGTACAAAGGAGCGAGTCGCGGAATGCCCGAAACTTGGATCCGGGAGCATTCTTCCATTGAACCCCAACCTCCTCGACACGAAGTCCTTTTCGTTTTGCCTTATATAAAATTTCAAAATCAAAACTCCAGCCCGGGAAATTAAGGTCGGCAAAAAGCTCCCGGGCGACAGTACCTCTAAAAAGCTTAAACCCGCACTGTGTATCGCGTAGTTTTAGTCCAAGAACCGTTCGAACAAGAACGTTGCCAAACTTCCCGATAAAAATCCGCACCGGACCCTGATACCGATCAATCACGGAAGTCGGAAGTGCACGTGATCCGATAGCTATATCCGCACCACCCTCAATCGCCCAATTCAACCGCTCAAAATACTCAATCGGTGTCGACCCGTCCGCGTCAATAAACAAAACGAGATCACCCCTTGACGCAAGCACCCCCGTTTGAATCCCCGCCCCCTTGCCTCTATTTACATCGTGCGAGAGCAACCTAACCGACTCTGATCGCAAATGTACCTCGATCTTCTCAACCGAAGCATCCGTACTTCCATCATCAACCAGAATCAGCTCAAATTCCACGCGATCCTTAAAATACGCCAAAACCGCTTCAACTGTTTCCGGTAAACGCCGGGCTTCGTTAAAAAACGGGATGATAACGCTAACAAACATAGGCAACTACTTGTCAAAGGGTAACACAACCATCATAATCATGGTAGCCTATGAAATGGCCACGCTACATAAATCTCCTTGGAATTACCCTCCTCGCCCTTCTCGTATTTTCGCCTAGTCTTTTTTCGTATTTCGCATCCGACGATTTTGAATGGCTCGCCGTCTCTAGAGACCGGGATATAACCGAGATCTTTACAACAAATACGATCGGCGTTGTTGGTGGAGGAAACTATAATCCGATCGTAAGTCTGTATTTTTGGTCGATCACAAATGTATTTGGCGTATCGCCAGCTATTTTTCATCTCTTCTCGATTTTCTTCCACCTTACCGTCGTTTTTCTTCTTTACCATGTTATCAAATCCGTCTATAGCGAACGCGTCGCCCTCCTTGGCGCCCTCTTTTTCGCAGTCTATTTCAACCATGCCGAAACCGTAAACTGGGTTGCCGCGATTCCACATATCTTCGCTACAATCGGCGTTCTCGCCTCCATCCTCTTCTTCCTAAAAAAATCACTTCCCTTGAGCCTCGTCTTTTTCGCCCTCGCCCTCCTTTCAAAAGAAATCGCTATCACCCTCCCGATTATTCTCTTCATGGTCTATCTCGCGAGGGAAAAATGGACAGTGCTAGGACTCGTACGATTTCTTCCATTCGCCCTAATTCTCACCGGATTTTTATTCTTACGCGATCAGGCGACGACAATTGCTCTCGGCTACTACGGAAAAGAACAGTTTGAATTCGAATGGCAACGTTATATAAAAAATGTATTCACAATGCTTTTTGCCTTTTTCACCACCGGGAAATTGCGAGAACTCATTCTCACGGCAATACATACACAATTTCTTAAAGTGATGGCTGTAACGGTTCCAATCCTAGCAATAGCTATACCTCCTTACGTCTCTCGTTTTTCTCGTGCGCTCTTCCCAACCCTTCTTTTCTTCATCCTTCTCATCCCCTATATCCCACTCTATTTCAGCACGATAAGCAACGAGGGCGAACGCTATCTTTATCTCCCGATGACCGCTTTGGCGCTCGTTGTCGGACTCTGTTTTGATACGATTATTACGAAGTCGAGAAGGCTCGGCTACACACTTTTTGTTGTAGTCATTCTCACCTCCTCCCTTCTCCTTCTACAAAAATCAATTATTTGGATGCAGGCCGGTAAAATGAGCCAACAGCTCGTTGAAGACTTTGGACAAATCGTAGCTCTTAACGAGCCGAATGCCGGGATCATTTTCCTCAACCTCCCGGATCATTACCGCGGCGCGCAGGTTATGCGCAACGCAATGGAATACGCGATCGCGCTCCGTTACCCGGAGTACCCGCTCGACGCCGTGATTCCACGCGTGCGCACAATGGTTCCAAAAGGCTATCTCAACGAAAGCCTGATAAGAGTCGAGTTTTACAAGGCTCCGTACGAATTTATTTTAAAAACGCGGGACGAATCCTTTAATTTAACGGGCTACGATAGACGCGAAAGCACGGAAATGGTTTTCGAGCTTTGGGGCTATGACTACAACCTTTCAACGTCATCGATGGCATACTTCCGTATCGAGCAAGGCCTCCGCACATCTATGACAACCAAACCGATTCACTTCCTTTATTTCGATGCAGGGCGCCTACAAGAGCTGGAGCTAAACTAGTCTCTTAACGTCTTATAAGCAGGTACTCTTTTGTACGCGAGAGCACTTCCAAATCTGCGGGAGCACTAAACGCAATCTCGTCTATTTTCACAAGAACAAGAGAGCCAGGAGGCAGTTGTTCAAACTCTTCCACGGAGTTGAGGACGGAGTAATCCAACTGTTTAGCCAACAAATAGAACATGACCGAAGGCTCCGGATATGCACCCGTATGGAGTTGCATCAAGGAAAATTGATACAGATAGATAAAATCTTTCTCTTGCACGAACTCTAAAGATAGCTCGAGAAGCGATGGCGTAGGATAAAGGATCAAATGCTTAAACCGTTGAACATTAAACAGAATCGAGGCAATGAGGAGGGCATAGAATGCTCCTTGAACGAAGTGTTGCCTAATACTCATGCGTCTCAGCACAAACCACCCGAGTAAGATAACGAACGCAATCAGCGTCATATACCCAAGATGGAACTTTTTAAGTTCTCCAAAGTACCAATACCCGTTAGAAAAAACGATCGGATAATAACCTAATGTCAGTGAAATCGGCAGGAGAACCCGAACCCACATGCGTTCTCTTGGCATTCTCCACACCGTTTGAGCCACTATAAGCAGAAGCGGTATAACGGCGGGCAAAACATGCCAATAAAGCTTAGAACTCACAATGGAAAAAGGCACAAACACCGCCAAGAACCAAAGAGGTAAGATTTGTTCGGATGTGCTCAACGATTTCCATCGCTTAAAAAATAGAATCAAAGAGACTATCGCTAAGTAAATAAACGGGGCGAGACTCCAGTGTAAAAACTCGCCATACCAGTACCAAGGATGCAAATGCGTAAAGTTAGGACTCATGCGATCAAGGATTTGATGCTCCCAAAAGAAGGTGATGAATTCCTGTTTAAAAAAGATGAGATTTAAAATAACCCAAGGGAGGATACACAGGGCACTCGTCGCGTAGATCTTTAGCAGTGTCAGTAGTTGCTCTTTGTTCCTAAATGAAATTAGCCAATGAAGGAAAAAGGCAAGAAACACAGGGGCGATCATTGCACTCTTGACCCAAAAGCCTCCGGCAAGAGCGAGTCCCGAAAGAAGCCACCACTTTCCCTCCCGATTCTCGAGTTGCCGAATATAGGAATAAACGGCAATTAGCGAAAAGAAAATAAGCGCCATATCAAAGTCTCCCGTACGACCGATATGCTCCACAATGAATAGGGTTGATACGGTAAATAATAGGAACGCTAATGCCCCAGAGACATTTTTCCACAATCGATAGCTAATTACAGCCATCATCGCTCCGCAAGCGAGGAAAAAGAGCGCGGGGAAAAATCGGATCGCAAACGGAACCGGGCCAAAAACTGCAATCGCCAATTGATTAATCCAAAGATGTAGCGGAGGCTTCTCTAGCCAAATAGAGTCGTACCAAGTTGGTTCGATTAAACTACCTCCGTTGAATATTTCAAGACTTACCTGACCATAAATACCCTCGTCGGCACTCTCGATTTCTCGTACGCCAAGCCGATAAAACGCATAAAAGCTCGCAAAAATTAGAACGGCGATAACGAAAATGAGTTGCGATAATCTCTTTAAATACATAGCCTTGCCGATTCCATTAAATCTTTATAGGCGCAGTATATAAAACTTTCCTCGGAAAATGAAACGACCCCTGCTCACCGAAGTGAGGCAGGGGTCGCAACGGACAGAAGCCCTCTGTCAGAGGTCGAGGCTTGCGAGGCCTCTCTCGAGCTAGCGAGCGTACGGGACGTAGAACGCCGCCGTGTGCTCATCGTAGTCGAGGTCGGTGGACGTTCCACCGTGACCGACTTCACCCTCGAGGGGCAAGGTCGACCACATGTTGTCCGCGACACCGGGACGCCCGCCGACACCGAAGTCGACGAACGGCGAGGAGCGATGACGCCAGAGGAGCTTGGCCAGGGTCCCGAAGGACTGACGGGCCGAGCCGGTCTGGGACATCGCGTACCCGAGGCGCGAGCAGGAGAACCCGCTGCGCACCGAGTAGTCACGGTACTCACCGCTCCCCTCAAGCAGGAGCAGGGTGATGTCGTCCTCTCCGATCAACCCGCGGCACTGCGAGAGCGCCTCGAGCTGATTGCCACCGTGCAGGGTCACGGTGGCGCCGTTGCCGTTCACGACGCAGGTGTCGAACGGACGGTAGGTTCCCGAGCAGATGTTGACCGGGTAGATCTTCATCCACTTGTCGTCCTGCGAGTACCCGCCCGCCGGCGTGCTCGTCGCGAAGAGGTGGTCCCAATCCACCCCCGGAGTCCGGTAGTAGCGGCGGAAGGTGACGAGGCCGTCTTCGTCGGTCATTCCGTCGCAGTCGTTGTCACGAAGGTCCTGGACCTCCATGAGTTCGGGGAACCGGAGCGCGTCCCCATCTTCACAGTCACCTGCCTCCTCCGACTCGGTCGAGAGGCAGGTGGCGCGCTGGGTGACGCGGCCGTTGGCGCCGTAGCCGTCGTTGTCCCGATCCTCGTAGCACGCCTTGGTAGGCGTGACGGGACAGGTGTCGGACGTCGAGGCGTTGCAATCCTCGTTGACGCCGTTCCCGCACACTTCCGGGCCCGTCGGCACGCAGGTCGGCGTGCAGACGTCGGTCGTCGAGGCATTGCAGTCCTCGTCGACCCCGTTTCCGCAGATCTCCACACCGGTCGGGACGCACACGGGGCACGCGTTCGCGCCGCCGA
>CAYNYL010000013.1:0-25325 GCA_964401485.1 uncultured Gammaproteobacteria bacterium
ACGAACCGTCCCTGCTTATCAGGCATCACGTCCATCGCTCCCGCAAGCATAAGGCGCGAGAACGCACGTGAATTTGCCTGCCCCAGGGGCAAGCCCGCGATTTTATCCGCGAGTTTGCCCCACTCCTCCAAGGGAAGCAGGAATAACGAAGAGTCGAGACCTCGAGTAACAACCGCACCTTTCACGAGGTCGTCGCGAAACTTCGTCGGAAGGGCGAGTCGCCCTTTGTCGTCGATTTGGTGATGATACTCGCCTATGAACATAATTTAGAAAATGTTGCATAGCCATGTAGTAAAGAACAAGCGGTTGTTATCCCATTTTGCAATGGACCGAAACAATGTTTCATTGCTGATCATTATTTCGGGGGGAGGTTACCCGAGGCTCCGCGTAAATGCGGAAACAACCACTTGCCAGGTCATGGCTTGTGTCGTCTCGAGGCCGAAACCCACTTTCTGCCTCAACGACTCCACTTTACCCCACTCTCATTCCCCACGCAACCAAAGTTATCCACTTACCGTCCGTAAATTGCGAAATTTGTTCATTTATGGGAATCTAACTGCGCCACATTGGAGGCTCCCATGGCCGAAAACATGATCCCCGGTCCCGAAAGCGAGGAGGATAAACGGATCCGCGAACTTGCTGAGCTCAATGCTCGAATCGAACATGATGTGCTTGAAGAGATGGTACGCACATGGCTAGAGCGTGCCAAGTCCGTATTTGAACACGCGTCACCTCACCTAGGTCGCCTCGACGGACAGTTCGGGCACATGCTCCCGTTCACCGTCGAAACCTTGACCCTCGGTGCGGAGCTCGTGAAGCTGCCGCGCGACGCTACGGCACTACCCGAAGTGCTCGCACGACGCTTCGCGATGCTCGCGAAAGCAGTCCCACCGCTCCCGGTGTTCGTGGCCGTGGTGCTCAAGCGCCACAGCCCCCGACCGATGGTTCTTCTTGTGCGTGACCCGCCTGAGATCGGCACAAACAAGATGTGGCGACTTCCCTCAACGGTCGCACTGCAAACCGACCGCGGGAGCGACGCGCAGCTACGGCTCAACGATCAACTCAGGAAGCTCGGCGTTGAGTGCAACACCGCCGGAGGCCCTACGTATACCGCCACGTACCCCGTTGGCAATGAGAGCGACAACGTGAACGGTCCGAGCCTGAACATCGCGATCATGGTACGTGCCGACAACGTGGTCGAAGAAAGTGAAAACCTTCGGTTCGTTGATATCGGACTGTCCGGTCTCACCGCTCTCGAAGCTCTCCCGCTCCCACCAACCGACCGCTTCATTCTCAGATGCCTACACGACCAAGTAGACGGCTTTGAGTGCAGGGAGCTTGGATACCAGATCCGTCTCGAGAACACGCGCCAATACCACGCAACGATGGCGGAACGTGGCGCGGAACCCAAGACAGGACCCGAAGACAGGTAGCACTCCCTCAAATCAAACGGCGCGGCCCACTCGGGTCGCGCCGTGTATCTTTTTAAACCTTTCGTTTCTTTGGGATTCCACTCGTGGTACGACGCAGTTCCCTATGATATTTCACCGCAAAGCGATGAGCCTCGTCTCGCGCTCTTTGAAATAATTCCTTCCCTCGTTGCGCGATCGCGAGCACGTCCGTATCGGTCCGATCAAACATGAGCCGATCCTGTTTCCGATCAAACCCTTTCGCGATTCCGATCACCGGGACACGAACCCCAAGCTCCTTCATCACCTCGTACACCTTTCCGATCTGCCCAAGCCCCCCGTCAATGACCAAAATCTCTGGAAGCGGCCAAGCCTTTGGATGTGTCTTCGATCTCGTTAGTCGACGCCGTAAAACTTCCTCCATCATCGCAAAATCATTCGGTCCCTCAACTGTTTTAATCTTGAACTTTCGATACTTCGCCTTCGCCGGTCGCCCCTCCTCAAAAACAACCATGGACCCAACGGCTGACGTCCCTGAAATATTAGAAATATCATAGGCCTCGATTCGTCCCTCAAGATCAATCACGTCGTCATGCACCGGCTTCGCATACGGAAGCTCAACATCCTCTCGACTAATAAGCGCAATATCTTGAATATGCTCAAGCGCAAAGAGTTTATTTCGCAAAATCGCAGCCTCTTCAAACCGTTGAAGCTTCGCCGACGCCTCCATCTCTTTTCGAAGACGTTTAATGATCCGTTCCTTCTTACCGTCAAAAAAATCCATCAAATCCCGAATCACCGCGCGATAGGCCTTTCGGTCAATTTCACCCGTGCAAACGCCTGGGCATTTCTTAATATGACGATAAAAACAAGGACGCGCCTTTCCCGTTACACTCGGCGGTTCACAATCCGACCATGGGATGAACTTTCGAACATACTCAAGCGCCTTACGAAGCGACCCTCCGCTCGTATACGGCCCGTAAACGGCCAAAAACTTTTTCTTTCCACGCTCGGACAACTCCGCGTCAAACGGCTTTACGCCAAATTTTTCAATATCATGTCCGCGAAGAAGGAGCGGTTTTGGATACGGTTCGTTTGTTATACACAGGTAAAGAAAGCTCTTATCGTCACGGAGCATGACGTTATACGGAGGTTTATGCTTCTTGATTTGATTCGCCTCAAGAACAAGCGCCTCGATCACGGTCGGAGTAATAATGTAATCGATTTTTCGCACCTTTGAGACCATTTCCGCTATGCGATTATCGTGTGCTTTTGAAAAATAAGAACCGACGCGATTACGAAGTGACGTCGCCTTTCCGATATAAAGAATCGACCCTTTAGCGTCTTTATGAAAATACACTCCCGGCTCGTCCGGAAGTTCCCCGTGTTTAATTTGAACAAAGTCTGGGATTGACATTTACGATCATTTTATGCTATTTTACGGTGTCGCTCAAATCCGAGCGCCACCCACCGTGAACTATCCTGGTTCACAGGAGAATCCCATGCCCGTGCCGAAAAAGAGGTTCGACGGCGTGACCGTCGAAGTGAAGAAGCGACCGGACGGCGGAGTCCTGATCGTAGCGCGCAATAGCCGCCAGGCCGTGGTCCACGGAAGGACCGTCGAGCCGGGTTCGAGGCGCAACATCGTGCGCAACGAAGTGCTCGGGATCATCGGGAAGTCCGCGGTTGGCGGAACCGAGGTGACCTTCGAGCGGAACTCGATGTCTCTGGTCGCGAAGCTCTTCGAAACGCAGTCGGACGAGGTCGCCATCGTGATCAACCACCCGTCCCTTCCGGCATTCCCGGTGACGAACGACCGCATCGAGATCGTGGCGATCCGCCGTTCCGCCGAGTCGGCCGCCTGACCAACTCTCCCTGCTCGCCGGACACCCGTTCGGCGAGCGCAACTTTTTCCGCGTAGGTTGACGGATGTATTTCGTCGGAATACGCTAAATCTGATGCGTAAGCATCAACAACCTCTCCACCCACCGCCTTCCACCACGGGAGGCACAGGAGTCCGCGTGAGCACCAAAGAAGGCAAATTCGCCAATCTCGTGGTACGACACGACCCGGATCTCGGACGACTCGTCGTCCTGCTCGACACCGAACGTGAGACGATCCCCGGTCCTCGCGATACCTGCGGAAACGGCATCGCGAAGAAGCCGGTCGACAAGCAGACCGAGAACGATGCCCGCAAGATCGTTCGGTTCGTACAAAACCATCGGATCACCCACCTCACCATCCCGAAGAAGGCGATCGAAGACCTGGAAGCGTTCTTTGGCGACAAGTGGCGCACCGCGACCCTGAGTTGGGGAGACGGTGACGAGGTCGACAAGAAGGTCACCTTCAAGATCGGGAACGTCGCCTGAGCACCAACATCCGCGAGGCCCTCGCGCCTCGACTGCCGCCCTGACCTCCCCGGTCTCGGCGGCGCTTCTTTTTTTACGCGAGTTTCGCTTTTAGATAATGACCTGTAAGCGAGGCTTTTTTCACCGACACTTCTTCCGGCGTTCCTTCCGCAACAATCGTTCCTCCGCCCGCTCCACCTTCCGGCCCAAGATCGATAATGTGGTCCGCCGTTTTAATCACGTCGAGGTTGTGCTCGATAACAAGAACCGAGTTTCCTTTTTCAACAAGAAGATGAAGAACTTCGAGCAAACGCTTTATATCTTCGAAGTGAAGTCCGGTGGTTGGCTCATCGAGCAAATAAAGTGTTCGACCTGTTTGGCGCTTCGCGAGTTCGTTCGCAAGCTTTACGCGCTGAGCCTCTCCCCCGGAAAGCGTCGTGGCGCTTTGGCCAAGCTTCAGGTATCCGAGCCCGACTTCCTGAAGCGAAATGAGCTTATCGTAAACATTTGGAACGTTCTTGAAGAAGACGACCGCATCGTCAATCGTCATATCAAGCACCTCGAAAATATTCTTTTCATTCCAGGTTACTTCGAGCGTTTCACGGTTAAAACGCTTCCCCTGGCAAACTTCGCAGGTCACATAGACAGTCGGGAGAAAGTGCATCTCAATTCCGATCTCCCCATGACCTTCACAGTTTTCACAGCGACCGCCAGGAACATTGAAACTAAACCGACCAACTTTAAATCCGCGGAAGGCAGCCTCGTCGGTTGCCGCAAAGATCTCTCGGATCGGACCCCAGGCTCCCGTATAGGTCGCCGGATTTGATCTAGACGTCCGTCCAATCGCCGATTGATCCATTAAAATGATCTTATCGATATACTCGATTCCAAGCACCGCTTTGTGCTCGCCCGGCTCTTGCTTTGATCCATTGAGCTTCTTTGCGATCGCGCGGTAGAGAATATCGTGCATCAGCGTCGACTTACCGGATCCCGAGACTCCCGTGACGCAAACAAACCGTCGAAGCGGGATATCCACATCGATATTTTTTAAGTTATGCGCTTTTGCCCCTCGAATCTTGATCGAATCCTTGCCGATCGCGCGGCGATCCTTCGGAACCGGGATCGATAAATCCCCTCGAATATATCCAGCGGTCTTCGACTTCTTTTCTTTAAACACGTCAGGCGTCGTTCCAGCTGCCATCACCTCCCCTCCAAAACGCCCAGCCGACGGTCCAATTTCGACCATGAAATCCGATCGACGGATCATATCCTCGTCGTGTTCAACGACAATGACCGTATTTCCAATATCTCGAAGGTCCTCAAGGGTGCGAATCAATTGTTCATTGTCCCGTTGGTGAAGTCCGATCGTTGGCTCATCAAGCACATAGAGCGCCCCAACAAGACGCGAACCGATTTGCGAGGCAAGACGAATTCGTTGCGCTTCTCCACCCGAAAGCGACCCCGCCTTACGATCAAGGGTGAGATAGTGAAGCCCGACGTCGAGCATAAACGTCAACCGGCTCTCGATTTCGCGAAGAACGGTTCCGGCGATTTCTTGACCCCTGTCGTCAAGCTTCAAGTTGAGGAAAAAATCGACCGCCTCGCCGATCGTCATCATCGTGAGGTTTACGATATTTTTGTCCTGAATAAGGACGCTGAGCGACTCTTTCTTAAGTCGCGCTCCATTACATACGGGACAGATTTCTTCGTTGAACAATTCTGTTGTTCCGATACCATCACAGGCCGAACACGCACCGTAAGGACTGTTAAACGAAAAGAGGCGCGGTTCGATTTCCGGGAACGAGAAGCCTGTTTTTGGATTTCCGTATTGCGTCGAAAGTGCCCGCTCATCCTCTCCGGCCGAAAGAATCGCAACATTCTTCGAAACATCAATCGCCCGCTCAATCGCTTCCGAAACTCGCTGACGGTCATCCTTCTTCGGATTCACAAGCGTTGCGGTTGAAATCGCATCGATAAGTACCTCGATCGTGTGTTGCTTGTAGCGCGCGAGCTCAATCTTTTCGCTGAGCTTGTGGATCTTTCCGTCGACGCGCACACGCGCAAAACCACTATTATACAAATCGTAGAGAAGTTGGTAGTACTCCCCTTTTCGCCCCTGAACCACAGGCGCGAAAATCATAAGTTCCGCTCCTTTTTTCTGGAACGATTTAGCCATAGAGATCGCCACGTCCGTCATCTCGTCCACCGTCATCTTCTCGAGCTTCTCGCCCGTTTCAGGATCATGCGGCTCTCCAATACGCGCAAACAGAACCCGCAAATAGTCGTAAATTTCGGTTACGGTCGCAACCGTTGAACGTGGGTTTCTCGAGTGCGCCTTTTGGTCGATCGAAATTGCCGGCGACAACCCCTCGATTTCGTCGACATCCGGCTTTTGCATCTGCCCCAAAAACTGTCGCGCATAAGCGGACAAGGATTCGATATAGCGCCGTTGCCCCTCGGCAAAAATCGTGTCAAACGCTAAAGACGACTTCCCCGATCCGGAAAGCCCCGTAATACAAATAAGTTTATTTCTCGGAAGCGTTAAGTTGATATTTTTCAAGTTATGCTCACGAGCACCCTTGATGACAATTTCATCTTTCATATTTTATCGTTCTGTTTTATCATAGCTCCGTCGCAAGGCAATAAAGCCAGCGCAGGAGGTGTCATTATTCCGACTCGTTGCGGGTCGGGAGGACTGCGTGAAGTTCTTGACTCGGAGCCGAGGGAATGCCCCGGAGCTCCGCGTCCTGAAATGCACCGTCGTCCGTCCGACTCTGCCCCAACCCCGGCGACGGGAAGGGGCGAGACGTGGAAGCGTCGATACAGGCCGTACGGACAACGCTACCATGCCTAGTCCGATGCCACCGCACACTTGTGCGCACCCTTTTGCCAGACGAGGCGAGAAGCCACCCTTCGTGCAAGCAGCCGCCATCTCTCGAACCACATTAGGGATGAAGCAGGTGGGCACCGACGCCCCAAGTCGTCACGAGTACGCGCTCGAAAGGAACAGCAATCGCATAAGAGTTCCTCAGGGCACCGTCGAGTCCCGCTTCGTAACTGCCAGGGTTGCGAAGTGGGACTTTTCATTTTATGCTACAGGCACCTGATCGGACGTGACGTCATGGCTTGAGAATAGCCTAGTTCATAGTAGGCTCGGGCGGTCTCCGCCCACCCCTGCCCCCCCGTCCCCATCCGACTTCCTAGCGCCTATCACCCTTGGGGCTTGCAACGGACCATTCGGCAACCGCCGACCCTGCAACCGTTACGGCCCGCTAAACCGACATGATAGAAGCCCCGCTCAGGCGTGCGCCGTCTCGTTTCGTAAGGATTCGAGGCGGCGTCATTCTTTTTTCTCTTCCTTTTCCTTCATAAGCTCCATGATTTCATCGCGGAGGATCGCCGCAGTCTCAAACCGCATCTCGGCCGCAGCAACCTTCATCGCTTCTTCCTTTTCGGCAATCACTTCGTCGAGATCCACGCTCGATGCAACGAGCTCGATCTTGAGCACCTCGCGCGCATTCGGCTCGTCAAGGTTGTGACCAATCATGTCGCGAATATCCTTAATCGTTTTCGTAATCGTCACCGGCGTTATCTTGTGCTTTTTATTGTAGGCAAGCTGGATTTTACGTCGGCGATCGGTTTCTTTGAGCGCACGCTCGAGAGATCCGGTCATCACATCAGCATAAAGGATCACCTGCCCATGAACGTTTCGAGCCGCCCGTCCAATCGTTTGAATAAGCGATGTTTCGCTTCGAAGGAACCCTTCTTTATCGGCGTCGAGAATCGCGACAAGCGATACCTCAGGAAGATCGAGCCCTTCTCGAAGAAGGTTTACTCCGACCACGCAGTCATAGACCCCCTGTCGAAGCTCGGTCAGCGTCTTAATCCGGTCGAGCGTCTCAACATCGGAATGGAGATATTGCACCTTGACCCCAACCTCCTTTAAAAAGTCTGTGAGGTCCTCGGCCATCTTCTTCGTCAGTGTCGTTACAAGCGCCCGCTCCCCCTTCGCGACCCGATCCTGGATACGTGGAATAAGATCATCAACCTGCCCCCGCCCCCCGTCTTTTTCTGTCACCGGAAGGACAATCGTTTCCGGATCGATAAGCCCCGTTGGACGTACAATCTGCTCTGCAATTCGTTCAGCACGTTCATTCTCATACTTGCCCGGCGTGGCGGATACATAAATTGTTCGACCCGTTCTTGCTTCGAATTCATCAAATTTTAGGGGGCGGTTATCCTTTGCGCTCGGGAGACGGAACCCATGCTCCACAAGCACTTCTTTTCGCGCCTGATCACCCGCATACATTCCCCCAATCTGCGGAACGGTCACGTGTGATTCGTCAACAACGAGAAGAAAGTCTTTCGGGAAGTAAGAAAGAAGCGTATGCGGCGGTTCACCCGGCGCCCTCCCTTCAAAGTGCCGAGAATAGTTTTCGATTCCATTGCAGTACCCGATATTCTTGATCATTTCGAGATCATATCGCGTTCGGCGCTTTAACCGCTCATACTCAAGTAACTTTCCTTCTTTTTGCAGTACCGCCAACCGTTCCTCAAGCTCCTTCTCGATCGATTTATATGCCCTTTCAACCTGCTCGCTACCGACAACATAGTGCTTCGCCGGAAATATCCACAGACTTTCAAGCTGCTCCTTTGTTTTTCGGGTAATCGGATTAAGCGCGAACATTTCGGTCACACGGTCACCCTCAAAAATAATTCGAAACAGCGTCGATTGATCATCTTCCTCGTCACCACCCCCACGCCCAGACATCGGCATTACCTCAAGCACATCTCCTACGACTCGGAATTTCCCTCGCGAAATATCCGCCGGAGTACGCTCAAAGTGCATCTCGATAAGACGGCGCATAATCGCATTACGACCTTCGTCGTTGCCGATTTCAAGATGCATCACCGTATCTCGGTACTCCTTTGGTGATCCAAGTCCATAGATACAAGAAACGGATGCGACGATAATCACATCCTGTCGAGAAAGAAGCGCCTGCGTTGCCGCATGTCGAAGTCGATCGATTTCCTCATTGATTTGCGACTCCTTTTCGATATAGGTGTCAGTCCGTGGCATGTACGCCTCTGGCTGATAATAGTCGTAATATGAAACAAAGTACTCAACGACATTATCTGGGAAAAACTCTCGAAACTCATTGCAAAGTTGCGCCGCAAGCGTCTTATTCGGAGCCATAACAAGCGTCGGCTTCTGGACCTGCTGGATCACATTCGCAATCGTAAACGTCTTTCCGGACCCCGTAACGCCAAGAAGGGTCTGCTTTTTCAGCCCCTCTTTAAGCCCATCTACAAGCTCTTCGATCGCCTTCGGTTGATCGCCCGCCGGCTTATATTTCGATTGTAGTTTAAATTCCATAGTAAAATTGCCAGATCCAAGCCCTTACTAGGGGGCTATTAGGGATCTGGTTGTGCCCAAAATATATCATATGATTGACCTTTTTGCAAAAACAAGGTACTGTCACTAGTCCGCAGTCACGCGGATCGTTTGGAGGCAGTAATGCCGCGACATCAGGACCTTCTCGATCGTTATCGCACCGTCGCCGCAGAGATCGGCGAGAACGGCAAGAAACCGGACTGGGCCAGCGGCGACGATCCTCTCCGCTGCCTCGGTAAGCTTATGAGCATCTTCGGCGAAGCGCTCGAGTCGGGTGACCTCGAAGCGGTCACCCACCTCGCAAGCCAACTGCAATTCATCGAGGGGCTCCTGCCGCACCGTGGGGACTTCCCACGGACCGACCTGATCGCAAGCTTCGCGGAATGCATGCGCAACTTCGTGACGTCGCGCGCCTGGATCGAAGCGTCGACCGTCGACCTCTCGAAGGCCACCACCACGCCCCCGCCCGTCCGTCCCGTCTCGTAGGAACGCCTACGACGCGAAAGGCCCGCGCTCCACTCGGAGTTGCGGGCCTCGTTTTATTTCTGTGCGTCTATGAAGTCCATGACCGGATCAAGCGTCGAGCCGGGCACGCTTGATCGCCAGGCAGAATCGCCGGATACAATTTGTTCTCGAATTACTTCGCTTGAGATTCCAGGAACCGGCACGATCTTTTTCACCGGAACACCGCGATCTTCAAATAGTGCAAGAACCTCAGGATCTCCGCTCCAAACGGTCATATCATCGCCATCCCCCGCCTCGATAACCGCATCCGCCCACGCCTCCTGATCATCCGTTTCTTTTACGACAGTGATACCCGCATCCATAATCCCCTCCTCCATAAGTGCGCCTGTGATCATCTCGCGAACTTTGTCTGTACTAAAAAGTTGTTCATCATTTTCAGAAATAACAATCGTTGCTTTTGGACAGGCTTTTACCATGCCCTTAATAACAAGAAGGTGGCCGTTGTGGAGCGGTTGAAAATGACCTGGAAAAAGACAGTGCATAGATTAACGATTAAATGCTTTTGTAAGTTGATGAATAAGTATTGGCGGGACATTGATTTTTGCCATATCGGCAATCCCGACCTGTTTTTCGTGTAACCTGCGAAGGTAGAAAATCTCAAATGGATCAATTCCCATAAGTGTAGAGGCGACCGCGTCAACCGCGACCGCATCGAGCCCCCCAATCATTGCATACATCTCGACAGGCACCCCATCAATCGGTCCACTCCCCTCCATCGCCGTAACTCCGTCGACGATGACCGCGTCACACGGCACATCCTCGTACAGTCGCGCGATAGAAGCATGATACGCCGTCTCCCCTTCGTCTCGCAACCAAGGCCAATGTGCATAAACTCGTCCCGCGGAACTTGTCCTTGAAGGAACGATCCACGTTCCAAACGCCCAGTTCTTTATCGAGAGCGAAACACCCGTTTCTTGATCGACTTTCATCGGCGCGATCGATAGTTTCACGTCCGCCTCAACCGCAAGTCGCGACCGACGGATCTCGGAGTCCCCGCCCGCCTTCTCAATCGCCCCCGAAACTGTCTCATCTTCATTCAAATCAACTAAGTACACTTTTTCATAGACCTCAGAGAGTCGATCATAGCCCATAACCTTAAAGGCGAGCTTCGTTCCAGAATATCCCCCGTCTCCAACAAAAATTGGGGCACCGCTCCAAAATCGAATCGCGTCGATTACGCCACGGACCGTGTCAACGTGCGTGCAAGCGAGCGGTCTCGTGTGATCGACAAGATTCACCTTGAGCAGTATCGACTTTGCCTGCTTCATCTTGGCAAAAAACATCTCCCCAAACCCGTCAACGATTATCTTCGCCATTTGCCGTCGCCGATCACCTGTTTCAAGTTGTACGTTGACCATAGCCCTTGAAGTTTATCATATTTTGCGCTATCATTCTCCCACATTCCGGGATCGTCTAACTGGCAGGACGTCTGCTTCTGGCGCAGATAACCTAGGTTCGAATCCTAGTCCCGGAACCATATAAACACGACTTCGGAATGAGGTCGTATTTATATAGCCCAAACCACAATGAACGAGCCTCGCACTCTGATAAAGAAAAAATATGAACCTGCATCTAAGCTACAACACGCGTCATCTTTTTATTCTGGGCGCTGGCGCCTCGACCGAATACGGTCTACCGACATGGGCAGAATTAAGTGCCCTGATTAAGACGAAGCTCGCAGGTGAACTAGATGCTAAATACATTCATAAAAAGGAGATAGCTGAGTGGTTGAACAAGGTTGATCCCGATTCCAGCGCAGCGTATAAAACTATAGACGAGTGCATAAAACATGAATCCGTAAAATACCATAAAGGTGGCGATATTATTGAAAACGAGATCTTTATGTTAATCCAGGAAATCTTTGATGAAAAATACAGAAGCAATGAGGATGGATGGATACGCCTACTAAACGATGCCGCACTTCGCAAAATAAAGTTAGGATCAGAAATCGCCTTCATTAACTACAACTACGATAATGTCTTGGATAAAAATTTCCTTAAATACGAACATCTGGGCGACAAAGAGCGTAACATTTTGTACGCAAATGCCCTGGAAGAAGTCGCAGACACCTCAGCCCAATGCCTTCATCCCCATGGATTTTTTTCATTGGGTTCGGATCACAACCTAGACAAGCAAACGGAAACTATAAAAACGGACAAGGAACGATATCTTGACGTCGTCTCGTGTTACGAAAGCAAGCCTCACGTAATCTTTCCGAGAGATCAAAACAATACTTTAACTATATACATACTCGGGCTAGGCGGCGGTTTAGAAATCAATCTAAAAAACCTAGACTTAACCCGACTGCGTTTTGTTCAAATCCACATCACCAACCGACACCCGGAGCGAGAGGCTGATATCAAGAAATTCTTAATACAAAGTCTGCACGCGAATGAATCGCAAATACAGTTTCACACCAACTGCAAAGCTCTAATACAGTCATGTTTTTCGGTGTAGTACACGAAAAAGCACCGAAAGGCATATTCCTAAATACAGCGTACAGAGTTCGCGGAACCGCCAGGGGCGCGTAAATTATCAAGTCTACACAATAGCTGTATAATAAAACCCTATGGCACACATCCACGAAAAAATTGATTTCTGTGTAGGGGCGTATATTGTTCATGATCAAAAAGTTCTCCTTGTTGATCACAAAAAATTGCAGAACTGGATGCCCGTCGGAGGTCACGTTGAACTCGACGAGGATACCGACCAGGCGCTTTTTCGAGAGATTGAAGAGGAATCAGGAATCAAACCCGAGCAGATCGAAATTCTTTCAACGAAACGATTTAAGGAATTTCATGGGGAGAAAAATCTTTGGGTACCAAATTATATGGATATCCACCGCATAAGCGACACACATCAACATATCGGACTCGTCTTTTTTTGTCGCTCAAAAACAAAAGAAATAACACTCGCAGAAGGCGAACATAACGATATTCGCTGGTTTTCAAAAGAAGAACTTCTCGACCCCGCTTTCGCTATCCGTGGAGGAATCGCCTGGTACGCAACGGAGGCGATAAAGCGAGCAAATTAGTCCCGCTTCCCGCGCAAATCTTCGAAGATCGCATCAAGTACCTTTGACGCGTGCTCCCTACCGCCGAGGCCGAATGCTAAACCGCCCGCGAGCGAAATCATCGCAACAAATCCGATAAACAGCGTATTAACGAGTGGCTCCGCGATTCCAAGCTGGACAAGGGACGCCATGATACTGAACACATAAATAGCCCATTTCGCAAGACCCGCAAGAATACTTGCGGTTTTCATGTTCGTTGCTTCGAATGTTTTTTGGAGTACCTGCTGGATAAATCCGCCTAGAACAAACCCAACGAGGAGGATGATAACGGTAATAGCGACGTTCGGAAGATAGGCGATGACGTCCGCAAGGAAAAGCGTCACTTGATCCCAAGTAAGTACGTCCGCAACCGTGATAAGCGTGAGAATAATAATGAACCATTTTACAATCCAGCCAAATACTTCGGCGATACCAAAAGAAAGTCCTAGACGCCCGATCAAATCATCAAAATCCACGCGTCGGAGAAAGTCATCAATCCGAATAAAGTGGAGAAAACGCACAAGAACAGCCGAAAGGATGTTCGCGAGGAGAAGCCCGACAAAAAGCACAACAAGCGCGGCTCCGATTCGCGGAAGAAGGAGGACCGTCTGCTCCCAAATACCAAGAAGAAGGGTCTTGATGACTTCTGCAGAGATCAAGAATTGATTCGTTTCATTCATAGCGTTCGTTTAAGGGCGTCCCTTGTAGGCGCCGTAATTTGTACCTCTCGGTCATAGAGAGGCGTTAGGATCTCTTCCGATTTTGAGGTCGCGTTTTGTGACCTCCAGCGGATTAACGCGTCCTCGTCCGCCTCGTCTTTCGCTTTTTCGATTCCGTAGAGCTTGATGCCCTTTGCAAATGCCAACGTATTTACAAGTGCCAAAGAGGAGCGAAGCGCCGTTGGAGAACCCGGGCCCCTAACAACAACGAAGGCTTCGATCGCGTCGAGCGTAATCGCCTGTGCACGCAAGTATTCGTCGAGCACCTTGAGATAGTCTTCAGGTGAACAAGCAATGTGTTCAACGGAAATATCGGGTGAAACGAGCCCGAGCGACAACGATCCAATATCTTGTCCGTTGAGGTAAATAATCATAGCTCCCCCACCGTGTTAACAAGGACAATTTTATCGCTTTGAATCAGCGACTCGAGAAAACGGTCCTTCACTTCTTGGCGGTATTTAAATTCCTCCGGTGGCATGCTCGTGTAATTAATCTCACGTCCTATCTCATCTTCAAAACGATCAATCGCGTGGCGAAGTTTCGGCGCCTCAATCTTTCCAACGATCAACATATCGGAAGGAACCGATTCGTCGTCGATAAATCGCCCCGTCAAAAAGAGAAGATGGATCTCGCCGGACTCTTGGATCTCTTTTACAAATTGATAGTTCATCATTACCGCCGACTTTTTCATAATCGACCGTAACTCTTGAAGAAACGGGAATTGCGCATTTGCCCGGTAAAACTTTCGCTTCTCGGGACCCTTTACCTTCTCCTCGTCCGGAAGGTCTGGCTCAATCTCAAGAATCTTTCCATCCACCTCTTCAACAATCCCAAGATCAACAAGGTTTTTCAGCTCGCGACGAACCGAATTGAGTTGCGCCTGGATTCTTCGAGTCAATTCTCGAACGTAGTACGCACGATCCGGCGCCTCGAGAAAAAGCGTCAAAATTCGAACGCGCGTCTTTGAACCAAATAAGTGTTCTATATGGAAACTCTTGACCTTGTCCGTTGATTGAAGAGACATACTAATTCGTATATACTCATAGTAAAGACTATTTGTGAATCCGTAAAGATGAACCCGTACATCCTCAAAAGCGCAAAGATCGAATCGAATTCAGACCGTGAACCCGTCTTATTATTCACGTTTCTTGAGGAATTAGAAAAAGGAGCCGTTCGGCCCTTCGGACTTGTAAAACTTACCGGGAGACAAAACCCTGCCCGGGTGCGTCTCGTAAAATTGATCGAAAACGCCCTGCAAGATTTTTGTTCAAACCTTGAACCGAATGCGAATATACCGAGGCGGTTTGAAAAGTTCATGGAGCAGATGCGCGACACGATTCTTGACGGCGTGCTCGACGGCGCCGGAATTCCACTTTCGGATTTTCATGCAGTGTTTGGGGTTGTCTATAAAACCAATGTGCTTCTTGCGGGAGTCGGCAAACTCACGACGCTCTTCATGCATAAAACAGCGAAGGAGCGCTATGTTCTCTACCACCTCGACCAGTACTTTGACGATAAAGACGAACTTTCTTGGAAAGATATCCTTCAATCCGTTCTCGACGGAGAACTCCACCCGGGAGATGTTTTTTACGTTGGGACGCGAGTGCCGGTGAATTCCATTTCCGTCGACGAACTTCAAGAGATCCTTGTAACACTTCCTCCGGCGGGTGCGATCGAGCGCATCAAGCAATATCTCGGGGCCTCTACCTCTTACGGTGCTATTGCGTTTCAAACAAAGGATCCAGGCGTTAAACAACCAAAAAAAGAGAACCCGCTTTCCTCGCTTGAAGGCCTCTCGGCGACACAGGAAGCGACAACCCGCGTTCTTGGCGAACAATCACCCGATATCGCAAGTATCGTTAACACGCTTCGAAAGCCGATCATGCAACAGCTCTCAAGCGCTGGGCAAAGCGGACTTAAGAGTACAGTGAAACGGGGACTCATGATTGCCGTCCACCTCGTTTCACTTATCGCTATCTTTTTCCTTAATGGCGCCAAACTCCTTCTTGCGCTCCTAAAACGCGCCTTTAAACCTGGCTCTAAGCCGAGATCCGCAATGAATGACCTATCGGCACGTCTACGAACCCTCTACCACGATATTCGTGCGCTCCCCCGCCCAGCAAAACTCGCCTCCGTCTTTTTTGCCATGCTCGCCGTCTGCGTCGTCATTGCCATTTCCTTCGCTAACCAATCAGCCAAGAAGAAGGAGCGATTCCTTGTAACCGAGACCGTCCTCGCAAAAATCGACGAGAAGCGTAATTCCGCCGAGGCAAGCCTGATCTACGACAATACCGCCCAAGCGAAGACTTTTATCGGCGAAGCGGTCGCCCTCTTTGATACGATCCAAGAACGCGATCGGTATGCGAGCGAGATTGAAACACTCAAGGCCTCGATCGATGCCCTCTCAATGCGAATTAACGGCGTGACACCGGTTGAAGCAACCCTTCTTGCCACCGGCGGGGCAACGAGCCTTACCGAAGCAAACGGAACCATCTTCGTCGCAAATGGCCAAACACTCTCTACCGTAAACGGTTCAGAGCTTACGCCCCTAGCCGAACCGCTCACCGAAAGCCCACGACAACTCACCGGTGAAGGCGGGAACGTACTCGCCCTTCTCTCTTCCGGACTCGTTCGAATTGCAGGAGGAATCGCCTCCCCGGTCGTGAGCGGCATCACCTCCTCAAACCAGGCAACGGCAATACAGCTTTATAACGATACCCTCTACGCCCTAAGCCCAAGCGCCCAACAAATTATTAAAATGCGCACCCAGGGAAGTCAGTACGAAGGGGGAACAAACTGGATCATCGATCGAACCACCGATATCAAACTCGCCCGCGACTTCGCGATCGACGGCGATGTCTACATCCTCAATCCAAACGGCATCATCCGTTTCCGCTCGGGCCGTGAGCAAACCTTCTCTCTCGCCTCGGTGGAGCCAGTACTCGAAGACGCGCGAGAGGTCTGGACCTCGGCAACATCAACCTCGCTCTACATCCTCGACCCATCCCAAAAACGCGTCCTCGTCTTCACAAAAGAAGGCGCCCTCCTTGCCCAGTACCAAAACGCTGAACTCGCAACGGCCACCTCGATGGTCGTTGATGAACCAAACCGCCGTATTATTATCAGCAACCCTACTGGCATTTGGACGCTCGTTATGCCATAATGCATTCATAATCATTATCTATGTCTATTTTCCCAGATCGCCGTGAACAGCCAGTGCTCTACGTCCTCGCAATCTTTATCAGTATTGCGCTCTTCGCCTTCCTTGCTGCACAAACGGCAAACACGATCCGCGAAGGTGCCTACATCGGTCAAACCGAAACAAGCAACACAATCGCCGTTTCCGGTAAGGGCGAAGTCGATGTAAAGCCAGATATCGCGACCTTCTCAATCTCGGTAACGACCGACGCCGCAACAGCGGAAAAAGCAAAGGAGGATAATGCAAAGATCATGAACGCGGTTATCGCCGACCTCAAAGAGCTCGATATCGAGAAGGCCGACCTTAAAACGGAATCTGTTTCCGTCTACGAGAACACTGTTTGGAACCCAAGCACCAACACGTACGAGTCAAATGGTTGGCAGGCCTACCAAAACCTCTCCGTAACGGTGCGTGACCTCGAGAACACCGACAAGGTGCTCGATATCGCGACAAAGCAAAAAGACACATCCGTTTCAGGACCAAACTTCTCGGTTGAAAATCCAGAGGAGTACCTCGCGGAAGCTCGTGAAAACGCAATCGAACAGGCTCGTGAGAAAGCTGACCAAATCGCCGACTCGCTCGACCTCACAATCGACGCTGTCGTAAGCTACTACGAGTACCAAGACGGAGGCTACTACCCAATGTACGAGAGCATGGCCGCCGATATGGGACGAGGTGGAGCTGTTGAACTCAAGCTTGAAGAAGGTGAGCAAACAATCACCTTGAACGTCGACGTTACATACCGACTTCGATAATAATAAAAACCGCCCTCACCGGCGGTTTTCGTTTTATGAACAAAACTCCCTACCATGTCCTTGCCCTAATGCCACCAATCCTTACTGTTATACAGATGATGATGGGGTTCTTGTTTGCCCTAATGATCCCAAATCTTGAATTCGCCGGAGAATACTACTTCGTCATACTCATCCTATTTCTCCTACTGAGCGCGATTCTAAACATCGTCGCCCTAACCGCAATTATCGTCTACGCAATCCATGCCTACAAGCATCTCCCCGAAGACGACCGCGTCCTTTGGGTCCTCCTTATCATCTTCATCAGCCCAATCGCCATTCCCGTTTATTGGTACAAGAATATATTGACAACCACCTAAAACCTATTAACGTTATTTTGGAAACATAAGCGTCACAAGCGCTGCCGCTATGTCGGCGCAACTCATCACCCCCGCAGCTTCATCCGGAATACTTCCATCGATAGCCAGTCCAGCATCCGCATAAGATATCACGCCACCCCGATCGTCGATCATGGACTTAGTTTTATAAACGATGTTTGCAATTTCCAGTTCTGACGTTTCCGTGCATTTACGCACGAGTGAATCTAAAATGCCTTGAAATAATAAGACCTGATCATCGGACGGATGCACGGTTTCGAACTCAAGACTAGCTAACATAAAGGCCGATCTCTGACCCGTACTGTCTTCGGCTTTTAATGCTAGGCCGGGATTTTCTTTTCTTCCCTCCGTGTAAGCCAATATCACGAGCAAAATCACTACAAAAGGCGTTAAAAATATAAACGCAAATAATGGAAGTTTTTGATACATTGTGTGCCCGCTCATAAGACGAATAGATTTCACATGTATTAATTGTAATGCAGTTATTTGAATAACTTCTTGGCGGTCGAATTCCGCGAGAGTGTGCGCATCTGTGAGATAGCAACATCATTCAAACGAATGAGTCGGTCTTTTTGGCTCATTCCCATTTTAATATACTCCGCGTTCAATGTCTCTAGATTTGCCAAACAAACCAGCTGGTAGACATCCGAATAGTCTCTAATATTCCCCGCCCTGCCTTTATTTTTCTTCTTCCATTCACCGGCCGTCATTCCGTAAAGCGCCACATTCAATACATCCGCCTCGCTTGCATAGACCACACTTGCCTCTTTTTTCGAAAGTTTCTGTGGCAAAACGATTCCATCCTTAATCGAATCCGTATGAATTCTGTAATTAATCTTTGTAAGTGCACGCTTGGTGTCCCACCCGAGCGCAAGCCGCTCCGTCTCCTCTGTCTTAAGTCGCTGAAACTCCTTAATCAAATAAAGCTTGAACTCGGCACTCACCCAAGTAGCAAACTCGAAAGCGATGTCCTTATGCGCAAACGTCCCTCCGCCGTATCTGCCCGACCGTGTAATCATACCAACGGCATTGACCGACTCAATCCATCGCTTAGGGGTAAGTGAAAAGCTATTGGATCCTGACTGACTTTTAAACCCATCGAATTCGATGGGTTTAAACCCCGGATTATTAATTTGCTCCCAAATACCTAAAAACTCAATGGTTGCATAACTCCTCATCCAATTCTGAATCACATAATCGGATCTCTCGGGATCCTTGTACCTCGCAATATCCGTTAGAGAAATATAATCATACTCGCGTTGTTGGAATGTATGGATATCGATACCGTTGGCCTTAATTTGTTTCATAATTCATTTTAAAAAGGCTCGATTTCGATCCCTTTAGCACGGCTTGGGTTAATTCTTCTGGATTCTGAATAACCCTCCCCGGGTTCATTTTTTCTAAAACCCCGGGTAAGTTAAACCCCCAACCGACGGAAATGATAGGAATCCCAACCTCCCTCGCTGCCTCTATGTCGCGCGTCTCGTCCCCAATATAGACCGCTAACTCGATCCCTTGGTGCTTCATCGCCTTTCGCAAAACGCGATACTTCCCAAACAGAGTACGACCGGAGTGAATGAACCGAAACATCCCTTCAAGCCCGTTCGCTTTTAAAAACACCTCGATATTCTCAACACTATTTGAGCTAACAATTCCCATCGAAAACCCGTCCGCATTCAATCCAAGTAGCACCTCTCGCATTCCCGGAATAATCGGCAAATTACTCATTTCACGTTTCAACGCCTTCCGCACCCTCCACAAAATCACTGGCAAATTCCAAAACCGAATTCCGTATTCTCGTAAAAATTCTTGTGGTCGTTTACCCCGAAGTCCGTCCCTCTCCTCGTCCTTAACAATCCTGCACCCAAATTTCGGTGCTAGTTCGTTATAAATCCTTACGCCAGCATCAAGCGTATCCGCAATCGTCCCATCAAAATCGAAAATCAGCGTCAGCTTCATAACTGATCCCTAAATTCCTTTACTTCATCTTCAAGCCCAACCTCCTCAACGGAAATTGCCACAATCTCCCGCGACTTCTCAACGCGAAAGTATTTTATTGGCTTCGCAAGCGACTTCGCGAGTAAAATCTCCGCTAAAACACCGTTTGAAACATCTCCAAACACCCAAACCTCGTCCGCTCTCCTCACAAGATTATTATTCCCCTTGCGCACCAAATCCCGATCTACCGTATCAAGGAAAAAGTAGTCAAAAATCATGAACGGATTAAGCGGCACAGCCCCCTGCTCCAAAGCGTATTTAGAAATATGCGCACGAAAATAAAAGAGGTGTTTCGACGCCGCCGTATAAACCAGCGGCATCTCCCCCGTTTGATTAAGAGCTTCGTGCATAAAGGCCATATCATTTCATTAATCTCTTAATTCAAGATTCTCGCATCGTATCGTTACCATGGATAAATATGACCCGAAATTTATTCATAATAACACGCTATCCACCAACCGGAAACGAGAGAGCCTGATACTGGCAACCGTTATCCTCGGAAAGAAGCGCCGCCTCAATATCCATTGCGCTAAAAAACTCCGCAGCCATAGACCGAGTCATGTAGCACGTAACGATCTGTCGTGAGTCTTCGACCAAAACACCATCCTCATACCCACTCGAATTTACCGTCATATTATATGTGTACTCAGTGCCCATGTTCGTTTGCCCGACAAATTTCCTCAAAGACACATCAAGCCCGATCTTCCAAGATCCCTCTCCCGCCCCCTCACTTACCTCCTCAAGAATGCCTCGGTACTCCGAGCTTTCTAGCGTTATATCATCCGTCGCGTAATGGACGTAGCTGAGTGCTTTGAGGTGCGCCTGTAAACATTCACTATCGTCACCACATTCAACAACCGCTTCGTGTCTTGCGTGGAGCGGAATCGCCCCGAGCGTCGCATTCGTCGCCCCGAGGCCCATATAGCGCATAATAAAGTACGCCGCGTCCCCGTTACGCATATAGTAGCGCTTTCCGTCGACCGGGTTTACGTACCAAGCCTGACCCCTATCCTCAACCTGAAGGAGAATTCGCCCCTTTACACGATTAACAAGCGCCGTGTTAACGACCTGTTTCCCCTTCCCAAACGGATTGTACCCATTACTAATTTCGAGACCGTCGTGAAACCCGTCCCCATCCGTATCCATCTTCGCTCCATCCGTCCCGATCGCCTCCTCAAACTTATCTTCAAGACCATCCCCATCCGAATCATATCCCCCATATTCCTGCCCACCAATCGGAATCCCGAGTAAATCCTTCGTCGTAATCCCAAGCCCAAACTCGCGAAGCGCTTGATACGCGAGCGGCCCATCCTTCAGATAGTAACGCGCTTCGGTCACTGGATCGACATACCACGCCTCCCCTCGCTCCTCGACCTGCAAAAGAATCCGTCCAATCGCGTTCTTCGGCGTCGACGGTCCCGAGGCAAACGCACCAAGTGGAGCAAGAAACAATGACAATGCACAAAGTGCAAATAGCGATTTTTTCATATTACCCACAGTATAGCAGATCCATGTGATCAGTAGGTCTTAAGACTGGATATGCCTAGATACGCCTCAAAGGCTGGTTTTAAATTATCGATGAGTTCATATTGACCGTAGTCCTTCGGATCGATCCAAACATATTCCACATGATCCCCACTCATCGTGACCACATCCGACTCGGCCTCACAAATGAAGAACGTTCCAACAACTCGCCACTGCTCGCCCCGAACCACCGGTCGCCACTCCCCAACGTGAAACGGCCTTCCGATCGTAACCGCAAGCCCCGTCTCCTCACGCACCTCCCGTAAAAGCGAATCGTCAAACCGCTCGCCCGGCGATACCCGCCCGCCAACCACGTCGTAACGCCCAGCGTTCGTCCCATCCGCATGCTGCGTCGACTCCCGTAAAAGCAAGACTTTGCCCTGATACGCAATAAACGCCTTCGTAGCTACAAATAGTTTAATATCCATATAATAATCGAGTAGAGCGTTGGCCACGGTCTGCCAACTACTTTTTTCTAATGATTTCAAGTAAACGCTCGTGAAGAGTCGATGAAGACGCAAGGCAGGTATAGTTGGCCTCTGGATCTATAATCGCATTCGAGTAATTCATTGTATTTCCTTGATAATCCGTATACATACCGCCTGCCTCCTCGATTACGATTTGCTGAGCAACATTATCCCAAATCTTGCTCGTACGATTTAAAAACGCGCCGTAATTCCCTCGCGCCACCATCGCAGTATCAAAAACGCTATTACTCGACCGTAAATTCCTACAATGCAGAGCGAGATCGGCTAACACCATACACTCCTCCCTTGTGAAGTCCGGATTATCCCGGTGTCCGTCGATACCGTAGGCCACAAGTATGTTTTTTAACTCTATTTCTTTTGTAACGTGAATTCTCTCGGAGTTACAAAATGCCCCAAGCCCCTTTTCGGCAACATAAATTTCCGAGAAACTCGGTAGAGCGAAGCCCCCGGCAACGGGCACTCCGTCCCGTAGGAGCCCGAGCGCAAGTCCATACAACGGCACTCCGCTCGCAAAATTACTCGTCCCGTCGATCGGATCAATAACCCATGTAAAATTTGAACCATTGTCGATGACTCCAGCCTCCTCATCAATAATATTGTGATCGGGAAATTTCGTCCGAATTCTGTCGATCAGCAGGCGCCCTATTTCTAAATCCGTTTCCGTGAACACCTGGTTATTATCATCCTCTTTTACGGTGCCACTGACTTTGCCAAAACTCGTTCTCGCTACGCCGGAGGCTTCTTCTAAACAATGGGTAATAAAGTCCGCGTATTCCATAGTGATTTTGATAGCATGACACCTATTTGGTAAGCGTGCAAAGATACGCAATATCGAGTTTTGTCATATCAAAAACGGTTAACCCAACTTTCGAGAAAATATCTTCTAACTGTTCTTTTGAAAACTGTTCCGAAACGTGCGCCCCGAGGCTCTCGTCGAAAGTCACGTTTCCATTCTCAATCGATTTAATCGGGAGGTTTATCTTAGCATACACCTTCATGCGCTCCGACAAGGCATCCTCGGAAAACACGCTAATGATAATTTTTCCCGTAGATTTCAAAACCCGTTTCATTTCGTTCAGGATCTTAAATTTATCCTCACCAAAATTCGCAAATGTCGTTAGACAAAGAACGAAATCAAAGGTTTCATCTTTAAACGAGAGCTCCCTAGCATCTTCCTTGATTATTTTGATCGAGGGTATATCGGAAAAATTCTTACCGGCATCCACAACCGCCTTATCGTCATGATCTATGCCAACAATGTTGGTAGTAACGGGAAGCAGATCATAAATACTTCTTCCGTCCCCACATCCAATTTCAAGAACAAACGAATCCTTTTGAACAACTTTTTGTAAATAGTCTTTTTCTTCCTTAAACCATTTCCGATATAAATCCGGAAGGTCGTTAAGTACATCTTCCCAATAGTGCATGTTTGTTTTCATAAGACTTTCATTACTTCACCCAACGTCCGCGGCTAAAGCGAAGTTACTTCCAGTATACACCGCCGAACCGCTTAGCCGCTGCTAGCTGATGTATTTCTTTCCTTCTTCAGAAGATCAACTTTCAAATTTCTTCATAACTACACGCTCACATTGACATATTTCTATGGATATGAGAATATTCAGTGTCCATCAATTACAAGGAGGTGACAATGGACGCCAACGACAAGCCGTGGGTTCTCTCTGAACTGGGATATGGCGATGGGCTGGATGCCAGGCAGAGGCTCGAAGTGCAGGAGAAGGTTGACGATGAACTCGCTGAGGTCACTGTCGATCTGTGGTGCAGCCTCGACTACAAGGAGGGCGTGAGCTTCTACATCCATCTCGACTGTGATCAAGATGGGACGGACACGTGTCGGGTCACGCTGGTGGTGCGAGGCAGCACCGGTGGAGACCCCTGGGAAGATCGCCACGAGTTCGATGACTGCTTCGATCTCGAGCTATTCCTCCCGAAGAATCCGGTCATCCTCACCGGACTGATCTGTGAGCCGGACGAGTTCACCTTCGAGCGGCTCGGTCGCAGGCTGGTGTACAGCGCCATCGCCTACTCCACCAACATCGCCTCAAGCTGGCTCAAGCTGCTCGTGCAGAACCCTCACGAGGACGACGACCTCGAAGAGGATGCGATGGAGTTCGTCTTCGGCATCTGGGAAGGTCGGACATCTACGCTCACGCTCCCTTGGAGCTACGCGGTCAAGTACTTCACCGCCGACCCCAAGTAGCAGCAGCGTCTTACGCGCTCGCACGAACAAGACACGCTCTCGTTCGCGCGGGCGTGTCTTCTTTTGAAAAGAAATTTGAAAGTTTGTTAAAGCAATTGGGCCATGCTTTAGAAAAGAAAAGGAATATTTTAGCTAACGTTTCAGCATAACAGAAGTTGCGAGTGAACGTAGGCGGTATAATTGTGCGGAGGACACCGCCGTAGTGAACGAGCAGTTTGGGTGAGGCACGAGCCGAGTGCCGAACCTGTTATACTGTGTTAAGTGACCCGAGCGTAACGCAGTGGAGCGAGAGTGCAACGTGGCAAGCGACCGAAGGGAACGCAGAGTTTATTTTTGAGAACCTTCAATAGAATCGTAAAGCAACCCCTACTTTTTTCCCGTTACTACGACTATTTCTAGTTGGCGATGGACTACTCCGTTTTTGGCGGATTTTTCGAAATGGTTTCTGAAAATTTCTAAAGCTGACTGCTTTTTGTCCTCTGGAATTAGATTCCATAGACTCATAGATTGAATTTGTTCCATAGCTTTAGATATTGAAAATTCTTCTATGTGTGAAAACTTTTTTTCTGTAATATCGGAGAAACCATTTTGTTTAAGGATAGAAGCTGGACTATAATCTGTTTTTACACTTTGAGGTGGTTTTGTACCAGTAATATCTTCAATGATTTTTTCATAATCTTTTCTAAAATATCCAGCTTCGTTTTTATTTATGATAATGAAAAATCCACTATCCTTTATAACACGTTTAATTTCAGCTACAGAGTTATCATCACAAAACCAATGAAAAGCTCCGAAAGAAGTTATGGCATCAAATTCTCCAATTTCAAATGGCATTTTTTCCGTTGGAGCCACGAAATATTTAATTCCATCTTTATAGCTTTGAGCGGTTTCTATCATTTTTTCATCAATATCACATCCGGAAACATAAGTGTTTCTTTGAACAAGCTGTCTTGTTGCAATGCCCGTTCCACAACCTACATCTAAAACTTGTGCCGATCCATCAATGACGGAAAAAATGTAGTCCATAACTTCTTGAGGATAAGCATGCCTAGCCGAATTATAAGCTTTTCTCAATTTTCCGAAATTCATGTAATCCATCGCCATCATATTAAGGGGTCGCTTTAACTATTAAAATATTTGGTTCTCAAAAATAAATTTCACTTAACGGCCGCGGACTGATCCGAAGCCCCTGAAATCATCGTAGATGATTGAAGGGGTTTTGGATAGGACGCTGTTAGACGACGTCGCGAAGCGACGGAGGATAACGGCGGACGCAGTCCGCGGCCGTTAGCCAACAGAGCGAAGCGATGTTGGCTAACGT
>CAYNYL010000014.1:0-17683 GCA_964401485.1 uncultured Gammaproteobacteria bacterium
CCGTGACATAGTAGTCATCGTCCAACATCCGGCTGACCTCCCCGTCCGCCAGCGTAAAGACAGACAGCGCCGGATGCGTGAACCGGGCTTCAATCTCCCTGGTCTCTGCCGGGCGGATAAAGACCGGCTTGTCCAGCTGCCACAGCACACCCGCCTGTCCGGGCACGCGTGGCGCATACTCCACCACGACCTCAGTCACCAAATCTACCGGCGTGATCTGTGGCGGCACCGGCAAGACATCCCCGGCGTCAAATGTCCACGCCTTACTGCTGTGTCCGATCCAATGGCTGGCCGACTCAAACACGATCTTGCCGCTGTGGTTGGCGTACAGGTTGCCGCCTACCGATGACACAATCTGTGCCATATCTCCCCAATACGGCTCGTCATCCAGCCACGCATAAGGGATGACCACCGGATCGCTGTCCAGCACCCGGTCATCCGCCGGCCAGCTTGCCAGTGTCAGCACGGCGCCAATGTAGGCGTCGGTCGTCGTGTTGGTGCTGATTGCCGTCGTGCTCCCCCGCCGCTGCAACAGCTTCCACGCCCGATCCCGCAAGGTCAGGTTGACCGTTTTCTGCGCCGGGTCGTGCTGCCAGCCGTAAATGTAGCCGGTAAACACCGTCACGTACTCGGTAGTCGTGTCCGCCAGCACAAAACCGGCCTTGAGGTAGCAGGCGATGCCCGTCAGCCCCGTGGCGCCGGAGATGTTGCTACGTATCGTGCTATCCCCGCCCGTGTGCCAGGGCGAGTATCGCCACTCCACATCCCGCAGGAGCACCCGCCCCACGTCTACCGTGCCCATTGGCGCCAGCCCGTCGCCGGGGATGCTCAGCCGCACGGTGATGTCCCATTCGATGGCGTTGGCCGACTCGTCTACGTAGTCCGTGCCGTTCCAGGCTACGAAAAATTGCTGGCGTGGCTGTCTCACAACCGCCGCCGCCGCCGTGTCGAACGCCGCCGAGACCGTCTGCATTACGCCTCCTCGCAGACAATCGTCATGGCATATCGGAGTGCGGCGCTGTTGTCCGTGTCTTCAGCCGTGTAGTTCAGGCTGATGCCAATGACGCTCCACGTCTCACTTGCCGTCACCGTGAGCGTGTTGGCCGCCGATGCCTTGGCCGCAAAGACCTTGACCGTTTGGTCTTTCTCCGTTTGCGTCATGGCGCTGAAATTCATGGTGATCCGGTTTTTGCTGGCCAGCACATCCCGCCGCCCGGTGCCGTCCGCCGTCCTGAAAAAGGAGCCGATCACCTGCCGATCCACTTGCAGCCCGCCGTCATCCGGGTCAACCGGAATGACGTTGTTGTTGCCGGCGCCGTCTTCGGTGTCGCTGCCCCACGTCACGCTCATGGTTTCGCCCCGTCCTTGGCTTCCAGGATGGCCGCCACTTCCGGCGCCACATAGTAGGCAATGGTCTTGCGCACGCTGCCCACGTTGTCACGCACGCCCGTGTTGACGCCATCAATAATCACCCTGCCCAAATTGGCGCCGGACTTCTTGATCGTGTCCTTGTTCTCACTCACATCGGCGTCAAAACTGCCCAGGAACAGGTTAGCCAAATCCTTCTGACCAAGCGCCTCCGCAAAGCCCGTTGCAAATGACTCCGCCTGCGTTGCCGGGGTGTCAAGCCCAAACATCTGTGCTACCGTCGCTTTGGCCTGCTCCGGGTCAACGCCAGACAACAGACCCGCCTCGCCAAGTTTCTGCATGGCGATATTGAGCGTGTTCTCTTTGCCCGTCTCCCGGTCCAGGGCCGCCTTGTAGTTGGCGATGAACGCATCCCAGTTGACCAAATCGGGCCGGGTCAAATCAAGCACTTCCTGCTGTGTCCTGCTGGCCCATGCCTTGACCGCCGCCTCGCCCTGGGCGATGACTTCCGCCGGCGGCACCAGGATTTTAGCCCACGGTGACGCCATGCCCTGGTTGGCAATGTCGGCCAACCGCCTGGCCGCCTCAAGTGGCTTGTCCTGATACCGCCCCGCCTCGGTGTCAAGCATATCCTGCTGCGAGACGCCCGTCCCGCCCGCCATCAGCACCGACTCCGCCCGGCTGCGGATGCCGTCCAGTAGCGCCTGCTCTTCCCGGAGTTGCTCGTTATACAGACGAGCATACTCGCCCTTTCGCCGTTCCGACTCCGCTTGTCTGTCCAGGTGATCGGTGACTACCTGCTGCTGCTGCGCAATGTTCTTTCCGTACCCGTATTGGGACGGATGCTGCCCACCCGCCATTGTTTCGGACGGCTGATTCACGACGCCGCCGTAGATAGCCGTCGCATACTGGTTTGCGCCCCACTTGCCGAGCGCACGGTTGAGGCCGTCAACAGCATCCGTAACGCCATCAACCGCCGCCGCCGCTCCCGGCCCCGCTGCCGCTACGCCGCCAAATCCACCCGTGAGCTCGTTCATCCCCTCCGCCGCCGCCTTGGCATCGGTGGCAAGCAGAGACTGCAAGCGCAGAAATTCTGATTCCTTGGCCGCCGCCGCTACCATCCCCTGCACGCCCCCGCTCGTCATATCAGCAATGGCTTCCTGATGCAGCTTGACGGCGCCGATGTAGAAATTGATGGCGTAACCTGTCTCGCCCAGCCAATCAATGATGCCTGTGTCCGTGACAAGGCTACCAATGGCCGTTTTGAGGTCTTTAATGCTCGTTTCCAAAACAGCCATTTTCCCGGCAGCAGTGTTGGCCGTATCGCCAACACTGGCAATATAATCGTCGGCCTCTCCCATGACCGCCCGCAAAACCGCCGTTGTCCGGGAAGCATCATCAAGCTCGTCAACCGTCTTCCCCAGACTCTTGGCGTAAGCATCCATCGCCGGGCCGATCTTCATGATGATACCGGCGTTGTCAATCAGCAATGGCGACGCCCGCAAGATACCCTTGACCAGCGATTCATAAATATAGTCAACGCTTTGGCCGGTGGCCCTGGCTGCCGCTACCGAAACCTCCATAATCTTCGGTAATGCCGCAATCAGTTCCTGATTACCGCTGACAAGCGCGAGGTTAGCGGATTTGATGGTATCAATCTCTGATATCATGCCCTGACTTGCCCGCTTCATGCTTGCAAGCATGGCATTTCCGTTGACGTTGACCGTCCTCGTCAGCGAATCGTAGGCTGCCCGCAATCCGTCAATCTCTACGCCAAGCGAAATCGATTCCTGAGCAATGGTGATCAGTTGGTGCGTCATCTGGGCCGCACCATAACCAAGACCAAGTGTCCCCATCATGGTCGATATGGTGCCAAGCGACTTTTTGACATCACCAACCGATGCGCCCAACTTGCGAAACACGCCGCTGAACTGATCCACCGCCCGAATGGTGATGCCCATCTGGGTATTGTTAGCCATCGTCATCCTCCGCCAGCGCCGCAGCTACGGCCATCATCTGGCCGTAGGTCATCGCTCCCGGCCCGCCGTCCAACGGCCATTGCCCAAACCGCTCGCACAGAATCACGTGGTTTCTCCAGAGTCGCCAGCCGGCGCCGCCTGCCCGATCACGGCTAAAGGGCGCTGCTCGTCTCTCCGCACGGCCCAGATCACCGGCCTGGCAGCGTCGAAAATACGCCCGGCGTCGGGGTGCTTCTCCAGTGCATCCTCATCACCCTGGTCGAACACCTGCCTGCCGTCCACATCCACCACGCACCGCCAGCACAGGTACAGGTCCCGCTCATTGCTGGCGTACTCCGCCGCCATTTCGTCAAGTAGGCTGAAGCCCTCAAGCCGCCGGATTTCCGCCTGTACTTCTTTGCCCGGTTTCTTGACCCGGCGCAGTTCCGCCAGTTGCGCCCGGACCATCTCCGCAAACATGGCTGATGGCGGCTGCTTGCGCAGATTCTCCGTGTCGGGCTGGGACCGGACCGCCTCCCGGCTGAATCGCTCCTTGAAATCTGCCTGCCATGCCTCACGCAAGGTAGGTGGGCGCACGTACAGCGTCACGCCGTCCACCTCAAAGGGGCGGCGGCGGGCTGCCAGCACTTTCTCAAGCGGGTCTTCGCCGGGGGGCGCCGGCGTCTTGGCGTAGGGTAGGCGCATCAGCTAATGACGGTCGTGATCCACTTGTTGGCGCTCTTGAAGCTGACGGTCATGGTGGCCGTGTCGGCGTCCGCCGTGGCGTCAAATCCGTCGTCGACCGGGTAGGCGTCAATCAGGTGCCTGACAACCTTGAGGTTGCCGGACGTGTCGTAGACGAGGACCTGGATGTTAGTAGCCGTGTCCGCCGTCAATTCCGCCGGGGTGCTGTCGTTGGTGGCAACCAAGTAATCCTCGGCGTCAGGCTCCACGATCAGTTCGATATCGAAAGTGCTTTCATACTCCGCCTTGCCGTAGTAGATGCTCGGCGAACCGCCGAGGCGCTTAATGCTGCGCTTGGGCTTGTCCGCCGTGGTGCGCCCGGACACGCTACGCACCTGGTTAAGGATATTGCTGGTGTCCGTGGTCGCCGTGATGACCGAACTTGTGCCGATGCGGACCTGAATGTTTTCGGGCGCCGCATACTGGAAGGTCTCAAGCGTTGGCTGTGCCATGTACTCTCTCCATGTGATAGGGCCGGGTCATAATCCCCGGCATCAATGTGGTGTGTGTCTTGCCCGGCCATAGGATCATCCCGTCCGGCCGCCGATGTCCGCAGATGACGGTCGTGTCGCAGCGGATGCAAAACCCGCCGTTGAGCACGTCCTCGTAGAAATGTGTATCGCAGTCCGTCGGCACCCATCTGCCGCCGAACGTGTACAAGCGAAACTGCACCGCCTCCAGGACCGCCCGCCTTATAAGACAAATGCCTAAACCTGTCCCGGTCACGTCGATCACCTTGCCCCAGGCATCCGCCCACAGGTCCGGGTGAGCGTTGACCCACGGTGCATCTGTCACCGGGGACGGCAGCGTCGGATTGTAGTCCGACTTTTGCCAGTCGGCCTGGTGACGGTGCACGTACAGCCCGATGGCCACATCCGCATCCACCGCCGACAACTTGACCAGAGCATCCGCCGGCACAATCATATCTGACTCAATCGTCAGCATGGCGTCATAGTTGCCATCAAGCGCCGCCTGCCGCCCCTGCCGGAAGTTGTACAGGATGTTGTAATGCGGATTGCGGGCTGGGTTGTGCCGGGTGAACATGACGTGCATCTGGTGCTCACCGGGGTCAAGCCGGAAGATGCTGTCAACCGTCTCCGGCTCCAGCCTGTGCGTCGGGCAGAACACGAGCACCCTCATGCCGCTTCCGCCACCCGCAAGCGGAACTCGAAGCCGTGATAGGCCGCCTCACCCCACTGCATGATCTGGTGGCCACTGTCGGCAAAGGGAAATTCCAACCGGTAGCCCGTGCCCATTGCCTGAGTGGCTGCATAGCTGTCGCCGAATGTCTCAAGCAGCGCCGTCGCCGCCGAAAAGCCTTCGTCCAGCCCCTGCCCCTGCGCCACAGGCGCCACGTACACCCGCACATGATACGTCCGTGTCTGTACCGCCGGCCTGCCCATCGTCTTCTTAGTCCACTCCGCCTCGCCGGGAATGACCACGGCGATGGGCAGCATGGAGCTTGCCAGACTGGCAGGCATAGCCGTAGGCGCCGAGGTGACACCCATGAGCAGGGCGTGCCTGGCTTGCAGTGCGGCGATGACCGTTGACACGGCCATTACAGCACGCTCCGCAGATACGGCTTGAGCATTTGCTCCACGTCTCTGGGGATGCCCTGGGGCACAGTGATCGTGCCCATTGCCGGGTCCGCCGTCACGTCGAACACGTTGGCGTCACGCTGCCTGTACAGATAGGCCGCCCAACGAATGCACGCCTGCACGATGTCTGCCGGCGCCGTCAGGCTGTATGCCCACCGCCCCAGGATGGAGATGGCATTCTCCGGCGTGGTGTCCCAGGTCCAGCTAATCTCACTGCTGGCCTTGAGCTTGAGCGCGTAGTAAGGGGTGCTGTTGCGGGGTTGTGTTACGTAGTCCGTCGTTGTGACGGTAGTCGCATCGCCGTTCGTTACCGTGGTGATTGCGCACAAGTCATCTGGAAGCCACAACAGCACCCCGTCAACGTCCGAATCTGCATCCATGTACTGTGTCGTGTCGGACGTTGCCTCAAATACCCTGCCCGTGTGCCGGTCAATCAATGCCTGCGCCCGTGCAATCAGCGTCGCCAGCAGGGCGTCATCGCCCGTGTTGGTGATGTTGAGATAGGACTTAAGCTCAGTGACCGTGCAGTAGCTCATTACCGCTCCAATGCAATGTCAAATCCACCGCTCAAAGAACTGTTGTTCGTATTGGCGTAGACCACTCGCAGCCGCACGTCGCACTTGGTGCCGAGCGAGATCGGCCACTGCCCCGGACCGGTAGCCGTGTCATCGGTGCTGCCTGACGATACCTTGAGTACAGTAGCCGCCGCCAGGAAGCCGCCATACGCCCCGGTACCATCCCATACGTCCTCGTTGGCGTTCGTGCTGTCGATATCCGGGATGCGCCCGAATTTCTGCTGCTTATCGTAGGTTGGCGGTAGTCCGTACATGGTGCCTCATGTGGTGGGCGGGGATGGTTGCCCACCCCCGCCCGAATGGATGCTAGTCGAGCATCGTGGCGTTGTCCGGCTGATAGTGCGGCTCGATAATGCCGAGCAGGATGCCAGCCAGAACCGGAGAATCGGTGCCCTCGGTGGCAGTCACGCGGGCATACTGGTAGCCCGTAGCGGCGATCACGTCAGCAGGAACGTAGAACTGCCAAAGCTGGCTCGATCCCGCAGTGACGGTGACGCCAGTCGCAGCCGCAGCCGTCCAGTCGCCCCACACGTCAGTGCTGGTGCAGGCGCGATACCAGAAGGCAACGGCAGTCGTAGCCGCCGCCGCCGCATTGCTGCACGCGTCGATGGTGACAACGGTCGTGCCGGTCGTGCCGACGCCCTTGTACAGCAACGCCCAGAACGCTTTGCCCTGCACGTCGATCACGTCAGAGTTAGCGGTGCCGGCGAGCGCATCGGCAACGGGGTCAAGACCCTTAGCGAAGTGAATCTTGGGAAACATGGTTATCTCTCCTCCCCTTAATCGTTGTGGTAGACGAACGGGGAAACGGTGTAGCTGCCGGTCGGGTCTGCCAGGGTGATGGCGCTGCGCAGCCAAGGCTTGCCGTCGGCCCGATAGGTGAATCGCCAGGTGCCCTTGTCCGCCGTGAAGGCAGCATGCTCGCTATATCCGATCTGCAAGCCCTGCCGCTCAAAGACGGCGTAGGCCGACAGGTCGGCAAGCAGCACGGCATCGGCGTTGGCCTGGGGCATGTGCTCAGAGAACACGATGGGATAGCCGAGCAGCGTGCCGGACACTCCCGCCCGCCAGTCAATCAGGGCAGACGTGGTGTCGCTGAAGGCCGCCAGGTCGGGAATGATACTGCGGTGCATGATCCACACCGGCGCTCCGCCCATAGGCAGGAACCGGGCCAGGATGCCCATCGCATCTGCCTCTGCGAATACGTTATCCCCCGCCGTAGTCACACCCACAGCGCACGAGGCGTTGAAGATGCCCAGGGGTTCCCCGGCGCCGCTGCCTCGCAGAATGTGCCGCTCCATTTTGTTGTTGATCGCCAACCTGAAAAGCCGAGTCAACAGCGCCTCGATGCTGGTGGGGCTGTCTGCGATCAGCTCATTGGTCACCTCGACATAGCCGCCGATCTTGTGGACCTGCCAGGACAGTTCCTCGAAGGTCGGCTGCGTCTCAGTCAGCGTTCCGCCCTCTGCCGTGGTGGCGGCGGTCAGGCCGGCGGCCCAAGCGGTATTGCCGCTGCCCGCAGTCGGGGCGGCGAACATATCAAGGGCCGGATACTTGCCGCTGTCCACATTGACGGGCACCCGTGTCACCCGGCTCAACACCGGATTCTCAAGCGGCGTCACCTGGAGCAGCATATTGCTGTAATCCTCCGGCACCAGGTATCCGCCCTGCTGGCCGGCAACTTCCTGCAAATCCTTGACGCTGCCGTACACGTCGTGCAGGCGCTTGGTGTTGCCGCGTCGCACGGCGATCAGCCAGTCGCCAAAGCTCTTCACTCCGGCGTGGTCGTTGGTGCTGTCTGGCGCGATATATCCGGCGTTCTTGGCGGCGGGGCTGTTTTCCAGCGCCTTGAGGATGCTGTCCAGCTTGCCGCTCAGCTCGTCAAATTCCTCACGCCCGACTGCTTTGATGTCCTCAGTCATGGTCGTAACCTCAATGATGTGTGTGATGGGTTGTGGCTCCTGGACCGCCTCCGCCGGCGCATTCCCTGCGCCCTCTGGCTCCGCCGTCCCGATCTCCATGTGTTTGAGTAGTTCAACGCCCAACGTTCTCGGCTCTGCCGGAGTTGGGGTCAGGGAAAATTCCGCAATGGGCCAGGCTTTGATCAGCCCGCCGTCCCGCTGCACCAGGTGCCCAATGCTGCCGGATGACCAACCGATGATCCCTTTCTGCACCAGGTCAAGCACCAGGTCGGCATATGCCCGGCTGCGGTCCAACTCCGCCTCAATCCACAGCCCGGTTTCATCCGCCTTGATATCAACAACGGCGCCGAGGTGATGCTTGACATCCCGCATGGCGTGGTCGTAGTACACCCGTGGCTGCGGCACATAGCCCAGGGCGAAATCGGTCTCTGCCGAAAACGTCTCGCCCTCAAGATCCTTGCCGCCGAACACGACGCCATACCCGCCGACTCTGGCGGTGTCGTCTGTAAGCGACAACAGTTTGACTTGATTCATCTTGCCAACTCCTTCGCAATGGCGGCTTGAAAGTCACGCACAATTGCGTCCTTGTGCTGCTCCGCTATGGCGTCGGTCGTCTTCCACGTCCCGGCGTGATAGCTGCTCTGCATGTCCGGCCCCTGCACATATGGCCCGTATGGGGTCGTGTTGTTGATGACACCCTCCAACGTCTGGCCAGTGTTGTTGACCCGCATTTCCCACGACCGACTTAACAGGAAGGTGCGCACATAGGGCACCTGAATCAAGCCCTTCTTCAGTGCCCAGAAGAAGTAACGGCGCTGCTTGTCTGTCTTGAATTCCTGCTTTTTCTTGCTGGCGGTCGGGTAGGCCGACAGCCAGCGGTTAAGCAATGCCAGGCTGCGCACTATTGGCGGAGTGAGCACCGTAATCGTGCGCAGCCTCCCGATCTTGCGCTCCAACTCCTTGACGCCCGTGATTTCGATGGCGCTAGGCATTGGACACCTCGTCAATGTACGGCACTACCCGGCACCTGCACCGGGGATGCGCCGGGGGCCGGTAGTAGGTTGTCCCGGCAAATGCCGCCGCTGCGCCGCCACCGCCCGGATGCACGAACACATCCCCCAGCCCGGACACGGCGCCTTTGCCTAGCTGCCGCTCCTCACTGGTCGGCTGTGCGGTCACGTCGAATACCAGCCCGCCCAAGGGAGCACAGATAGCACACACGATATCATCATTCGCCGTCAGCCATTGCTTGCCCGTGATGATCGTCGTCCCGTGCTGGCGGTTGATATCGCGCCAGCTTGCCACCGCCCCGCCTGCATAGGCGTTGGTGATCTCGGTGATGGCAATCGTACCCGCCCGTTTCGGCCCAAACACCGGCGCCAGACGCTCGGCCAAGTCTCGCTGCTTGTGCCCAGGCTCAGCAATCCAGGCCGAGACCTCACGCTGCAACACATCACGGGTGCGGTTGTTGATCGCCGCCGCCGTGCCCACGTCGTAGCCCTGGAACACATGTTCTCTGGCAAACGCAACCGCCGCTTGATTGACGGCCAATTCGTCAAACGCCACGCCCATGCTGATCAGCGGCGCTGTGCCCTCAGCCGCGCCGTAGATCGCCGCTTGCCGCATAAATGGCAGCATCATGCGGGCCAACTCCTCATCAGACGGCATGTAGACCACGCCCTGCCCCGCCGCCCGGATGGTGCGCCGCAACTCTCGCAGCATCCATGCGGCAATGCGCTTCCCGAACTCACGTTCCAAGCGTGCCCGCATCGTGCCCGGTCCCGGCTCACGGATAGCCTCCCCAAAAGGGTTTGGCCGCAAATACGGCTCGCACCTCCTGCTCACTGGCGGCGTGTTCCAGGCCGTGCGCTATGTCCGCCTGTCTCACCGGGTCAATATGCCGGCTGCTGAACGCTACGCCCGCCGCCTTGCCCGCCTTGAGCGCAGACAGCGCCTTGCGCTGCCACCGGTCCTCGTCTTCTTTCGCCTGCCCGCTGTCCGCCTCGTCAAGTGCAAGCTGATTCATCATGTCAGCCTGCTCCTCTTTCTTGCGTTCAGACTCCTCAATCGCCGCCCGCTGCTCGTCGGTCAGGTCGTAGCCGAGAATGTCCATTGCCGTGAGCAGCGGCACCCCGGCAGACACCAGCGCCCCCAGCGAGGCCGACCGCTGATTTTCGTCTTCCTGCATGGCGTCCAATTCCTGCGGACGGAATTGGAGCATAAGGCCAAATCGACTCAGTAACTGCTTGTTAATGGCATCTGCGATCAGCCGGCTTGCCGGAATGATTGTGTAGCGCAGGAAATTCAATTCATCCTGCTGAGCCGTGGCGTAGTTGGCCGAGTCGCTGAACACCAAACTGTGCGGAATGCCCAGGGCAGTAGCGATGTCCTCCCGCTTGTCCTGTGTCAATTCGCTGTTCCCCAACTCCGCAATGCCATCCCCGACCACCTTCGGCTCGACCCCGACCGGCGTCACCGCCGCCTCCCACGCCTTATCACTCCCCCTGAATGTGCGCTTCCACCAGCTATTCAGCTTCTCAACTTCCGCTTTCGGACTGGCCGGCGGCACACTCAGAATCGTGGCCTTGATAGCGCCACGCTCAAAGAAGCTGGACGCAAACGCATCCACGTTGAACAGTACACCCGCCGCCCGCATGGCCGCTTTGGCCGGACTATCTCCCGGTTCCGTCTCGTGCAACGGGTTTTGCAGTGCGAAATACACCACATCACGCAAGGTCAAATCAATGTCTTGCCCGTTCAGCCGGCGCTTGTACCCGACAAGGCCGTTGCTGCTATCCCAAATCGGTTTGACGCTGCTAGGCGTCAGCCAGCGCATGCCAAGCGGGCGTACCCGATTCTGCGACACGAACCAATAGGCCGTGCCGAGCAGGGTAAGCGCCGCCTCGGTCACGCCGAGCAGCGCCGGCAGATCGGCAGCCCAAGCCAGATCAGCGGGCGGCGCCGTCTCGTCACTAGTCCAGATATCCGTCTCGCCCCGCACGATTGCCCAGGGCATCGCTTGCATGGCCGCCATGCGGATGTTAACGCACCTGTGCAGCCACGAGACCGCCCCGTAGTACTTGGCGTCAGTCGTCTCCTTGTCCGGCCCGGCGATAATCTGCCAAGCCTCTTCGGATAGACTGTTAAGCGGTATCGATTTGGCGCCCGTGATCAACTTGTAGGTCATGCGCCTCAACAAAAAAGCGCAGGTCATCAAGGCTGATGACCTGCGCCAATCTCAGGGACCGCAACGGAAGCGGCGGCGATATGTGGAACGAATGTTCGCCTAGTCTAGCATGGCTTATGACTCTTGTCAAGGGGTCTGTTTACAGCGGTGATAACAATGCGCCTGATACGCCCGCAGGTCAGGCAGACCACCACGCACTTGTGCGCCGTTGGGGGTGGCAGCGGCGCCCCGCAATGGCGGCAGACGATAGGCTTGGTCATGTCCAGATCAGCCAGCTTGGCGAGTTGGTGATTGCCCACGTCATCAGCGCACGGGCAATCACGGTGTCATCGTGCATCCCCTCCGGCGCCGAGTACTGCGACCTCCCCGTCACCGGGGAGATGACACGCTCGTACGCCTCAAGCTCACCCTGCCACAGCCCATCCGCAAGGTAGTGTAGTTCCTCCCGTTCCAACGTCAGCGCCAGATTCTCGATCAGCTGCGGCTTGCTTGTTGGGGTCGTCATGAAACCCGGTTGCTCGTCTGGCCCCAACATGATCGGAATCCCCTGCCGCACCATCTCATCAATGATCGGCTGACCTATGCTGTTACGCTCCGGCAGAATCTGCGCCACGCCCCAATGATTGCACAGCGACATCAGCCGGTCCCTCTGAAACGAGTAATCAATCTGATTGAACCGGTCTACCGCCACTTCCACCCGGCACTCCCGGCAGCCCAAAGAGATGGCCGTGAAATCCGCCTGCTTGCCCCAGTCTACGCCGGCGACGATGGTATGCCCGGCATGGTTCCACGGCGTGTCCGGCCGCAGCGTCAGGCAAGCCGGCAGATTGCGGAAGACAACGCCCTGGCCCTCCAGGAACACGGCGAGGTACTCCTGCTCGAACGTCAGTTCCGGCAGCGTCTCCCGTGCCGCCTCGATTTCCGTCGGGGCAATGTACGGGTTGCTGGCCGTCGGCAGCTGCCATGATTGCCAGTCTCCACCCGCTAACCCACGCTGGTACAGACGCCAGAACCAATTGCGGCCCCGTGGTGTGCTGATGAAGATGGCCTTTCCCAGCCGGTCCGACAGCGCCGGCCTCAGCGCCTCAGTCCAAGCCGCCTCAGCGATGAATGCGCACTCATCCATGACAACCAGGTCAAGCCCCTCGCCCCTCAGTGCGTCGGGGTTGTCTGCGCTGCGCACCTGCACCCACCCGCCTGTCGGGAACTCAATTGCCTGATCGCCCAGCCGCACACTCACGCCGGGGATGTTGCGGCTCAGTTGGCGTATACCCCGCCAGCCCACTGCCGCCACTTTGTACGACGGCGCCACCCACCACGCCCGCCGCCCCGCCAGCCCCTCGGCCACGCATAGCGCCGAACCGAGCCGTGTCTTACCCCACCTGCGCCCCGCCGCCAGACACCGATACCGGGCCGGCGACTCCGCAACCATGCGCTGCCCAGGGTGTAGAGCCGGGAACTTAACTATCTTCGGTTGCGCCAGCATCGCCCCATGACAGTTGAATCACTAGCGGTTGGTCTGCGCTTGTCACGTCTATTTTTTGCTGCGGTTTGCCTAGCAGGTAGTCACTCAGCCATTGTCGTGCCCGGCTGTCTCCCCGCTTGGCCTGCGCCGCCGCCTTCTCCACGATCTCCTTCCAGTCGGCAAGCGTGATGCTGTCAACGGTTGCTTTAAGGTACTGGTCTTCTGTGCGTCGTGGTTTGCGCCCCGGCCCTCCCTGGTACCCCTTTACAAACCTGCCGGACGAATCACGATCTGCCATATTCCAACCTTCTATTTGGACTTGGCATTGGCAGGCTCCACCGTCACCCGCAACACCACGCCCGCCGCCTTGTACGCCATCAGGTACGCCGCCGCTTCGATGGCCTGCTCCGGCAAGTCGAACGTCACCCGCAGGCCGTTGTCCGCAAGCGTCTGCACCTTGGCGCATGTGCCATCAAACACGACCGGATCACTCACAGACCTGCACCTCCATCGGCGCCATTGCTGCTCCCTCCGGCCACGCCCGGATGTCCAACTCGCCCAGCCAGTCCTTTCCCCCTTTCTGCGGCCAGTCGCCCACCCGCCATGTCGCACAGTCCACGACTACGACCGGGATACTAATCCTGGTTAGTCTAATCTGGATTCGCAAATCAAACTTGCGCCCGATATCCTGACATAGCACGCTGGCAAAATAGGTGCAGCCCTCGCATGCCCGATCCGGCTTATTTGCCAGCACAGCCGGCATAGCGTCATGCGCCGTGATGACGCCAGACCGGCAGACGGGTGTAGGCGTAGGGGTAGCAATCCCCGTTGGTGTCACCGGCGCCCTTGTCTCTGTTGCCTGCTGCGTTGCCGTCGGCTGCGAACTTGTCACTGTGGGTGCAACAACCTGCGGAGTACTCGTCACTACGACAGTGACAATGTTAGGAGTCGGCGTCACCTCCGGGGGATATGTGGGCGGCAGCAGGAAAAGGATCAGGAAGAACCCCAGCCACCCGACAGCCGCCAGATAGAGGTACGCGTGCCTGTTGTTGCGCATCACACCGTAGGCCGGGGGCGGGGATACCCCCGGCCATTGGCAACACCGTAGATGAGACTGATCACCTCCGGTTGTGAAGATGGCATAGCGCCGCCGGCCCCACACCGGCGGCGCCAACAGGAGCACCGACCACGCACGGTCACATCAGCCGCAGCGCCGTCTCTCATTACCGGCAGTGCGGCCCCAACAGATTCCCGTTGCCCGGCGGAGGAAACCGTGGGCATAGCACGCATGGCCATGCGTCTATGATACCACGGCTATTGCAATTGTCAACGGGTTACATCACACCAGTTATAGACGCCAGTTCGCCACCGGCGACGCCACCCTGTGCGCCGCATCCAGGTCGGCCTCTACGATGTGCAGATACCGCCGCACCATATCGAGCGACGTGTGGCCGAGCATCTGCTGCAGGACGTACACATTGCCGCCGTTGCGCAAAAAGGTGATCGCAAACGTGTGTCTGAACTTGTGCGGATGCGCCTGGACGTGCGCCCGCTCCCCAATGCGCTGAATCAAGCGCAGCAGGTCCTCCCGCCCCAGCGCCCCACCCTGCGCCGTCAGGAAATAGTACGGCTCTCTCGTATCCGGCCGCTGACTGCCGTAACGCCAAAGTGCCTGCCCCGTCCGGCTGCTGAATGGTACCGTACGCTGCTTGCTCCCCTTGCCGTGCACCGTCAGTCGGGCGCCGGGCAGGTGCAGGTCATCGCTGCGCAGCGTGCACAACTCCGTGGCCCGGATGCCCGTATCTAACAGCGTCAGGATGATCGCCCGGTTGCGCACCGCCAGCGGCAGACGGTTGACGGTCGTCGCCTTGCCCGGCCTGTCGTACGGCTGCGACTGCTCCACCGCCCGCAACAACGCCCGTATCTCTGCCTGGTCAAATGGTACGATCTCCCGTGACTCCTGCCGTGGCCGGGGAATGTCGTGCATGATGTTGCGCTGCACCAGTCCCTCCCGAACCGCCCACGCCCACAGCGCCGACAGTCCGATGTGATAGTTGAGCAACGTCTTACGGCTTAGCTCAGACTGCGCCGCCAAAAACCCTTGCACCATGCCCGCCGTGATACCCCGTATGGGCACATCCCCCAGGTGCACAATCAGCTTGCGGTACGTGTTGGCGTAGTCCGCAATCGTCGCCTCAGACAAGCGCCTCGCCATGGCTGCCAATAGGTAGCCCTCAACAGCCTGTGATAGACTAACCATGACGCACGCACAACCATCCAGTCACCTGCCCATCCCCGCATGGTCAGCCAGAACAGCCAACCATGCGGATCAAAGTGGGCGAGATAGGGCTCGAACCTACGACCTCACGGATGTGAACCGTGCTTGACGGTTAGACGACCTACATCCGCAAGGCAAACAGCATAGGCCAACCATGCGGACAGGGGCAGGAGGGGAACACGGGCAACCCGTGCAGAAAACAGACCGGGCATAGCGCACCGATACTTACATTATGTCACGCTGGGGGGGGGGGTGAACAGAGCATCCACCAAATCCAGGAATGCCGACAACACAAGCTCACGCTGTGCCGGCGACATGGCCATCAACCTGGACGCCAGCATTTCCACGCCGGCATCCTTGTTGTTGTCGTCTTCAATCACGCCAAGCTCCGCAAACATTACTTTCGGATCGAGTCTCATGCCCAGGGCGATAGTTCTCATGGTCTCATACGTCGGCTGGCGATCACCGGCGATGATCAGGCTAATGTGTCCTTGCGATATGCCGCTGCGTCGTGCGAGTTCCGCCTGCGACATGCGCTGCTCCATCATCCGCTTCTGGAGCCACTCAACAAAAGTCGGGGTTGTCATTTGGGCCATCATATCACACGTGGGAATTGCTGTGGCAAAGACTTGTATTTGCTATTGACATAGTACATATAACGTGCTACAATTGCAGATGTAATCAACATCAACGACAGGAGCAATTGCCGCATGACAGACACCAAAACAGCCCGCCCCATCACTGGCCTATACGACCTCCCGACAGATGAGATTCGCAGCATCGGCGCCGCACTCGGTGGGCTGTCCATGTCAGCGACGATCCGATTCATCGTGACCGACTGGAAGCGCCTGCGAGAGCAGACGGGTGCGCCCATCCCCACCGCACAGGAGCAAACCGCATGACGTACCGCATCCACCGATGGGTCTACGACCCACGCACCGAAGACGAGCACGACCTGGGCGCCGTTGGGCAGGAATATGGCGACTACTGGGCCGCCAAGAAAGCCGCAGATGCCCTGCGCGAAACGCACTACCGCAAGGATTACCTGGAAGTGCGCGAGATCAAGAACACCATCTAATCGCATGACCGCCTCGTTGGGGTCCAAGTTCAACGAGGCGGCCAAGTCCCAACTACCCCACAGAGTACACCTATGGAAGATGTCAAACAAGTGGACTGGCTTACAGATTGGGTTCTGGCGCCAGTCACCGATAACCCCGACCGCCGGCTCACACCGGCTGAGCGTGCCGCCGACTTCCACCGCAACAACCCCCACGTCCTCGAAGCGGTGCGCAAGGTCGCCTTGCAGATGCGTAGGGCCGGTCACGCCCAATGGTCCGTCAACGGCGCCTTTGAGGTGCTCCGCTACCAGTGGGCCATGCAGACGCACGACCCCGAAGGCTTCAAGCTCAACAACACTTACCGTGCCTGGTACGCCCGTGAGTTGATGCGCACCACGCCCGAACTGGCCGATTTCTTCGAGACACGAGGCGACAATGACTGACCCACGCACCGAAGCCCACCAGGAACTGCGCAATCGTGGCATCACCGATGACGTGCCCGATGGCTGCATCGTTGTCATCCTGTTCGTCCTCGGCCCACTGGCGACCCTCTTCGCCGCCAGCATCGCCGCCATCCTCTAGGAGCACACCCCACATGTTTCAAAAAGCCGTCAAACACGAAGCCAAGCTCAGGCTTGCCATCGCCGGCCCGTCCGGCAGCGGCAAAACCTACACCGCCCTGGCCATCGCCACCGCCATGGGCGGCCCCGTTGCCGTGGTTGACACCGAACACGGCAGCGCATCGAAGTACGCCGACCTCTTCACCTTTGACGTGATGGAGATGCGCCCGCCCTTCCACCCGGACCGCTTCTGCGAGGCCATCGCCGAAGCCGCCAAAGCCGGCTATGGCGTCATCATCCTCGATTCCCTGACCCATGCCTGGAACGGAACCGGCGGCCTGTTGGAGATTGTGGACCAGGCGGCTGCCCGCATGAAGACGAGCAACACCTATGCGGCATGGAAGGATGCCACACCCATCCACAACCACCTGATCGAAACCATCGTAGGGTCCGATATCCACATCATTGCTACGATGCGCAGCAAGCAGGAATACTCCCAGGAGAAAGAGGGCAACAAGACGGTCATCAAAAAGGTTGGCATGGCCCCGATCCAGCGGGATGGCATGGAATACGAGTTCGATGTCTTCCTCGACATGGACATCGACAACAACGCCATCGTCAGCAAAACCCGCTGCCCCGACCTGACCAACCGTATCTTTCCCAAGCCTGGCGCCGACATCGCCGGCATTCTCGCCGCCTGGCTGCACGGCCAACCCGCCCCGGCTATGCCCGCTGCCCAACCCGCCCCGGCCACTGCCAAGCCCAACGGCAACACGCCCACCCCGCCGGCGCCCACCCAGGACACCCATGCCACGGACGGCACGCTCCGCCGCATGAACCAACTCGGCAGCCAGTTCTACGGCGCCGAATGGGACACGATGCGTCACGACCTCTGCGGGTGGGCCAGCAATGGCCGTACCAAGACCAGCAGGGAAATCACCGAGCAGGAAGCCGCCAAGATCGTCCGGGG
>CAYNYL010000014.1:17783-21153 GCA_964401485.1 uncultured Gammaproteobacteria bacterium
CATGAACCGCTTCATCGTAGCCGCCATCCAAAACATGGAGAAGGTCGAATACGACCACGACCGTGACCGGCCTAACCCCGATCTGCGCCAGCAGTGGACGCAGGAGGCCATCGCCTACACCCTGATCGCCATCGCCGAGGCCGCCACCAGCAACTCACAACCCGCAGACGGCCCTCTAATCCCGTCCGGGCTTGAGCCCCGATAACCCGCCATGCTCACAGGAGCACACCGTCAAGTCACCGGGTCCGCTGCCAAAAAAACGCAGCGGGAACAGCGCAGAGCCTGACACGCCAAAGCGCCTCCACACTCATCACATGGTCTGCGGGTCCCCAGATCGCAACAGGTTACTGCCGCAGACCGCTTCCAGGCATTGGAGCAGATTACAGTCATCAACACGTGGGGCGGCCGCGTGCAGTCGGTCGCCCCACTCACCCTGGAGCCGCAATGGATGACACCCGCACAGGCCGAGCTACTCGCCTACATAACACACCCCGACTGGCCCGGCAGACCCCGCCCCCTGGACCCGGAAGACCTGCCCAGTCTCCGCTACCTGGTGCAACTGGCGCAGACCTCAGTGACAGTGACCCGGTTGTCAATCAACCAGCAGACGATGGATGCGACACTGACCACGACGACCCTTACACCGGAGCCATGACCTGCGCCGTCGCCGTGCTGGGCATGGCGATCTACGCCGTCATCATCATTGCCGCCTGGCTGATGTGGCCGTGACGGCTATAACACCAGTGATTGCAATACTTGACAAGCGTAATATATACGGTATAATCAGCACATGAAAACAGAACAGGTTTACACGATACGGGAAGCGGCCAAACTGCTGGCGGTGCATCCGCAAACGCTGAGGAGATGGGCCGAGTCGGGAAAGCTGAACTTGATCGAGCTGCCCAACAACCGCCACCGCATCACGGCGTCGGAGCTGCGGCGCCTGACCCAGGGCCAAATCGAAGCCGCCAGCATGGATGACGTGATCGACCACATGCCGTACTGAGGTCAACATGGCAGAGTTTCGCACGATCAAATGCAGCATGTGGCGCGAGGATGATTGGTTCCTCGACTTGCCGACAGACGGCAAACTGCTTTGGGTGTACCTGTTCAGCAACCCAAGCGCCAGTGTCGCCGGCATCTACCGCCTGAGCCTGCGCACGATGGCCAACGAGACCGGCCTATCACTTCAACGGGTGTCGGAGCTTCTGCACATTTTCGGCCTTGCCAACAAGGCGCACTTTTCGGACGGGGTGGTGTGGGTGGTCAAGATGCGAGAGCACCAGGCAAACCAAAGCCCAAAGGTGCAGGAGCGTATCAGGGCGGATATCGCATCCATACCCGTGAGCAATCACGTATACCGTATGTACGCCGCCAGATACCCTATCGATACCCTATCGATACCGATCCCTACAGATACAGACACAGAGACAGAGACAGACACGGAAACAGAGACAGAGACAGACACGACACGCGGTGTCGGTCGGTCGGTGGATTCGCTCTCGTTGCTCAAAGCGACCTGGGAGCAACGCATGGGCCAGTTGGTTACGCCGCTACTGTCGGACTCAATGAATAAGGCCCTGAAGGTGCACGGGGCGCACACCATTTGTGAAGCGATTGAAGCTGCTGCCGAAAAGCGAAATCCCCGTTGGGTGTACGTGCAGGGCATCCTCGACAACTGGCAGCGCGAAGGTCGGCGCAACGGGAACGGAAACGGCCAGTCCAAACCCAAAGACGGCCGTTCGCCCATCGCCCAGAACGACCCCAACGCCGACGGCGTAACCGTCACGAGCTACACGCTATGACCACCTACTCGTGCATCATCTGCAACGACCTCGGATGGGTAGTGCTGGACGTACCTGTGCAGCACCCCAAGTTCGGCAAAGCACAGCCGTGCGTCTGCCGCAACGCCGATATGCGCCAGCGGCGCCAGCGTTATTTGCAATCCCTATGTCGCATTCCGCAGCGGTACGTCGGCGCCGCCCTGGACCGCCCGGACCTCATCTCCGACATTGCCGGCTGCACCCAGGTGCAACGGTTCGCCACAGTCTGGGGTCCCTACGGCACCGGCAAGACCACCCTGCTGTGCGCCGCCGTCCAGCACAGCATTAACGAGCACATGCTCACTGCCGTGTACGTCCAACTGGCCGATCTGCTCGACCACCTGCGTCGTGCCTACCAACCGGGCATGGAGCAGGTCATAGATCAGTTCTGGCAGACGCTCATCGAATGCGACGTGCTGGCCATCGACGAGCTTGACCGATTCAAGAGCACCGAATGGGCCGAGCAGAAGCTGTTCCAGTTCATCAACGAAAGGTACAACCGTGCCGCCGGCCTGACTATCTTCGCCACCAACCGCACGGTCAAACCCGCCATGACCGAGGGCATCATTGCCGAGACGCCCGGCTACCTGGAATCCAGGCTGCTTGAGTCCGGCAACCGTGTCATCGTCATGTCCGGTCAGGACCTCCGCCGCCGCGCCGCCTAGTCACTCACAAGGAGCTCCGCATGTTTATCAACCTCTGCCCCCACACCATCCACCTCCCTAACGGCCTGTCACTTCCTCCCTCCGGCGAAGTCGCACGATGCACAGAACGCGACATGCTTGCCGGCAATGTCGAAGGTGTGCCCATCATCACCCGCCAATACAGCAACGTGACCGGCCTGCCGGCGCCGCAGCCCAACGTCTGGCTGATTGTCAGCAGCATGGTGCGCACTGCCATGCCCAAGCGTACCGACTTGCTCAGCCCGGGCACGCTGGCCAGAGATGCCGACGGCAACATCACCGGCTGCCTCAACCTCATCATCACCGACCCCGCCGCCTGACCCACTCCGTCACCCCACCCCACAGGAGCCCCACCCATGACCACCGACACCGAATTGCGAGTTCTCATTGACCTGCGAGACCGCACCCTCCAGAAGTCCCGCATCGCTTTCTCGAACCGGGTCAGCGCCATCGAACGCGGCGCCGACAGCCCGGACCCCGAAAGTCTGGCCATCATGGCCAAGTACACGGAGCGATTTGACGAGCTTGAGCGTGAGATCGACCGGGACATCACCGTCCTTGCCAAGCAGTACGAGATCATTGACCACATGGTTGCCGTTCGTGGCGTCGGCTACCTGCTGGCCGCCAAAGTCGTCGCCATGATTGACATCGCCCGTGCTGACAGCGTGTCGGCACTCTGGCGCTACGCCGGCTATGCGGTGATCGACGGCCAGCGGGAGCGGCCCGTGAAGGGGGAGAAGCTGCACTACAACAGCAGGCTGAAGACGACCTTGTACCTTGTGGCTACATCCATGCTGCGCAGCAACTCCCCTTACCGCCGAGTGTACGACGACGCCCGCCAGTACTACGCCGCCAACCGCCCGG
>CAYNYL010000015.1:0-19366 GCA_964401485.1 uncultured Gammaproteobacteria bacterium
AGTTTTCAAGATTTTGCTCAAAAAAAGTTCGAACATCAATCAAAAAACACCGCCAATTTTCACTTTTTGTGAAATCGTAAGAAACAGCCTCGGCGCAAAGCGCCTCGGCATGGTATTTTTCCGCAATTTTGAAGGCATTTTTGAAATCCAAAACCAAAGTGCGGTCGGCAATGCGGAAGTTCGCAGAGCGAAGCTCTGGCAAAATGAAATTTTGCAAACCAATCTTTTTTCTTTCGCTTTCAGCGAAAGGTTGAGCGTATTTTTCTTTGATTGCCCAAAAACTAATTTCAAAACAATATGGACAACATAAATTTACAAACCAAAAAGATTTTTCTCTATGCTCGTAAATCCACGGACGAGCCAGAGCGACAAGTGCTTTCCATTGAGGCGCAAATGTTTGAATTGCGAGAGATTGCTAAAAAGGAAGGTCTAAATATCGTCCGTGAATTTGTGGAAAGCAAAACCGCCAAAGAGCCGGGCAGAGAGATTTTTAACGATATGATCGCGAGCATAGAGAAAAATGAAGCCGAGGGAATTTTAGCGTGGCACCCTGACCGACTTGCTCGAAATAGTATAGATGGCGGAAGAATAATCTACTTGGTAGATACTGGAAAAATAACCACGCTAAAATTTCCCACTTTTTGGTTTGATCCGACACCGCAGGGAAAATTTATGTTGTCCATAGCTTTTGGGCAATCAAAATATTATGTGGATAATCTTTCGGAAAACATAAAGAGGGGTATTCGCCAGAAATTGCGAAATGGAATATGGCCCGCTTGGGCGCCACTTGGCTATGTGAACGACAAAAACGCCCGCTGTATCGCCGTGGACAAAGAAAAGGCAAAGTATATCAAGCGGGCTTTTGAAATGTACGCAACTGGCGAATACCCCCTCGCTCAAATCCGAAAGATTATCAATTCCTTGGGCTTGGTTGGCAAGAAAGGCAAAATGCTTTCCGTCTCAAATTATCAGTATATGCTCAAAAATAAAATCTATTATGGAATGATTGAGTATAACGGCGAATTGTATGACGGAAAGCATGAACCGATTATCACAAAGAAACTTTTTGATTCCGTTCAAGAAGTGATGATGAGAAAATCTAAACCGAAGTCGCGAGGATTGAAACCATTTTTGTACAGAGGATTTTTCCGTTGCGGAGAATGTGGTTGTTTTATCACCACCGAAACACAAAAGGGACATAACTATTTGCGATGTACCAAACGGAAAAATCCTTGTTCGCAGAGATATGCCAGAGAGGACGCCATCACTTCTCAAATAAAAGAAGAAATCAAAAAAGTTTCTTTGTCTTCCGCTTGGGCAAACGCTTCAATCAATTTTTTCGAAAACGAAAAAATTAAAATTGCCCAAGCGGAAAGCTCTTTCGCCCAAAAAGCGAGAAATGAGCTTGTAGAGATAGAAACAAAACTTGATCGCTTGCTTGATTTACAACTGGACGGCAATTTGTCGCAAGCGGAATATACCGCTAAAAAACACAAGCTCATTCTCGCTAAAAAAGATTTGGAAGAAAAAATCACCGCTTTTGGGCGAAAGAGCAATAATCGGTTCGAACTTGCCATTGCCTTTCTAAAAGACGCCAACCAAGCCGAAAAATACGCTCAACAAGAAAATCCCGAAAGGATTCGGGATTTTCTCAAAAAGATTGGTTCGAACTTCCGCATTGCCGACCGCACTTTGGTTTTGGATTTCAAAAATGCCTTCAAAATTGCGGAAAAATACCATGCCGAGGCGCTTTGCGCCGAGGCTGTTTCTTACGATTTCACAAAAAGTGAAAATTGGCGGAGAGGGCGAGATTCGAACTCGCGGTACCGGTAAAGGTACGCCGGTTTTCGAAACCGGTCCATTCGACCACTCTGGCACCTCTCCACGCGGGGCAAAATAGCATGCGAGGGCCTGTTTGGCAAGATGGGGGATAGGAAAACGCCGGCGGGTAAGCCGTCGGCGTTAACGATTCCGGAAGTTCGCGAGAGTGATAGCGAACAAGGTTCCGGAAGGTGGGTACGAGATATCGTTCCGCCCCCTGGCGAGTCGCCTTGCGAGGCGGTTGCCGGTGGGGGTGCCGATCATGCTTGGCTCGAAAATCAGGGGTTCGCACGTCTCCTCTTTTGGGGCGACTTGTCGCTCCAGGGCAGGGGTAAGCGTTACACGCAAGATCCTCGAGTTTACCGTCGGAGGATCGTCGTCATCGTCGATCATGAATCCTCCTTGGCAACACGAAAATGTACCATGAAATTCTGTTTCTGTAAAGGAAAGCCACCCCGGGGAGGGTGGCGTAACGGACTCTCTGGCTAGAAGTAGTTGAGAGTCAGGCGGAGGATCGTGTTGACGGCACATTCGCATTTCTCAGCGAAGTCGATCGTCGATTCGATGACCGTGAGGGAAGGGTGCTTTTCGTAGATCGCGAGCGTCTTGCGGTCGAGATCTGCGACAAGCCTCGGGTCGCTTTCGAGGCGCACCTTGTTTCCTTGCTCTCGCACGTAGAGCTCAGGGAACCGGGTCGCGATCGACTCGAGGTACACGACGTCGGTGTAGCGGGCGAGAAGGCCTTCGTACGTAACCCCGTAGGTTGCGCAGTGGCGCTCGATCCCGCCCTCGATGTCCGCCCCTCCGTCAAGAGGGGTTCGATCGAGAATCAGGGCCTCGTAACCGAGTCGACGTGCAACGCTATTCCAGTGGTTTTCGTTGCGTACCTGGTTCCAAAAGACTTCGGCTTGAAACGCGTCGAGGCCGTCGCGGTCCGGATGGAGTCCTGCGGTGAGGCACTGCGTTGCGGATTCGGGAACGACGAGGACCTTCCCCTGAAGGATCTTCCCGACCTCTCGCAAAACCTGACTCGCCCCGGACAATGGCCCTCCTGGGACGGCGATCATCGGAACAAGCGGAGGGATGATTGGGTAGCTCGGACGGAACGTGGTCATGGACACCTCCTAAGGACGGGCGTATCCTAGTGGAAATAATCACTTTTGTCGAGGTTATGCGTGAAATTCAACGAGAGATTGTCGGAGGGCTTATTGAATCAAAGGACGGAAAGATCCTTCTTGGAAAGGGTGGGGTTTACGAGGGATGCTTTTTAATTCCTGGGGGAGGAATAGATGAGGGGGAGACGAAAGAAGCGGCAATTTTACGCGAGGTTCTCGAAGAGACGGGAATCGATATTAGCGCGGCTCGGGTAGAAATGGTTGACGATACAAAGACCGGAGAGAGTGAAAAAGTTCTTCGGGATACGGGGGAGCGTGTTCTTGCGAAGATGAAGTTTTATGACTTTCATATTCATCTTCCTCAAAACGCGGACGAGGTTGTGATTAATGCAACGGACGATTTGCGCGACTTAACATGGTTTTCAAAAGACGAGCTTCGATCTGTAAAGGTGTCACCTCCGACCGAGGCGCTTCTTCGCCACGTCGGAATCCTCTGAGTTTGGTATACTCATGGATATGATTAGGAGGAATTCATTTTTCGCAACGTTTTGCATTATTATCGCGACGGCCTTCGTTTCCGTTTTTGGAAGCCGACTTACGATGCCTGCGTTAAGCGATTGGTACGACAGCCTTACGCTTCCAAGTTTTACGCCCCCGGGTTCGGTTATCGGGCTCGCGTGGACCATTATTTTTCTTCTGACCGCGTGGTCGGCGATTTACGCGTATCGTCACGTCGAGGCCTCGAAACTCCACCGCGTTATGCTTGCTTATGCGGTGAACGGAGTGCTGAACATTCTTTGGTCATTTTTGTTCTTCACCCTCCACTCGATTCCGCTCGCTTTTGTCGAGATGCTGACGCTTGCCCTATCGATTATCTATCTCCAAGTGCTTCTTTGGCATCGTGCGCGTTTCTCGGCGTACCTTCTTATGCCGTATCTCGGTTGGGTTCTCTTCGCAACGTTTTTGACGTTTGAGATCTTGCGGTTAAATATCCTGTAAGGGCGAGAAAGAAGGTGGTGAGGAAGGCAAGATCATTTTTAAAAAAGGGGACGTCGACGAGCCCGTGGACAGCGGTAACGAAAAAGACGGAGAGGACGACCGCTCGTAGCGGGTCGTTTTCTTTTTGCATTGGACGAAGTGCAACGCTGAAAAAAGCGATAGTGGCGAGAAGTCCGAGAAGTCCAAGTTCAACCCAAACATTAAGGATTAAGTTGTGCGGGTATTGGAAGATTTCGTAGAGGCGTGGGTCGTGGTAGGGGGCTAGGGCGGTTGGGTAGCCGTTTAGGCCTGCGCCAAACAGCGGGGTGTCTCTAAGGAGTTCTATCGTTTCCGACCACTGCGAGCGTCGGACGAGGCCCGAGGAGTCGAGGAGGAGGACTTTTTCACGGATCGAAGGGAGGGCGAGGGTTGAGAGGAGGGCGAGTGTCAAAATGCTTGAGGTCACAATTTGTGACCTCAAGGTTTTTGGAAAGGTCATGACGATAAAAATGAGAACAAGAAGGGCGAGGGCGAGGATCCCGGCCTCTGTTTTTGTCGCGAAAAGCCCAAGGGTCGGAAGGAGAGAGAGGGTGAGCCACGACCATTCACGGCGCGTGAAGAACAAGGCGAGACCCGAGGCGATAATCGGGACAACAAAAAGCCCGTAGGCGTTCGGGTAGGGGAAGAGGCTTACCGCGCGACCCTCGATATCCCAGGGCGCTGGAATTCCGATTCGAAAAAGCGCCTGGAAGAGGGCGATACCTCCAAGGAAGGACGCGACAAGAAGGAGGGTGCGGATTAGGCTTCGCCACTCGGCGCGGGTCTTCACCGTCGAAAAAAGAATGAGTCCAAAGAGGGCGGGTTCAATAAAATAGGACTTCGCAATGTTGAGTGCCTCGAGAGTTGAAGGGGCTACGGCGACGGAGACGGTGAGGGCGATACCAAGGAGCGCGACGGGGAGCATCCAAGGTTTCAAAGGCTTAAGACTTGGAAGGGAGTGGTGGTAGGCGAAGGCTCCGAGCAAAATAACAAAGAAGACTTCAAGAAGGTTTGTTGGAAGAGGTCCAATCGAAAATCGCAATAAGTAGGTTGGGAGAAGGGCGAGGAAGAGATGAACGGCGAGCGGAAAACGTTTAACGGCGAGGAGCGTAAAAAGGAGAGCAGATACCCCGAGAAGGATTGGGTAGATCATAGGAAACGAAGATCGCTTTTTCGGATTGCGCCAAGAAGGACGAGGGAGGCAAGATAGACGAGACTCCCTACCGCGAAAAGAATGAGGACATGGCCCTCAAGACGCAGAAGAACGATGACCATGACTAGGCCCGCAAGGGTTGATTGGACAACGATCCAGGGCCTTGGAAGGTAGCCCGTTTCTTTGTAGACGACCGTAAACGTAATCGCCGTAATCAGGAGCTCGGAGATGAGCGTCATCCAGGCGGCCCCCCACATTCCATGCGTTGGGATAACAAGGAAATAGCCGATAACGGTTACGAGCGCGGTAAACGCGTAGCCAAGGACCATGATCTTTTGCTTGTTGATCGCGACGATTGCGTGACCGAAGAGGTTTCCGTAGAAAATAAGGCCGGCGACAGGTCCAAGGATCGCGAGGATAGCGCCAGATTCCGTAAAGGCCTTTCCTGCAATGAACTCAAGGAGGGGGACGCCGATTGCGATCGAGCCAAAGGCAATTCCAATCGCAAGAATCGTAAAGAAGCGGAAACTCTGGTCCATCTTTTCCTTAAATGAATCGGTGTTCTTTGTCGCAAACGCGACGACGAGAAGGGGGAGGACGAGCCCCATGAACGTTGCTGGGATCGTGGTCGCAACGTCGATGACCTTGTAGGCAGCGCCGTAAAGACCGATCTCTACGTTATCTCGGTAAAATGACAAAAAGAGAACGTCCCCTCGCAAATAGAGGAGATTAAAGAAAATCGAGATTCCGATCGGCCAACTTTGCGCGATAATCTCCTTCATCATTGCCGTGTCGTAGCCCGCGCGAAGGCGGACGAATCTGCGGGCGAAAAGGAATGTGATCAGAAGTTGTACCACGTTTCCAAGAACGAAAATCGAGAGGACCGAGGTAAGAGAGAGGCTCGCAAAGGGGAGAAAGAGGAGTCCAAGCACGGCGAGACGGTTCACGAGCTCCGCGAGCGTTGGTTGCCAAATGATCAAGCGTTTTTGGAAGGTGCCGACGAGTACGTTCGACGTTGTGTTAAGAAGGAAGGAGATTGCGGCGATCCCGATTCCGATTTGGACGGCGGATGTATAGGGGAAGAGGAGGCCTACGAGTGGAGCGAGGGAGAGAAAGAGAGCTCCCGATACGATCCGTAGCGTAAGAAGGTTAGCGAGAATCTTTTCCTCGTTCGCGCCCGGCGCCGAAATCATTTGTGTTGCGGTAAGCGTAAGTCCAAAATCGACGAGAACGGCAAAAATCGAGATAAACGTAAGAACGAGGGTGAAGTCGCCAAAGCCCGCCGGGGAGAGGAGTCGCGTAAGAACGCCCATCGTTACGACGGCGAGGATTGTTGAGAGAATTTTGCCCGTTAAATGGACAAGAACGTTTTTTGCGAGAGACATGAAATTATGGTATACTAGGGCGACTAAGAGGGGAAGACATGCTTACACAAAAATTACGCCAACTTTTAAGAAAATTTACGACCGGCTTTATCGTTTTAGCGGTAATTGCCGGTTTTTTTGCGCCTACCGAGGGGGTTCGGGCAGCGACCTACGAGACGCTTGTCGTCTCGGGAGGCGGATCATTAACGATGGCGCCTGGCGAAAAAAAGACGGTACAGGTTGAGTTTTTGAATCGCTCGGATTTTACGTGGAAAAACGATGGTCCCGGATATATTTCGCTTTATACCCACGGGCCGAAGTACCGAAAGAGTGCGTTTGATCCAGGGACATGGCTTTCGGGGACGCAAGTAAAGCGAATTCGCGAGCCGAGCGTAAAAAAAGGAGAGAAGGCAACGATGAGTTTTGAGCTCCGCGCGCCAACGACGCCAGGAACCTATACCGAAGTATTTAAACTTGCGAGCGAGTCGCGAGCTTGGTTTGAGACGGGGGAGGTTAAGTATACGATTACGGTAAAAGAGAAGACGGCCGAGGCGACGCCAGCTCCGGTTGCGGTTGTAAAACCAAGGGCGGAAATTACGGCGATGACGGCGGACCGCGTAAAGCTTACGGCGGGGAAGTCGGTGTTCTTTACGGTCGCGGTGAAAAATACGGGAACGACGACCTGGGGCTCAACAAGTCTTGGGACGGTTGCCAAAGTTGAGACGCCCGTGAAGCCTGGAGAGACCGCGACGCTCTCGTTCCGCTTGAAGGCTCCTGAAACGAACGGAACGCACAAGGTAGCCTACAAGATTCAGGTCGATGGGGTGGAGGTTGAAGGGACGGTTGTTGAGATTCCAGTCGAAGTTACGGGTGGCGCGGGCGAGGTTGTAAATACCCCTGTTGATCCGACCGTTGAGGCGTCCGATACGGCAAGTTATGTCGAGGAGCCGGTGATGCGCATCGCCTTCTTAATCGTAGATGAGGAAACAGATAATGAGGTTGTGATTACGTCAAACGAAAGTGCGTTTACGGTTACGGATCTTTCGGGAGCGGTTCTTGCTGAGCGGGCGGTAGGGCAGGCCGTAAGAGCCTGGTATACAAATGGAACCTATTATTACGAAGTGGACGGAGAGACGAAATCGGTTGCGGGTGGAATTCGATTTGTTCCGTCTGTGCCAAATGCGGTCATGCTCGTAAAGAACTTCGATCGCCGTCTAACGCGCAATGCAAAATTCGCGGATAACGAGTATCGAAATATCCTCGAGCTTCGGCACAATGACCATAAAGACCGAACTTGGCTTATTAACGAGCTTCCGCTTGAGTGGTACCTTCGAGGGTTAGCCGAAACAAGTAACGCTTCACCGATCGAGTATCAAAAAGCTCTTATTACTTCCGCTCGAACGTACGCCTACTACCACTACACGCACGCAACGAAGTATAAAAAAGAATTTTTCCATATTTCCTCGTACTCGTGGGACCAGGTTTATAACGGATACGGACAGGAAAAGCGGGCGCCGAAGATCACCGAAGCCGTAGAGGCAACGCGCGGGCTTGTTGTTACTTACGAAGGGGATCTTGCTGTTACGCCGTACTTCTCGCGCTCCGACGGTCGTACGCGCGACTGGAACGAGGTGTGGTCGGGATCGGTTCCTTGGGCAAAGTCTGTCGAAGTCCCTTGCGATAAGGGAAAGACCCTTTGGGGACACGGTGTCGGTCTCTCAGCCTCCGGCGCAATCTGCTTTGCAAATGACGGAATGACCGGCGAGCAAATCCTTAAATACTTCTTCAACGGGATCGAGCTTACAAAAAAATGGAAATAATATGAAAAAATTATTCGTTGGGCTCGTGGCTCTTGTTCTCATCGGGGCGGGGTGCGCGAAGACGCCGGTTGCCGAGGGGATTGTTGAGCCGTCGTGTGAAGCGTATCTTTCGGATTCGCTTCTCAAAAAAGAGGGAGACAGGGAGTTGTTCCGCAATCTTTGTTATATGACGAAGGCTGACGAGACGGGAAATCCGGATTATTGCTTCTCGATGCAGGGGTTTGAACAGGGCGATTGCCTTTCGTACCTCGCGGGAAAGCTTGGGCAGCCAGAGATTTGCGACACCTATTTTGATAAGGCAAACCACTCCGAACGTAATGACTGCATTTCAAATTACGCAATGATTTCAAAAAATGCCGATGTCTGCGCGACGCTTGACGAGGATGTTCAGGGATATTGCGTAGAGGGTGCGGACGGGTGTCGTGAAGGACGATTTGATAACCTTGATTGCACGCTTACCCCAGGAGCGCACCTCTATTGCGATGCGATGGAAGACCTCGGGGAGGTGGAGCGTTGCGAAGAACTCTTCCCGATCGCTGCTTACGGAACATATCGCTAAAAAGAAACACCACCAGATCGGTGGTGTTTTTCTTTATGCCGTTTATGGTACTGTCGTGGATATGACCCAGGAACAGCTCGACGAGATCCTCACGAAGAAACTACCTGCCTATAAAAGTGTTGGGACGGTCTTTTTAGAGGGATTGGGTCTCGAGGTATCCAATGAGAAGGTGATTCTTGATGTGGGGTGCGGGCGAAGGACCTTTGGCGAGGCAGTGTATGAACGCGCAAGCGCTTGTGTTGGGATCGACGTTGATCCGTACGCAAGGGAAAATACGACGATGGACTTTGTGCACATTCTCGGCGTCGACGAACCTTGGCCGATTGAAATGGCGACGGTTGATATTGTGACTGCGCAGTGGGTGATGGAGCATGTCGCAAACCCGGATCATTTTATGAGCGAAGTTTCGCGTGTGTTGAAACCGGGCGGGGTGTTTATTGGGATGACAACGAATGCCGGGTCTCTTTTTGTGATACTTACGCGTTTGTTTCCAACTTGGCTAAAGGCATTTTTACGGTGGAGATTGCTTGGGTACCGTGTTGATGAAACATTTAAAACGGAATATCGATTAAATTCGAAGAAGGCGATCGAAGTATGTTCGCAAACGCATGGGTTAAAACTTGAGAAGATTCATTACGTCGCGTGCTTTGATTACTTCCGGTTTACAAAAGTAACGGCGCTTCTTGCACTGTACGCTTGGTATATTCTTCGAGTATTCAAAGAACGGTCCATTCACATGACCGTTGTGATTCGTAAGCCATTACATCCTTGAAGCGTCGCCGTGGCGGTTTTTGTCGGATTCGACGAGATGCATAATCGTGTTTTTCACTGTCTCCGGGTTGTCGATTGTTTTAAAATTGAAGCGCTCTCGGGTACCTGCCGTTTGGATATAAACGTTTCCGTACGTTAAAAATGTCCCTAAAAACCCCTCGGTTTCTGCTGTTACGTCTTGGATTTGATTGAGGTGGAGGGTTGCGATTGTGCGAACGAAAAGACCCTTTTGTTCGATGCTGATAATGCGCTCACTCGTTACGATCCAGGTATCGAGGTAATAGTCGGTAAATTGCGTAAGTAAAATAACCAAGACAAAGAGAAGATAGCAGGAAAGAAGGACGAGCATGATTGGTTTAATAATCGGATGCTCAAAATCAAATCCGACAATCGGAAGAATGATGGCGCCAAACACCGGGAGGGCGAAGAGGCTGATCCCGTATCCGGCGAGACTTAGAAGTTGAATCCAGTGTCGACGCAAAAACAGCACTGTTTTTTCGTCATGATCTTGATTTGGAAGGCGGTTTAAGTCGAGCATATTAGAACATGCCAAGGCGAATTTCGAGAGGGACTGTCCAGTCGACGGGGGAAAGGAGCGCAAGTGTTCCAAACTGTACCGCGAGATAGAAAATGGTGTAGGCGACAAGTACGACGTTTGTTTGTGTGCAGTTTAATCCAAATCGGGCAATGTGAAAGATATTAAAAAAGAAGAACAGTCCCGCAATAAGCGAGATTAGGGCGTAGAGAAGAAGAAAAACAGAGACTGACATAGGGGAAGTATATCACGGCTTGGGACGGATGTGCTCACGCCCCTTTTTTGTGATTTGGCGTCCGCGTGGAGTGCGCTCGAGGAAACCGATTTGGAGCAGGTAGGGTTCGTACACCTCTTCGATCGTTGAGGCCTCTTCTTGCGTTGCGGCGGCGAGCGTCGTAAGGCCAACGGGGCCGCCCGAGAAGAGCTCGTGGATCGCCTCGAGAATCTTTCGGTCGGCGTTATCAAGGCCGAGGGGGTCGATCGCAAGCATGTCGAGCGCGCGGTTTGCGATGTCGGGGGTGAGCGCGCCTTCATGCTCAACTTCGGAAAAATCGCGGACGCGCTTAAGGAGACGGTTTGCGATACGTGGGGTCCGACGGGCTCGCTTAGCGATGACCATTGCCGTCATTTGATCGATTGGAATTTGAAGAAGGCCCGCGCTTCGCGCGATAATTTGAGCCATTTCCGATTCGGTATAAAAGTCGAGGCGGTGGATCATGCCGAAACGATCGCGCAGTGGCGATGATAAAAGAGAGAGTCGTGTCGTCGCGCCAATCACCGTAAATTTTTGGAGTTCGAGACGAAGGGTTCGCGCCGAAGGGCCTTTTCCGACAACGAGATCGAGCGCATAGTCCTCCATCGCAGGGTAGAGGACCTCTTCGATCGATCGGTTAAGGCGGTGGATCTCGTCGATAAACAAGATGTCCCCACGCTCGAGGTTCGAAATAATCGCCGCGAGATCGCCAACGCGCTCAAGCGCCGGCCCACTCGTAATCCGTACCTTTGCCCCCATTTCGTTCCCGATAATGTGCGCGAGCGTCGTTTTTCCGAGTCCTGGGTTACCGTAAAAGAGAAGATGCTCGAGTGGCTCTCCTCGCTTTTTCGCCGCCTCAATAAAAATCCGTAGACCCTTCTTTAAATCCTCTTGTCCCACAAAATCGCTAAGCGTTTGCGGGCGCAGGGTCATCTCAAGGGTTTGCTCCTCTTCTTTCGCGGACTTCGAAATAAGGCGCTCGTCCTCCCCCGAGGCTTCCATGCTGGATTCAATCATATCCCCTCAAGTATACAAGAAACGGAGGATTTTTGCATTGACTTTCATCGCAAAATCGACTATAATCCGCTCCATGGGCTGGTGATGAAATGGTAGACATTGGGGTCTTAAAAGCCCCTGAGGGAAACCTCGTGCGGGTTCGAGTCCCGCCCGGCCCACCAAAAGACCTTCGCTTAGGCGGAGGATTTTTGTTAGAATAGCAGATATGTCCATTATCAAAAATGCGGGGAAGGCGGGGTCGCTTGCGATTCTTTCGATGGCATGTTCGACTTTTCCAAAGGACGCTTCGCCGCTCACGGAAGAGGAGCGAGCGATTATCGAAGCAGAAATGATAAAGTACGATCGAGTTGAGCCGGTTCTTGAAGCAGTTTGGGGGCGATCGTCTATTGATTTTAACCTGGAGCGCGAAACGGTGACACCGGCCGAGTCGATTGAGTCGTTATCGATTGCGGCGACTCACTTTCGTTGGATTCTTGATGATGGTCGTGTTATGGCTCAAGATAGTATTGGTGGGGTAGAGACGCTCGCTAAGATGCGTGGGCGCAATAAAAGCGACAATAAGGATTACATTGTTCTTGATCGATCTTCAATGGGATCGTGGAAGTATTCTACATTTTTACATGAAGCGATACATAGTTTTGCTGACGACTCCTCCGCTCATTCTGAGAATCTCGTGGTTGAAGGATCGACTGCAGATAGTATTGCTCGTACCGGGATGCAGGAACGGGACAGTGCAACGGTTGTTGGTGACTTTTGCCTCGCGTTTCACTGGGAAGCGGAATCACCTTTGTTTGGATCTGTTCTTTTAGTGGATGTGGATGGGGAAGCGAGGCTTGATTGGTGGTTGCGGAAAACGCCAGATGAATACGCGCACGCTATCCTCGGGGATGGCCCAGAAACATCTGAAATGGCACAGCGCTTTGAGCCGTTTGGAGTAACGTACGAAGAATTGTACGAAGTGTATTCTAATCCTGAAATGGTTGAGTATTTAAAATCGCAACAAATCATTTACGAACGAGAATGGCGGGAGGCGGAAGCCGAAGCGTCATCCGAGCGACGAAGGTCGGAGGGCGGTCGGGCGAGGCGATAAACGAAGATTTCTGTCCACTTTTGAGTGGTACGAATTTTCGGAGTATACTACCCGTTATGCGCCCTATCCCGCGTCTTCTTCTTGTTCTCAATACGGCTCTTGAGATCGGTATGACCCTTCTCGGACTTTTTGCGCTGGTCGAATTGTCGCCGGTACTTGGGTTCGGAGAGGGGATTATTTGGACCCCGTTTTCCGCAATGCTCGCCGTCTCAACGGTACTTATTCTCCCGGTCTATCTCTACTCGGTAGTTCTTATCAACCTCCGGACATTCCCGCGCGTTGCGTCTAAGGCGCTCCGAAATCTTGCGCTTTTTGGCGCCGGTGGAGCGATGCTCTACTTCCTTTCATTCAATGATCCATGGCTTTGGGCCATGGTCTTTGGAACGCAGGTCTATCTCTCGATTGTTCTTGCGATCATCCTTGGTCCACTTAAGGAGTCTCGTGTAAACGTCCTCCATCCGGCGGTTGCCTTTATTTTCACTTTCCTTGGGACAGTATCGCTTACGACGGTCGGGATGGCATCGCTTGAAATTTGGCTTGGGGGTTCATTTCCGGAACTGATCGCCATCGAAATTTGGGGGCTCGCGTTCGCGCTGATTTTCTTGTCTCGGGCGTTTCGAAGTGGGTGGACGAACTATGCAAAGAAGGGGTATCGCCCGAACGTCGCTGCGATTATTGTGAACGAGCACGGCGAGGTTCTCCTTTGTGAGCGTGCGGATAGGGAAGGAGTGATTCAAACGGTGCAGGGTGGGATTGATCCGGGGGAGACGCCGGAGATGGCGATCCGCCGAGAGCTAAAGGAGGAGCTTGGAATTTGGCCGGATCAATATACGCTCGTAGCGTCGCTTATCGGATCGAGGCGCTACGACTGGACGGTCGACATGAAAGAGCGTTTAAAAAATACGGGCTTTATCGGGCAGGAACAATACTTTTTCCTTGCGGAAGTTTCGTCGACAGTACGATTTGATTTAAATTATCATCATCGCGAATTTAAGCGTGTTTGGTGGGGGTCTCCAAGTCGCCTTCTCGCACTTTCCTGGGTTGGAAAAAAGCCGGGAATCGAGGCAGCACTTCGCGGGTTCAATCTCTTGAACGGTCACAAGCCAAAAGCAAAACCAAAGAAAAAACAAAAAACCGCCTCGTAAGAGGTGGCTTTTTGGAGCGGTAGACCGGGTTCGAACCGGCGACCTCTTCCTTGGCAAGGAAGCGTTCTACCACTGAACTACTACCGCAGTGCAGGCAATATAGCATTTGGCCACGCGCGGGTCAAGAAAAAACCCCCTTTCGGGGGCTTTTCGTTAGGCGATCGTCATGAGGTTCATCGGAGTGCTTGAAGACTGCTGTCTCGCCCACTTAATGCCCGAGCGGTTTCCCGCCATGTACTGGTCCTTTGCGACTTGGAGAACGAAGATCTTGAGTTCGCTCGCTTGGTCCTCGTCGATTTCGAGATTTCCAACGAGTTCTTCGAAGCGAGAAGAGAGGTCAAGGTACCATTTTGCTTGTGGGTTTTTGATAAGTTGATCCATAGAGTTACGTTAAGAGTTTGAATTTATGTTTGAGATAGAAGAGGGCGCCGGATCCTGCGGAAACAGCCACGAGTCCTCCGCCAATAAGTGGCGTCGGAAGACTGTGGTCGGTCGTCGAGTAGATTGTTTCGTCGTTTGAGACGGGTTCTTCGAGCGTAACTTCCTCGACGACTGGTTTAAGGTCGTCCGCGGTGCGCGGATAGAGACGTGGATTCGCGTTTAAGGTACGAACAATCCCGGTGATTTCCACGGTAGTGCCGACAAGAGTTTTAAGATCGAAATCGATTGCGTCGATGAATACGCTGTCGACGGTTCCCTCACTGTCCTCGATTGTGAGCGTTCGGTCGGCTCTTGCGGTAACCTTTCCGGCGACCGTTACGAGGGTACCGGTCTCAAGGGTTTTGAATTCTTGTGTTGTGACGGGCCTCGCGCTCGGCGCCGTTGAGCCGGTAACGGCGAGGTCTCCCCCTGAACTAAGCTTGATTCGCTTCTCGCTCCGCGACTCCCCGAGCTCGCCCTTAATGCGCACCGTGTCGCCAACCGTGAGCTCCGGCCAGTCCGCCTTGTAGAGATAGAGCTGGTACCCGTTGAGATAAGCGATCTGGCTTCCAAATAGCCCAGGAGGCGCGGTGATTGTTCCGCTATATGTCGGCACGGTTTCGGCAACCGGCTCAGGCTTTGGCTCCGGTTTACGTTCCTCGACGACGACCACCTCTTCCTTCTCCTCGTTCGCTTCTTCGGCGATGACTTCTTCTTCGAGTTCAGGGAAGAGATTTGGTAATCCCTTTGTCGGAATTGCGATGCTCCAACTATCCTTCGAGTCCTTCGCAAAACTTTCTCCCTTCTTCGGGATACTCTCGCCCCCGTAATTCACGGAGTCGAGAATGGTGCCATCCATATCGATTAAGTTGAGTGTGTCCCCTGAATTATTTAAGAGACTACTTGAGAGATTAACGACGAAGTACTCGCTCGGCTCAATCGTTCCAACGAGGGCAATTTTTTTGTTACTCGCATCGGAAAGCTTGAAGGATGAAAGGTCAACATTCGTATCATGCGGGTTGTAGAGCTCAACCCATTCACCACCGTCTTCCGGATCACTTACGAATTCCGAAAGATCGGGAGGAAGGGAAGGGGTCACAGGCTCCTCCTCTTCCTCCACCTCGACGGCATCGACCGCGATCACGATCGTTGCATTCGGCTTAAGCTTCGTTGTTAGCTTGACCGACTCTCCTCCCGAAGTGAGACCGGGGAGAATCCACCCGCGAGTATCCATTTCCTCGCGAGTTCGGTTGGTGATTTCGATCCACTGTACCCCTTCTTCGTAACGCGGATCGTCGTTGTCGACTTCGTCAACAAACACATTCGGCAAAGCGGAGGCCGATGCGAGGGCGGGGAAGAAGAGGGTGAGGCAAAGGAACTTTGCATACCATTTTTTCATAATTGAGTTGTTAAGGTTCAGCGCGCTGACAAACAAAACTCCCCACTAAGACGATCCTAGGAATCGTTTCTTAATGGGGAGAATGTTTGTACTTCCATTGAAGCAGGGGAGGGCGTCGTCGTCAACGGTGGGGTGGGGAAAACTAGAATTGCGCGTCTTCTATCCCGATACTAGTACAATACTCTTGGAGTATTTCGTCGCTGAATGTCTCCGGTAGTGGCTTATTAGATTCAAACGGGATTGTGAAACGAGGCACGGTTGCGCGCATAAGATTCCATGATTTCCACGCATTCCATTTTCGGTATTCTCTAGTACCCTTTTCCTCGTGGCGTCCAGTTACTTGTTTATAGTAAAATTCTTGATAGAAATATCGTGCATAGTCTCGTGAAGAGTCGTCACGACGAAGTAATTGGTCATCGTGTCTATGGCAGTATGCGCTTGTTAGCACTGGTTTTTGGATAATTCCTGAAACGGATTCGTTATGAATGATGCTATCGATTATCGCGTACGATTCGCTTGTTGCATCCCATGTGTAATCGCTAAGTTCAAACGGTTTTTCCGCGGTCGTTCTAGTAAGCTGTAGACGAATTGCGAGCGCTTCGGGAGTCGAGGCGGTAAAGCCAAGGACGGCAAGACTCGTGAAAAGGATCGCATGTTGCGTGTAGCGGTAGGTTGGGACACGGAAAATAATGTGTACCGCGAGTATAATAAGAAGACCTACCACAAGGCCGAGCGCCCAGAATCCGAAGAGGCGAAGTACCGTAAACCCATAAGCGTCAACGTAGAGGGCGAGACGTTGGAATGCAGAGATCGCAACAACTATCGCTTGAACCATAAGTGTAACTTGCGCGAGACGAATGAATCGTCGAGACGAGTTGCGCACGAGGTAACGAACGGTTGCAAGAAGGAAAATGACAAGCCCACAAACCGCTGCGAGCTCTCCAAATCCGTTCTTCGCGTATTCCGCATAGCTTAAGTTCTCGATTGTTTGCCATGTTGCCTCACCACCAAAAAGGTAATTAGCCTGGAAGAGAATGAATGCGAGGAAGAGGGCGTTAACAAGGCCGAGCGCAATAAGCGATTCAGCGGTAAAGATCGGAGTCGTCGGAACATTGTTTGGCTTTTCTTCCCCTGAAGACTTGATAAGCCCACCGAAGGCCATAACACCAGCTCCAAAGACGAAGACAATCGAAACGAGGTGACGGATTGTCTTCAAACCGTTCTCGTCGAGATCTTCAAAGATATTCTCGAGGCGGTTTTGGAGGACGAGGTCGCTATCGATAAAGAGCGCGAGGAAAATTAACAGGAATGGGAGAGCGAAGATAAGGCCTCGAAATACTTTCTTTGCTGAGTCGTCTTTCATTGTGACCGCCGGAAGCTCGAGAAAGAGCGTAAAACCTCGAAGTGCGTCTATGGCTCCTCGGAAAAGAACGATCGCTCCGTCCGGAATGTGTGCGACTCGGAGTTTGCTTCCAAAAAGATGGAGAATGAGTGTGGTGTTAAGAACGATGAGAAGAGTCATGTTGAGCCCTAGCGACAACGTGTTGGTCCAAATAACAAAAACCCCGGCGTGGGCAAGGGTGAGGGCCGCAAGAATCATTCCGGTTAGGGTGATGCGCCGGTTGATTTGGTGATGAAGCGTAAACAAAATGCCGAGAAATAGGCTCTGTACGAGAAAAAGGTTAAGCCCGAGACCGCCGGAGGTAAAGAGGACGAGATCGACGAAAATTGCGAACCCAAGCGAGGAAAAAAGACCAATGAGAGCCAAATATTTATGATTCATAGGTTTGTCCCTCCATGTTGACCTAATGAGGAAAAACTGGCAAGCTATCCGCACGGGCGAGTGGTGGAATTGGTATACACGCATGCCTTAGGAGCATGTGCCGCAAGGCATAAGAGTTCGAGTCTCTTCTCGCCCACCAAAACAGAACTAAGAGGCTCTGAACGAGCCAGTGCGTGGGCGTGCCGAAGGCACGCCCACTGTGTTTCGCCTGAATTTCGCCCTGAATCCGCAAGGGAATTCGCCAAAAATGAATCCGAATTTGGCGCGCTTGCGCGCACTGTTTTTTCGCCAAGAAGCAGGTTCGAGCCAAAGATTTCTTTGGCTTTGACCTTTTTTGCAAAAAGGTCATCATCAGAAGCAATTTTGTCCAGTGATTGCGCGTCTTTTATCCATTCTTTCATCGGTTCGAGCCAATCATTCTGCTTGTGTGAAAGATTAGTGATTTCTTCTTCGAGCGACTTCTTTTGCAAAATCAATTTCCCCTTTTCAACACGATATATTTCCTTTTCAATATCTTGGTCGAGATAACCAGTAAGAAGTCGCTCTAATCTTTTCGACAAAGAAGAAATCTTTGCCTCTTTCTCTTTCACACAAGCAGTCAAAGACTGGGCGGATTCTCCGTGTTCATTTTCCGCCATTTTCAATAATTCCTCCGCCCAGTCTTTAGGCAAAGAAACTTTTTGAATTAGAGATGATAACTGGCGATCCATTTCTTCTTCTCTAACGGCAGATTCTTTACACCGAAAATCTTTCCGCTTTTTTGTACACCGATAATACGTATACTCGTGGACATTTCCATTTTTCTGCCGTTTGAATTTATGTTCGCCAGTTATCATCATTCCGCAAGAAGCACAGGAAATGAGACCGCAAAATGGTTGAGGTTCGTTCTGCGGTTTTCGTTCAGGCTGTCCGCGAGACTTCAACATTTCCTGTGCTTCATCAAAAAGTTTCTTTGAAATGATTGGCTCGTGTTTCCCTTCGTGAATTTCACCACCATACTTAAATAAACCAATGTAAAATGGATTTGAGAGAATAAAAGACGCTTTGGTTTTTGAGATTCTCTTTCCGGAACGCGTGGATATTCCGTTCTTCGCCAAAAAGTTTGACACATCTTCCAGTCGCATATTTCCTTTGGTGTATTTCTCAAAAGCCAAGCGCACAACTTTAGATTTTCGTTTTTCCACCACGATTGTCTTTGTTCTACTATCGTTGAGATACCCGACAGGCGCTTGGCTTGGAAATATTCCCATGCGTACTTTTTGGCGAAGTCCGCGTTTCGTATTTTCGGAAAGAGAATCTACATAGTATTTGCTTTGCACAAATGCCATGGACAGGGAGAATTTGCCTTGTGGCGTGTTTTCAAACCAGTGGCTAGGGAATTTGAGGCTCGCAAGGTTTCCGATGTCGAGAAAGTAGATTATCTGTCCGCCGTCCACAGAATTGCGCGCCAAACGATCGGGGTGCCAACTGATAATCCCAGACACTTCACCTTTCTCAATTCGCCTCATCATTTCGCCAAAAATAGGACGACCTGGAATTTTAGCAGTACGCTTTTCTACAAACTCCTCAACGATTTCTAGCTTTTCATTTTTGGCGAAAGCGCGCAATTCCGTAATTTGCGCATCAATGCTCAAAACTTGTTTGTCCTCGACATCGGTGCTCTTGCGAGCATACAAAAAGAATTTTTGTGACATATTTTTTCTAAAACAGGAATAGCTACACTGGTGCAGACAATTCAACGTTAATCAAATTGTTACCAATGTAGCTATTCCTGCTGATTAACTAATAATAATTGTCTGCACAGTTAGTATACCAAAAATATTTCTGACACAAAAATTCTTTTTGTATTCAAAGCAAATACTATGTCAAAATTGCTTCTGATTTCGAACCTGCTTCTTGGCGAAAAAACAGTGCGCGCAAGCGCGCCAAATTCGGATTCATTTTTGGCGAATTCCCTTGCGGATTCAGGGCGAAATTCAGGCGAAACACAGTGGGCGTGCCTTCGGCACGCCCACGCACTGGCTCGTTCAGAGCCTCTTAGTTCTGTTTTGGTGTGTCTATTGTACCAAGTTAGAACCTATTTTCAAAACAAAGTGAGATAATC
>CAYNYL010000016.1:0-18694 GCA_964401485.1 uncultured Gammaproteobacteria bacterium
CGGGCGTCACGGCGGCGATGATCCGCAGCACCCCCGGCGCGAAGAACGCCTGCGCATTTGCCAGCATCGGCGGGGCGAGCGTCACCGTTCCCGGCGAAACGGTGGCAGCCGGGAACGCCTGCGCATTTGCCAGCATCGGCGGGGCGAGCGACACGGGGCCTGCCGAAACCGTCGCCGGGTAAAACGAATGACTGTTGACGATGAGCGGCGCGAGCAGCACGCCGAACTGCTCTACAGTCGCGTCGAAGAATGTCTGCCCGTACGCCAAAAGCGGCGGAGCGAGCGTCACCGAACCGGGAGAGACCGTGGGCGCGAAAAACGTCTGGCTGTTTGCCGCAAGCGCCGGAGCCAGTGTGTATCGCGGCGCGAGCGACGGGGAAAAGAACGCCTGACTGTTCGTCAGCAGTGAGGGTGCCAGAGACTGCGTCGGGTCGGGCCTAAGCGCGACAGCAAATGCCGCCCATCCAACGCCCCCGCCAGCGCCGAACGCAGCGGCATCGGTTGAGCCGCTGACCCAATCCTTGTAACCCGTCGCCCCGCGAACATCGACCGTGGCCCCGTCTGTAGACTGGCCTTGCGTGAAGTCGGAAAGGTCCGAACTTGTGTAGGCGCTGATCGGGCTGTATGAGCCGTTCCCGCCCGAATAGATGATCCGGGCTCCAGTGGTGGATGGCGTCACAGCAGGCGGATTCGCGTTTCCGGAGCTGCCGTTGACGGAAACGATAGCGACATCGGGCTGGGTGCCGCTGCCGCCGCGCCACACCTCGATCAAGACAAGGCGACTCACGCCGTTGAAGCCATTTGACGTCGTCAGCGTCAAAGTGGTGTCCGGCGTGCCGCCCATGACCTTCACGCCGGCCAGGGCCGAAACGCCGGGGCTGGCGGCGTTGGCATCCGACTTCGTGGAGTATCCGCTGGTTGATACTCCCAGCGTGTAGGCGCTGGACGTGACGCCGTGGTAATAGAAGAACGCAACCACGTCGCCCGCAGCAGGCGCGGATGCAAGGCCGCCTGTCAGATCGGTGAGGCTGATATCCTTGGACGTGGACGAATCCGCCCACGCGAACGACTTTCGCCCTACCAGCGTCCACGCCATCGCCCGTTACTCCCGCGCGATCAGAGCTGGAAGATGCCGCTGGCGTTCCACGTCACAGTAATGTCGCCACCGTTGGGCGTCACTGGCAGGCCCGTCACCCCCGTGTCGAGATAGGCGACCAGGCGCGAGGTTCCGGCCACGCCGGTGTCGATGTAGATCACCAGCGCCTCCACCGTCGCGCCCGAAACGGCGGTAAACGTCACGTCCGCCCCGTCGAACAGGCCGTTCGTGACGGTCGTGCTGCCGATCGTCCCGGCGGTGCCGACCACGCCGGACAGGTCGGAAAGGAACTGGTGCGCCGCCGAATAAGTGTAGGTGCCGGTATCCACCAGCGCCACCTTAACCGTGCCGTCGTTCACATCGATGTTGCTCGCGCCGTCCAGCAGCGCCTGCTTGTAAAGCGGGTAAATCGCGTTCGCCATCACTTCGTCTCCTTGGATAGGTGCGCGCACCGTGCCCGCGCAAACCTCGCACCGTTACCGCCGTCACACGAAAAGACCGCCCGGCTCATGGCGTCCGGACGGCCCCTCGGTTCCCCTGGGAGAGGACAGGGAAAGCTATTTCGCGGAGCGGCGTCCCCGCGTGCGGGTGGCGTTCTCACCGGATGGCGAACCGCCCGGCTTGCCGTCGCCGTCATGATCCAGCGGATCGGCAGGCGAAAACCATTCGTCCGAATAGTCGTCCGCCTCGATAACCTCGCCCGGATCGGCCCACACAAGCGCACCCTTGAGATACGCGCCGCGCGGGCCTTTATCCGTGTTGCGGACCAGCACCATCAGAACGAATCCCGATAAGCCATGGCTTTCGGAATGCGGATTTCCAGACCGCCGACGTTCATGATCCCGCCAACCTCATAGGACAGGCTGGACTTCTGGAACGGCGGCAGGAACTGGTGCGGGCCGGGCAAGTGGAACTTGAGCACCTGCGGCACGTTGGCATAAGCCACCATGCGCGTGGTGCTGCCCGTGCCCGCCGTTTCCAGCGCGCGGCTCTTGAGGATCGTCAGACCCTCGCCCGCCACGTTGTTGGCCAGCAGGAAAGAAAGCACCGTCGCATTGCTGTCGCCCACGCGGGTGGTGGCAATATAGTTGTAGGCGCTCGTCGGCAGGACCAGCGTATCGGCCACGAACGTCTCGCCGCTGCCCGTCTCGACGGCGGTAAGCGCCGCGTTGATGTCGCGCAGGATCAGGTCAGCCGTCTTGGCGCTCCACAGGCGCGAGGAACCGGTGCCATCGGCGGCAACCTGCGCGCTCGGCACGTCACCGTTGTTGATGAAGCCGGTCCAGCCCTTTTCGGCAACGCCAGCCGGGGTCTTGCCGTCCATGGCAATCCCATAGACGAAGCGGTCAGACGCCAGCACGGCGGCACCAGCCTTGTCGCTGGAAAGCGCGCGGCCCAGCTTGGCAGCGCGCTGCATTTCCTGCGTGTTCCACTCGTAGCCGATAGCCGCGAGGTGGAAGGCATGGGTGTGCTGCGCCATCTTGGCCGAGGCATAGGGCATGTCGAACGAACCACCCGACATGAACTCGGCCTGCCCGACGCTATCCATCGAATAGACGACGGTGCCCACGTCCCACATATCGCCCGACGAATCCACGGTGAAGAACCGGGTAATGTCGAACGAGGGATAGCGGGTCATGTAGACCTCGGCCTCGATGCGGTGAAGCTGCGGCGTCAGGAAGGCATAGCCGACCTGCGAATCCGACAGGAACGCATCCAGCTTATCCGCGAAGGTCGCAGCGTTGCGCGCGTTGTCCTTCGCCCACAGGCCGACGACCTGCTTCTTGACCGCAGCATCGGCGGCCATGAACATGACCGGATCGGTGATGCGCCCGGTGGCGGCGTCGAAGAAATTATGGGTAACAGCGTTCATCGTCGCCTCCTTAGCGCTTCACGATGCGGACGATGTCGCCATCGGAACCGCTCTGATCGAATTTCCAGCCGGGGCAGGGAACGCCCGAGCTATCCACGAAATTGCCGTCGCCATCGACGTAGACGTTGCCGCCATCGACAACCGTTTCGCCGGCTTCGACGAAGATCGCGCCGCTGGTCATGATCGGCACGTTCGCATACCGCGCGAAGGTGTCGGCGGTCTGGCCGGCCACAAGCGGGTTGCCCTGGTCGGCAATCGTGATGCCGAGGAACTCGTTGCCGGTAACGTCGATGTAGGCCACATCGCCCACCGTCATGGTGCCGCCGTTGGCCCAGGTGAAGGTCAGGCCGCCGCCCTCGAACTCGGTGGCGATCTTACCGATGCCGACAAAGATGCCGTCCGGGTCGGTCACGGTGAAATCGCCGGTGGCCGAGGTGGCAAGCAGGGTCAGCGTGTAGCGACCAATCTTGGCACCAGCGGCGACGGTCGGCGCGTCGGTGACGGTGCCCGTGCCGGTGTTGCCGGCATCCTCGGAGCCAGCAGCAACGAGCGTCTGCGCGGCGAGGCAACCATGGTCGCCAGCGCCGCGATAGACGGCCTTGCCGAAGCCGATGCCGCCGGCGGTTTCGATGGTGCGGGTGATGCGGTTGGAGGTTTCGCCATTGGCGACCATGCCCGCATAGCCCTTGGCGACGGTATCGGAGAAAGTGCTCTGGAGAGTGCTCATGTCATGTCCCCTTAGGCGTAGCGCATGGCGCGAATGGTAGAGGTGACAACCGCGTCATTGACGGGCTGCGCGGGGGCGAGGTTGGCGACGGACTGCTTGTCCTCGGTCGGCTTCGCGTCCTTGGTCAGCGTGGCGAAAGACGCGGCAATCTGATCCTCGGTCCAGTCCTTTGCGGCGTCACCGATCTTGGCGGAAACCACGGTCTTGCGGATCGCGGCTTCGTCGGCGTCATCGGAAACGGTCACGCCCAGCGCCTTCGCCGCATCGACGGTGCGATGATAGGATTTGGCCGCATCGCGCAGCATGGCGGGCGTGATCTTCGCGTCGGCAACCTGCTTTTCCAGCGTCGTCACCTTGGCGTCGGTCGTCGCCTTTTCGGTGGTCAGGGTCGCCACCTGCTCGTTGACGTCCTTGAGCTGCCCTTGCAGCTTTTCGATGCAGGCTTTCGCCTCGTCCGAGACGTTCGGCACCTGCAAGCCGTCGATAATGAGAGTATGCGGCATGGTGCCGTTCCTTTCGTCGTGGTTGAGGGAGGCCGAAAGCGCATCGAGCGCATCGGCGGTGATGGCATCGCAGACAGGAAAGCCGTCCTTGATGGCGCATTCGGAACCGGCGCGGCCATAACGGACCAGCGCGCAGTGATTGCCGCGAATGGAACGCTGCACGGCATCATAAGCCTGCCCGTCTGGCGTCGTTCCGGCGGTGTAATCGAGATCGACCGCATAGCCGTTGGAAAGCTCACGCTTGCCGCTTTCGACGGCGCGGATGGCCTCGGCATCGGTCAGGAGAAAATCGAAAGCGACGTATTCGCCGTCGCGCACCGCACCCATGATCGTGCCGCGCGCGTGGCTGCGCCAGTTGTCGGCGGTAACGGCTTCGCGCGGGTGATCGTCGGTGATGGGCTTGCCGATGAAACTGGCGAGGCTCGCGCGGTCGAACACCTCGTCGCCGGGGCGGTAGACCTTGACAATGGCCTTGTCGCGCAGGCCATGCTTGTTTTGAGGGTCCACCTCGTGCCCGGCGTAATCGTAAAGGCCCGTGCGGGCGACCTTGGCCCGCACGGCAAGATAACCATCCTTGGTCCGCTTCGGTGCGTCGAGAGTGAGGCGATCAGCAAAGAACATGCCCGCTGGATACGGGCGCGCGCGCTATGCTGTTACCGCCGTCAGAAAATCACAACGGCGCGGCTTGTGCAGCCGCAATACGGAAGCTGGCCCGGCAAATCCTCGGGTGGCTTGCGCACGCGCTTGCCCTTGTGCGTCTCGCCCACGCGCTCGCTGTTCTCGGAATAGAGAAACCCGTCGCGGGCCTTGTGATCCTCGCGCGGGTGCCGCTTGCCGGAATGCACCCATAGCCAGCTATCAATCCCGGCCTCGCGCCGCCGCTCCTCGTTCAAGGCGCTGGCCAGTTTCACGTTCTGATCGGCGGCAATGCGCAGCGCCCGGCGGCGTTCCATGCCCACGGCCTCGGTAATCTGCTTGGCCACATCGCGCGGGTTGGCGCGCTGGCGGAAGCCTTCAAACACCGCGTTGCCGATGCGGCGACGGGTGGCGTCCGATACCGAACGAATGAGGCTTGTGTTTGCTTCCACAGCCGCGCCGATGGTCAGGCGGGCGTCGGAAGGGCCGATCAGCGTGGCCACATCGACGCCGGTAGCCGTCAGAATCGCGCCTCGCCACTTGCGGCGGTGCATGGCCTCAAGGCGCAGGCCCCAGCGCTCAATGCGGGCGCGGATGGTTAGCATGACCGAGGCCACGCTGCCTTCGGTTTCCGCGATTACCTGCCCGATTTCGGCGGGACTGTCCTGCACCAGTTCGGCAAGGCTGCGCTCGTATTCGGCCACGATGCGCGGAATGGCCTGCTCCCACTCGGCCACAATCGGGCGATAGGCGCTCTGGTAGAGATCGCTGGCCATGGTGGCGGGCACGATGACCGGACGCAGTTCGATGACGCTGCGGCGCGGATTACGCTGGCGGCGAATGAGCGTGGCGAGATCGTAGCGCATCAGACGTCACGCCTCGGAAATGCCGGATTTCCAATCCTCATTCAGCGGTTCAAAGATTTCCGGCCCAAAGCGCAATTCGCCTGCGAACGGCTTGATCGCGTCAAGGTCAATGCCATCGGGTGCCGAATATGTGATCGTCACATGCGGCTGATAATCGGGGTAATCGTGGCTTGCGCCAGCCTCCACCATCTCGCGGTGGCGCCATGAAAGGTGCGATGATGCAAAGAGTAGGGCAATCGCGTCCTCGCCCAGTTTTTCGATAGCGCGCGGGCCGCCAGCCTTGACCGTCAATCCTCCATCGTCCTGCCCGAACCAAGCTTCGCCCATCTTTATGGGGTCAACCGCGCTTCGGCTGTAAAGCACGGTCACATGCATGTCGTCTGCGGGCAGCGTCGTCTTGAATCCCTGCTCGCGCGCCCAAGCGATAAGATCGGCTGCATTGAGCAGCTTTCGATAGACGTAGAGCGGCGTCGGCTTCGCATCGCTGGCACGGCGAGGCGGGATCGCTTCCAATTCGTCCCCGCCTTCGCCGGCAGATAGACCAGGACCACCTCCTTCCGCTTCGTCCGGAATGACGCCGAACCGTTCATCCTCGGGGATTTCCAGCAACGCGGCCTCAAGCTCGGGCAGATAGCCGCGATCAATCATCAGCGATTGCACGCCGCGATTGAACGCCTGTTCCGGGATAGAGCCGGTCATTTGCAGGCGCTCAATAGCCTCCATCTCGACCTTGAACCGTTCCGCGTTTTCCTTTTCGGACGGGGTGTCCAAAGGTGCCCATTCCCACCAGCCATGTTCGGGTCGCGTGCCCAGCGCGGACGGGACAAGATAGACGTCGAGCCGATCCATGCACGGCGTCAGCGTCATGGTCTGCTCGGCCCGGATGCGCTTGGTCCAATCCTTTTGCTGGCTATCGCCGCTGGCGTTCATACCCTCTGGTGATCGGCCAAGCAGGCGGCTTGCCGGAATGTCCGAGATCGCAGCCACGAACTCACCATAGCTGGCCAGAATATCCTTCGCTCCGGCGAAGTTGTAGGCAACGTCCTCGATTTCCTCGCCGCCTTTGCCTTCGTCGTCGCCCGCGTCATAGATCATCAGGTTGTGGATGCTTTCGGCCTCGCGCATCACTTCGAGCCGGGTCTGGATTTTCGTCTCGCCGCCGGGTGCGCCAACGATTTCCAGCAGGCCGGGGATGCCGACGCGCATGGTGCGAGCCTTGTGCAGCAGCGCTTTAAAGGCATCGCGGGCGGTATCGTTCGCCTGCACGGCGTCAATGACCTGCGCAACCGTGCTTTCGCCCCAATATCCGTCAACGGTGTTGACAAGATGCGATGCGAGATAGGCGGACGTATCGGCGCGGAGCGGGATCACGCGCGAAGGATGCACGCGGGCCATGCCACCGGACGCCAGCGGCATGATCCACATGGTCGGTTCGCCATAGCCGGGCGAGCGCATGTCAAGGTCGAGGGCCTCGAACGAAATCTGCCAGCGCGAAACGACATGGACGTAGGCGAGTTGTCCTGGCGCTATGGTGGCAGGCGCGGGCGTTGCCGGATCGCCGGGCAAGCCCAGCACGATAGCGCCGCCGCCAAGACGGCGCTGGACTTCGGCCTGTTTGATCTTTTGCGGAATGCCGAGGCGGCGCTCTTCGGCTTCCATGGTGGTGATCTGCTCGGAGTCCAGTTTCCAGTCTCGCCATTCGCGCACCATGTCGAGTGCAGGAATGTTGACGATCTTGCGCATGAGTCCGGAACCGCGATAGGCCGCGTCGATCTGTTCACGGGTCAGCGGGGAGGGCGCTGCATAGGCGCTGAACGTCGAAACGTCGCGGCGGGTGCCCATGCCGGTGACGGCGTTTCGCAGCCCATCGACCACGCGCAAAAGGAGAGGTTCGGCCATGCCGGTGGCCTATGCCGGGCAGGCCCGGCGCGTTACCGCCGTCAGAGATTGTCGAGCGAGTAGGTGTAGGTCTTGCCCAGCGCCAGTTCGGAAAACGCATCGGCGGCGGCGTCCACCTGATCGTCATGCGCCGATGCCGGAAACAGGCTCAATTCGTCAAGGAACGGCTGAATCCACGCATCGCGGTCGGGATCGCCGGTGGCGAGGATGCGCACGTTGCCCGCTTCGGCCTGCGCGGCGAAGGGAGCGGCGCGGGTGGCCTTATCTCCGGTCGGGCGCTCCACGCGCACCGTGTAGCCCGCCAGCTTGCGCACCAGCCCCTCTGACTGCGCCTTACCGGCCTGTCCTGGGTCTTGCGCAAGCCGGATGGTGACGTGCTTGCCGTCAATCGGGGCTTGCTGGATCAGCGCGTTCTCGACTTCCATGGGCGTGCCCCGGAAGCGGCGGCAACCGTGGATGATGAACACGCCATCGCGGGTGCGGGACATGAGCACGCCGGCGGTCCAGTCCGGGTCATTCGTCACCGACTTTGCCGTTGCCGCCAAATCCCAGCCTCGCACGGTGCGGGTAATGTCGTTCGGCATGGCCCGGATCATCTCGAACCATGATGGCTTGAACAGGCCGCCTTCACGCGGCGCGGGGCGCTGTTGAAGCTGTCCCGCGGTGGCATATGCCCCTAGCGTCCGCTCAAGTTCCTCCACCTGCCTTGGTGGAAAGCGTTCCGGGAACATCAGTTCACCTTCGCGGGTGCGCGGATCGCCGGTGCCGACAACCCATTTGGATCGACCTTCCTCGTAGCGCATGGGCAGGCAGAGGTGATCGTATCCGAGATCGAGCGCGACGGCGGACACGTCCTTTTCGTGCAGACGCTGCATGATAATGACGATAGCCGACTGCTCGTTATTGACACGCGACGGAAGCGCCTCGCGGAAAGTGGTAATATCACCAGCCAGCTTCACGAGGCTGTTGGCGTCATCGACCGAGTGCGGATCGTCGAGGATGAGGCGATCGCCACGCGAGCCGGTCAGGCCAGTGAATGCCATGGCCTCACGAAAGCCGGTAGCCGCGTTCTCGAACTTGAGTTTGCTATTCTGATCCCCGACGATCTGGACCGGCCATAGGCGTTGATACCATTCCGATTGGATCAGGCGTCGGCACTTTGTGCTGTCGCGCACGGCAAGGTCTTGCTTGTGCGCGGTGCCCAGATAGCGCAGTTCCTGCCTGCTCTGCGGCCCCCATTCCCATGCTGGCCAGATGACGCCGGTCAATAGGGATTTCATGCTGTTTTTCACAGCGATCCCAGAGCAGGTGAACGAATGGTCGTCTGCTACTGTCAGGCACATGCACCGCGCATCGTCTTGCGGCTCGATAGCGACTATTTCGTCGCCCCAAAGTGGGCGATCGAAATCAACCCGGCAGTGTATGCCAGACGCCACCTTGCGATCACAAAGCGCGGGCAGGGTAACAACCCGGCCCGTCATGGCCTCATTCTGGATTTCGATACTGAACGAGCGATAGACGCCACCTGGTTGCGCGGCGGTTTCCAGTTTTCGGGATTTGCGCCGCAAACGGGCTTCGATCCCGACAAGACCGAGGGCTAAAATGAGATCGTGCGCCAACGATTCGCTAACAGTTGTCGCATAAGCCCGATAGATTGAGCCGCGCGAGCGCGATGCGCGAACGTCCATGCCGCCATCGCATGACCAATAGGCCCCCAGGAAATTGCGGATCGCTTCCACCGATCCGTTCATCACATCTGCGGGGATGCGCTTTGTGTAGCTGTTGCAGCCAAGCAACCCATGCTTTTCGAGCAATGGCCGAGCGTTGCGAAGCCCGATGTTCCAAAATGATTTTACCCGCCTTTTGCTCGTCACCATCCCGAGCGCATCGGCGCAACGCACAAAGTCATCAACAATATCCGGGTCAGCATTCACGAAACCCGGTGAATGGGTCACGCACCCATCTCCAACTATGTATCCGAGGAAGCGCGCCTCTTCATTCGACATAGGGTTATATCTTGGCCGATCCTCTGAACGGTTAACGACTGCCAGTGTGTCGCCAACGGCTAGGCGACCCGCCTCGATCCAACCGCGTGGCGTAAGGTATGGATGCGATGGGGCTGCAAAGGTTTCGCGGCCTGAATTAGTTGTGATCTTGAGTATCGGCAGGATGCCTTGATCGTGAACGGCATCAACCTTCCGATAGCGACCTTTGTGCGTCAGCACGGTGTCTCCGACCTTCACCTGATCCAGCCTGATTAACCCGCGCCCCGTTTCTACAAGGCTGTCCGCTCGCATAGGTCCAGGGGGCACGTTCGCCAAGAGGCGCAGGATTTCGCCCCGGCTGACGGCCTCAAGGTGCTCGCACATGGCGTCGAGCGCCCATCCCCATTTCAGTTCGGTGGCGGGTTCAAGGATGGGCCATGCGCGCTTGGCGAATGCCGCGAGCGATCGTCGGCACAATTCGCGCGTTGCCTCCTGCGCGATTTCGTCAGGGCTGTGCTTGAGAAGCATTGAGCGCTTCGAGCGCGGCAAGCTGTTCGTCGGTCAGGTTCTTCATGTCGATCTTGACCGGCCCGCCGCCGGGGCCACTGATTTCGCTGCGCAACCGCTCGACATATTTTTCGGGCCGGTGCGCCTTGAGCAGTATCTCCATCATGCGGTCACTGCCGTCGATAGCCCGTTCCCGCGCGGCCAGCTCCAGCGCGTCAACCGCCTCCTCCTCTGCATCGTCCCATGCCTGCGCAAATGCCGGGTCATCGTTCCGCCATTCGTAAGCGCTGCTACGACTGATTTTGGCCGCGCGGCACGCTTCGGACACGTTGCATGTCGCCGCAAAGGTGGCCAAAAATGCCTCGCGCGCGCGATCTGTCCGAACTGTCTTGCGCGGCTTAGCCATACCCCCTCCTATCGCTTCGCGCGCGGTGATCTTACCGCCGTCATGACTTGCGCTTTTTGGGCGTGAGGGTTCGGCCAAGGATGTATCGCTTGGCGCGCAGGCGGGGGCGGGGCGTGCCGCCGGATACGGCGCGGCGCTTGGCGCGCAACTCCTCACCGCCGCATTCCTCGATCCATCGGCGGATGCATCGCCAGTTGGTGCGGTAGTGCTCGTCGATGCCGTCCCATCCCATTTCGACGAAGCGATCGGCAAAGTCGGGGGGGCATGGGCGGTAGGGGCGCACGGTTCCTGTGTCATGGCATCGGCCATCGCCTCGGCATCGGTCGCTCATCGTTTCGGCTTCCGCTGCATGTGTGGCAGCACCGTGACGATGGTTGCGCCGTCGAGAACGATGCGCTGTCCGGTTCCGAGGCGCACGTATCGGGCACCGAAGGCGATGGCGCGGCGAATAACCTCGCGGGATAGCTCGGCCTCGATCTGTTCGTCGGTGAGGCAGGCCACGCGCTCGCGGTATCGGGCGATGGCGTGGCTAGTGATGCGCGGTTGCATCGCCACCCTCCCCCGCTTCCAGTTCCTCGATCCTGCGCCGCAATTCCGCGCGCTCGGCCCGGTTGCGGTAATCCTCGGCGTTCGGGTGTTCGGTCATCTCCATCCCCTCTGTTAAAACGGCAGATCGGTCAGGCTGTCGTCCAGCGCATCGACAAGCGGCTTGCTGGTGCGGCACTGCACCAGCTCCGCGCCGGGAAAGGCGGACTTCGTGCCCAGCACCATCACCGGGAACTTGGCGATCACGTCCGCGACTTCTTCCAGCGCCCATATCTGGACCGGCCTGCCTTTCGGATCGACCTGCGCGATCTGGTGGCGCTCGCGCACCAGGATTACCGGCGTCCCGTCGTTCAGTTCAAATTCCCAATGCGCTGGAGGTGTAGGCATGTGCCCCTGTTCCACGGCAAGGGCTTCCAGCTTGTCGAACGCGCGCAGCATGGCATTGCCCTGCTTGCGAACCTGTTCAAGGTCATCGGGCAAGGGCGAACCGGCGAACTCGAAGCACGCCGCCTCCCACTTGCGCTTCTGGCTGCGGAACTTCTCCATCCATTCGATGGGCACCAGCAGCGGTAGGCGGTTGTAGCCCCACTTGCGGTTGCAATCGGCGGCGCGCTCATCCACCAGGTCGATGATGTCGCGCACGGCGGCGATCATCTGGTTGGTTGTCGGCGGTGGTAGTCCGGTCATGGCGTTCTCCTTTTGACGAAACTGGCACGGTTCTTGCTACGCGCGGGCGTGCGCCATGCGCGCGCGCACGCGCTGGGGGGGTATGGGGGGGGTGAAACTTCCGGAACAACCTCCGTATATTTTTCAATGACTTAGCTATACGACTTCCGGGACTTCCGGCCAGACTTCCGGCAAGCAAAATCAATGACTTAGCTATACGACTTCCGGGACTTCCGGGAACTTCCGTAAAGACTTCCGGTGCGGTTTTCATACCACCACCTCCTCGACGCGAAGGCCCTTCGACTTGCTGTCGGTGTCGAAAACAACCGACGACAGGCACCCGTTTTCAAGCCACGAGGCGATGTGGCTGGCCCATGTCTCGGCTCCCCCGCCGAACTCCCGCGCAAGGATGCCCGGCGCATAGCGCCCGTCGCGTTTTGTCTGCGGGGCGTGCGACAGGGGACGCCCTTCGCCCCACCTGTCGGCCAGCAGGGCAAACGCCTGCCGGATTTGCTCTTTGCTCAGTCCTGTTTCCTCTGTCGCGCGTGCCTCCGAACGGAACGGCACCAGCGTCGATTGCGCTTCGCTGAATCCTGTGTCTGCCCATTCCACCTTGCGCATTTCCATGTAGATCGGCTCTGCTTCCTCGGCGTCTTTCTGCTTTTCTGTTTTCAGCGTTACTATCTGCTCTGACTTGCTCACCCTGATGCTGGCATCGCAGCCGCCCAACAGGACGGTGCTGCCTCTCATTCCGCGTTCCTTGTCCTTGCCGCTGTGATGCACGGCGAGCAGCGCGCCGCCTGCATGGCGGCGGATCTCATCGCAGGCCGCAACAAAGGCGCTCATGGATTCTTGGGTGTTCTCGTCCGCGCCTGCGAGCGCGCGCGATACCGTGTCGATAACGATAAGGCCGATAGGAAAGGCGGCGCGTTCGACGGCGGCGTCGATGGTGCGCAGGAGCTTGGCACGTTCTTTCGTATCGAGAAGCTGGACGGCAACCGGCACCAGCAGAAACGGCGCGTCCACACCTTCCATGGCGTGTTCGCGTTTCCATCCTTTGATGCGCTTGCCGATGCCGCGCACGCCTTCCCCGGCGATGTAGAGAACGCCCGCGGTGCGTGCGGGTGTGCCGTGCCATTCCATGGCGTGCGCCACGCGCAGGGCCATGTCGAGGGCAACGAACGACTTGCCCGCGCCGGGGTCGCCATAGATGACGGTAAGCCCTTCCTCGGCCACCATTTCATGCACCAGCCAGGTTGGAGGCGGCATGGCCTCAAGCTGCTCGATGTCCAGCAACTCGAAGATCGCGTCGGCTTCCTCGCGCGCCTGTTCCTCGGTCTCGACCGAATCATCTTCCGGCTCGGGCATGGCCCACTTGAGCCGCGCGCCCTCCAGTGCCTTTGCCATTTCGCGGGCGGTCTGCTCGACGGTGTAGCCGGGCAGGGTGATGTGGTCGGCCAGCGCCATGATCTCGGCGCTCGTGCGGCCCTTGGCGACAAGATGCGCGACAAGCCGGATCATGCTGTTGTGCCACTGCTCGCCACGGCGGCAGGCGTCTATCAGGTCGCCGATCTGCGTACCGCGCATGGCGCGCAGGGTGTTGTATTCACCATTCCCGTTTACCTGGTATTCACCATGTTCGGTTACGGCTTGAACCGGGAACGCGGCGGCGATCTCGTCCGGGCTGACAGGCGCGCGTTCGTCCTCGAACTCGGTCTTGAGGCTGGTGCGCTCGACCTTGTATCCGGCTTGCAGCTTCTTCTGGGTCGGAAAGTTGACCGTCCCGGCCAGGCGCATGATGCGCGGCGGGTCGATGACATGATCGCCTTCCAGCGTCTGCGCGATACCGCGCTGGCGCTGTGTCCACGCGTCCAGATTGGTAACAGGTTCCTCAAGCTGCCAATACAGGTGCGGGCGGCGATGGGGCAGGGTGCCGGTGGTGACACTAAGGGTTGGCGGCAAGGCGCGCAGGCGCTTGCCCGCACGGGCCACGGCGTCCGGATCATCAAGATCGGCAAAGTGCCAGAAGGCAATCTCGACATCGGACGCCGAACCAGCGCGTTTCATGTCGGTAGACGGCTTGCGGGGATTCACGCCAACATAGATGTTCGCGCCTTCGCGGTTGCGATTGGCGGCGAAGCTGGCGGCTTCATCCACCCCCTTTTCGTGCAATCCGAACCACGCGAATTGATTAAGCGCGCCGTCGCGTCCGTAGCGCAATTCAATAAGCCCGCGCGGGTAGATCGCGCGGGCGGGAGCGAACAGGGCCTCAAGGTGCGCCTTGATCGAATCTGCGTCGGGTTCCATCACGGCGCTAACCACTGTGGCCAATGTCCCCTCCAAGGGCTGTCAGTTGTTACGGTGGCAGGAACCGGGGAAGGTGGCCGCCTCCCCCGGTTCCGCTCGGGTAGTTCAGAACTCGGTGTCGTCGTCCGCCATGGCCGGTTCCGGGGCCTTGGCGGGCGGCGGCGTGTGCTGTGCCGGGGCGCTTGCCGCAGGCGGCGGGGCAGCCGGGGCGGGTGCGGCGGCAGCCTTGACGGCCCCGGCCAGTTCAGCCGGACGGTCAGCCCACTTCACGATTTCGAACCGCGGCTTGTAATTCGTGCCGTGCTTGTTCGTGACCGGATCGACCCCGGCGCACCTGACGACCGGCACCTTGCCGGGGTTGGCGTCCTTCCCGGCCAGCCAGGCGTCATGCAGGTCGTTCATCGCGTCGATGACCGCGCCAGCGGTGCTGGAGAACTCGCGCAGGCCCAGCAGGTTCTTCTCGCTGAACAGGTTGAGCTGGAAACCGCGCTTGAAACCCTCGCCCGGCGACGGGGCCGGTTCGGAAAGCGACGGGTCCATGTGCTTGACCGGAGCCACGCCGGGCGCGAACAGGAACCAGCCCGTCTGGATGTTGTCCATGTCGAAGATCGCGGTCATGTTCGTGACCTCGAACTCTTCCGCGTCCGGTTCGTCCTTCTTGGTGTAGAACCGTCCCGCCTTCGCGTTATACTTGACGTAGACGGTGAATTCGCCGCCGTTGCTCGTGTTGCTCATGAAAGCCATTTTCTCATTCCTCTTTACGTGATTTGCCGCACAGGAAGCGGGCGGCGCGCTATTCGGGTCAGCCCCAAATTCAGTAATCAGCCGTGACGCGCTGCCACGCCTTGCGAATTTCGCCTTGCAGACCGTGAAAATCCAAGCCATCGCCTTCCCAGAGAAAGGCCAGTTCTTCCTCGAATTGCTGCAACGGATCGCTTACGGTCATCAGGTATATTTCGAGTGTGTCCTGATCTTCGCAGGCGCGCAGTTCCGCGACGATCTCTGCATAGACCTTGCGCGCATCGGCGCGCCGTTTGATCGGGCCTTGAAGCGGCGCGGGCCGTTCCGGCTTCGGGCGTTCCATGAATGCCATCACAACGGCTCCACGATAATTTCGAGACGGGCGCTGTCGCTGTATTGCTTGGATATCTTGGCAAGCGCGATGCAGCTATCGTCGCGCCAGACGATGCCATTCAAACCATCGCCAACGGCTTTCAGGATGTTGTCACCGTCCGGCCTGCCGGTGTGCCAGTGGATCGGGCGTTCGCGGATGCGCTTGGCAGTCCACGCCTTCGGATAGGCGAAGAACGCGGTGACAATCAGATAGACGGGCCGTTCGATGATCGGCGCGCCATCCATGACCTTCTGCCCGGCCAGCGCGATCAACCCTTCATAAGCCACGGTCTTTTCGGGCGTGTAGGTGCGGCCATTGCCGAACCGCGCGCGGCCTTTGCCCTTGGGCTTGCCGGGAACGATGATACGCAGGCTCATTCCGCCAGCCCCTTCTCGATCATGTCGATCTGTTCGGCCAAACGCCGCGCCAGCACGTTCAGGCTGTAGGCGTCATCAATCCGCCCCTCCGCCTGCGCATCACCGGCCAGGCGGGACAGTTCGGCGGCGATCTTGTGCAGCGCGCTCATGCGGTGATGCCTTCATTGAGTTTGACCCCAAGACGCGCGGCCTTGAGCGCCGCGATGAAAGGGTCGTTCGCCGCGGCAATGTTCGCGTGAAAAACATGCGCGCTGTCAGCGTCCTCGCTGGTCGTAAAGTCGTTCTTGGCCTTCGCCTGCGTTGTCACCTTGCTGGCCTTGTCGGTGTGGACGGCAGCGGCAATCTCGCTCGCCGTCCGCTTGCGCTTCGCGCGCATCTTCAAGACTTCCTGCCGGGCAATCCGGCGCTCCAGGTCGGCAATCTGCGTCTTGATTGCCGCGCCGGCGTCCTGCGTCGGCGCGATGCCGCCGCCCCGGCACGCGTGTAGGATCGCTTGCGGCAGAGCGGCCAGATCGGCGTCATCCGCGCAGTATTTCGGCCACCGTCGCACAAGGTTCATGACCGTCGAATGATCGCGACTACCCAGCCCGCGCCCTACGGAAGGCCAGCTGAACCGCCCGCCGTCGTTCGGGTTCTCGGCCAACATGCGGGCAGCAACAGCAATCGCCGCGCGCACGCGGACAAGATCAGCAAAACGCAATGGCCCGGTGATAGACCGTTGCTCGATGCCGGTGATCCGCGACGCCGCAGCCACAAGGCCCCGGATGGTGACAGGCTCCCGCACGCCGCTCATCCGACCCACCGCAGCCCGCGCCCGTGCACGGTTTCGAGAGGATAGCGCCAGCCCAGCCTGTCCTTGAGGCGGGAGACGAGCACCGAGACAAGATTCATGTTCCCGGTGTCCGAAATGCAGTTCAGGAGCGCTCCGCGCGTAACGATTTCATCGCCAGCATTGGCGACCGTGTAGAGCGCGACTGATTGCTGGAACGTCAGCCGCAGCGGCTTGCCTTCGAGCATCGTCCGGTCGGGAAACAGCAGCCAATCGCCGCGCTGGATCGGCTTGCTGGCCTCGAAGTCATAGCCGCAGTGCGGACACATCGGGATATGCACGCCGTTAACCTTTCCCGCCGCGTCTGCCCCATCGCGGGACTGCGGCGGCGTGTCGCTTGCGGTTGTGGATTTCACAGCGATGCTTGAGGCATGTTCAGCCCCAGCCTCGCCCGGAATGGTGGCGCGCGCCTGTTGGGTGACGCGCGCCGGGCACGGTGGATTAAGCCGCGCCATTTAGTCTTGCTCCCCCGGCCAGCGATCAAGCGCCTTGACGGCAAGCCAGTAGAGCGCGGCAACGCAGGCAAAGACGCTCGGCGCTATCCATTCGAGAGGAACCGCGCTCATGCTGCGGCGTCCTGTTCGCGTTCCATTTTGTCGAGCTGCGCCTTCGCGCGCTCATACTTGGCCAGCGTGATTGTCTTTCCGCTTTCAAGAGCGGCGAGGATGGAGCCGCCTCCAAGGACGCGTGCGCCGATAGTCGAAGGGGCCAACCCCTGCCTTTCGGCCAACGCCTTGATGCGGGCGATAAGTTGCTGTGTTTCGGTCATGCCCGGTAATGTGTAGAAAACTACGCACCCCGTCAAGTAGCTTTCTACGCTACGGCCAGACATTCCTCGCCATGGCATCATGCACCCATGGACATGCGTGATCGAATCAAGTCTGTGATTGACGCCAACCCGGAATTGACCGTGCGAAGCGTATCACTTGCGGCGGGGCTTTCGGATTCCATGCTGAACAAGTTTCTCAAGGGCAGCACGGACAGCATGACCATAAGGAACGCGGAAAAGCCGGCTGAGGCGCTGTGCGTCGATCCGCAATGGTTGATTTTCGGAGACGGCAGCCAGGAAGAGGCAACCGACATATCGCGCCTGTTCGAGCGAATCCCGGAAGATCAACGCAATCAGGCCCGGCGCATTCTGGAAACCTTCGCGCGAACCGGCACCGATGGATAGCGGCGCGTAATTTTCTACATTTTATGGCTTGACGCGTAGTTTTCTACGCAGCATAGTCTCTCCAACGCAACGGAGAGACTGCAATGCTTAAATCCCGCCTTCGCCCGCCGCACTGGCACGACGCCAGCGGCATCATCCCCTGTCATGAATGCGACGGGGATGGCGAAAAGCCCAACCGCCCGTGGCTGAACAGCGGCGATCCCGATTGCTGGCCGGTGCCATGCCCGGAATGCAACGGCGCGGGCTATCACCCGTGCAGCGTTTGCGGCTTTGAACACGAGGTGCCGGGTTACGATTGCCCGATCTGCCTGATCGTGTCGGAGATGACGCCCGAGCATATCAAGTCGATCAAACCCGCCGACATTGCCGATGCCTTCGCGGCGGCGATGAACGTGGCGCTCAATGCGGAGGCGCGGTCGTGAGCCGCGCCCGGCAACAGGCCCGCCTGCTCGCAGCGGCGCAGGAAGATGCGTTGTGGGCGCAGACCCGCGCATCGCTGAACCGGCAGATTGCCGCCGTCAAGGCCGAGCAGCCCGAACTGTTCGCACAGATGGAAGCTGAATGGGACGCGCTCCCGGCCAATCCGCGCAAACTCGATCACTACGTCACCGAAGGACGCCGCGAGATGGGCGAGGCCCGGTGGCAGGAACTGAACAAGGAATGGGACGCATGACCCTGAAACTCTCCCGCGCATGGAAGCACTACGGCCTGCGCACCTGCAACGCCGATGGCACGTCCTACAACGGCTTTGTCTGGCCCGAAACCGGCATGGTCGAATGCCCGGACTGGTCGCCGGAACCGGAACGCGGCAACGGCCTGCACGCGCTGCTTAATGGCGAGGGTGGCAGCATCCACCTTGACTGGACCGACGGTGCGCGCTGGCAGCTTGTCGGCTTCGACGAATATGTCGATCTTGGCGGTAAAACGAAGTTCCCGCGCTGCGAAGTGGCAACCGGCACGCGCGAAGCTGTGACAAGCGCGCTCAAGGCCCTGACCGGCGCGGCGGTGCATGGCGTGATAACCACCGCTGGCTATCGCGGCACGGCCACCGCTGGCTATCGCGGCACGGCCACCGCTGGCTATCGCGGCACGGCCAGCGCTGGCGATGGCGGCACGGCCACCGCTGGTGATGGCGGCACGGCCACCGCTGGTGATGGCGGCACGGCCACCGCTGGTGATGGCG
>CAYNYL010000017.1:0-17398 GCA_964401485.1 uncultured Gammaproteobacteria bacterium
CTCAATGGGGGTTAAGCCGTTCCTCCTCGCCCCTGCACTTACGGCGATCATGGGCCAACGACTCGCGAGAAAGCTCTGTACAGAGTGCAAAAAGCCCGCCGATCTCGACGAAGCAACAAAGGCGGGGGTTCTTGAACTCCTCACAGCGATCCCGGAGGCATCGGGCGAAAAGCCAGACCTCTCCTCCCCCGTTTTCTACCAAGCCGTTGGGTGCGAGGCCTGCAACAACACCGGTTACAAGGGACGCGTTGGACTCTACGAACTTCTTTTAAAAGATAGTACGGTGGAAAAATTCATTCTTGAAGGGACCATCTCCGAGTTTGCCGTTCGCGATATTGCCGTACAGCAAGGGATGGTCACCATGGCCCAAGACGGGCTTCTAAAGGCACTCGAAGGGGTAACGACGGTTGACGAGGTAAAACGGGTCGCGGGATTTTAAATGAAGGCCGGCTCATTGACAAAATGGCCGGTTTTTGCTATTATCATTGCGCAATCGTCCTGGTGGCCCCTCACATAGGGTAGGATGTTACACAAGGGAGAACTCATGTTGAGGGTACCCGGCGAACCACCCGCCGGTAGGCTCTCACAAACGGCCGGCAGCACATGCTACCGGTTCTTTTTATTTATTGACATTTCCATCATTTTTTGCTACCCTAGCGGGTGGTCTTTAACTGTGCAATACTTTAGGTGGAGGTGACTCGTGAGTAGCCCAATCGACCGAGCGAGTCGCCGACTCACCGGGAAAACGCTCGAAGAGCGCCTCCGATTGGAAATCGAGGCGATCCAGAAGGAGATTGCGGAGGCGCAAAACGCAGTCTTTGTCTCATCAAGCATTGGTGATGCGGCCGGGATTAAAAACGAAGGCCACATCATCCAGGACCTCGAGCTCAGACTCGAGTCCTGTGAGCGTGATCTCGAAAAGCATCTCAAGAGCAGACGAGATCCGAACTACACCGGCTTCTAGCCGCAGGAGGCATCCATGCACACCATGGATCACAGTATCCCTGGGGCGCTTCGGCGCAATGCGGGTCTCCCTGCGGTCAATCTCGAGCAAGAACTCGAGGATCTGATCGCGGTCACCCTCGACCTCATCGAACGGCTCCGAGAGGGCAAGATCCGCGGGATCGACATTGATTCGTTCATTGTCACCCTCGAGGTCCGAATCAACGCCTATCGGGCGGAGATCGATCGGCTCGAGTACATCATGCCCGCACCACTCGTCGGCTTCTAGCCGTCTCCGCGGACTCGTTTCCGCGGACCACCCCTGTCGACAACACGATTGTCGCTAGAGATGGTCCGAATGTTCCTTCCAACCCCCTTACGACGCTAACGCGTCTTGGAGATCCCATGCGTAACATCACGCTTCTTTCCATCGGTTTCCTGGGCGCCTGCGCCCCGAGCGACCAGTCGCTCGAGTGCACGATCAACTTCCTCGACGGCAACGTCGTCGAGGACGGGGAAGCCCACCTCGGCGATCCGATCGCCCTCGTCGACTTCACCTACGATCCGATCGACGCCGACAACTTCGGCGTGCCTGGTCGAGTGTACGCCGGCACCCTCGAAGTCAAGACCAACCGGTCCGTGGCCTTCGAGTGGGTCATCAGGTTCCTGTACGTCAACTTCGGCATCGACGCCGACGGCGACGGGAACTACGGGGAGCCCGAGCTCGCTTCGGAATCCCCCGCGAACTTCGCATCGATCCCGTTCGAGTGCGACTGGTACGACGGGTACGGGAATGCGCTCAGCCTGAGCTCGTTCTCCCCGACGACGACCCACGGCGAGGCCCTCGCCGAGTTCTCGAACGAAGCCGAGACCGATCTCCAGGAGCCGGACGAGGGCGAGGTGATCGAGGGCGTCCCCGTCCCTCACAAGACGGAGATGTACCTCGGGTGCACGCGCCCCTCGACGGACAAGAAGATCACCGCCTTCCTCCCGAAGGCGGACAGCGCCACGTGGGGCATGGTCGAATACTACAACAGGTCCATCGTACCGGTCGTGTTCACCAACAACGGCACGGTACTCAACGGCACCCCGCCGGTCCTCAACCCTTCGCCGATGAACTAGCGACGCTAGCGTCGGCGAACGTTCCGAGATGAAGTGCACTAGGCACTATCTCGGACCTCTTCCAAAGCTTAGAACCTGTTCTACTCTTTGATGGAGGCAGATTGCAAAACATCCAGGGAGCCGTAGCAAGCATGCTCCTCAACATCGTGAAGGTGATCGGCGTAATCATTGGCGTGATCCTCCTGATCGCAATCACAGTCACGACCGTGCTTTTCTGGCTCGGGCAGTGGTAAACGGGCCCCCAACCCTTCTTCGTCCCGACCCAAAAGGTCGGGATTTGCGTTTACAAATATAAATAAAATACCGCTCCGATTTCGCTTGGAATAGTCGAGGGTGCAACACGTTGAAGAAGCGCATGCCCCGCTAAACGACTCGGTAATTCCCGCGCAAGAATCGACGAACCCTTTCCGGTGATGACCCGTCCAACTCGGTGCTTCGTTGAAAATAGCCGTTCGATAAACATCTCGATTTCATGCTCCGCCTCAAGTACCGTCAGCCCGTGCACATCGAGCTCCGGAGTTTCAGGATTCAATTCCTCTCCAAACCCCATACTAGCCCCAAGAAATTGCGCGTCCGCCCTCCTGCCCATGCTCAAAAATGAGATGTGCCGTTGCGGACGGTAAGTATCCCTCCCCTTTTTCCGGCCATTCGATAAAGAGCGCACTGTCTTTTAAGTAGGGGTGAAAATCGATCGCTTCGAGTTCGCTTGGATCATTCAAACGGTAAAGATCCAAATGCACAATTCGGTGGACCGTCCCCTCGACCGCGTATTCATTCATGAGCGAAAAGGTCGGACTTTTCACAAGCGCGTCTTTCGAAAGTGCCCCAACAAGCCCCTTAACAAAGGCTGTTTTTCCCGCCCCAAGGTCACCGTGTAGATAATAAACATCGCCCGCCTTTAGCGTAGAGGCAAGCTCGGCGCCTACCGCTCGTGTTTCTTCCTCCGTTTTCGTTACGTACGCTTCTCGCATAAATCAAGGTTTGGATTAGCATTGAGTGTTAGAGGATCTTGTCGTTCACCGGCGCGAAGACGGAAATAACCGGCCGACGCGATCATGCCGGCATTATCAAGCGAATATGCAAACTCCGGCATCACAAATGCCTTGCCATATTGCTCCGCAAGCCCAGCCATCCGCTCACGTAGTTCAAGGTTCGCCGAAACCCCTCCCGCAATCACGATCGTTTTTGGATCAAAGGCTTCGACCGCTCGCCGTGTTTTCTCTATGAGCGCGTCAACCACGGCGGTCTGGAACGACGATGCAATGTTTTTTCGAAAGGCTTCGTTTTGAAGTTCCTGTTCATGGTCGCGCAGCGTGTAAAGTACGGCCGTCTTCAAGCCTGAAAAACTAAAATCATAGCCCTCACGGTCAAGAAGTCCGCGTGGAAAATCAAAGGCGCGGTTATCGCCCCCTGTTGCGAGTTTGGCAATTTGTGGACCTCCCGGGTACGGAAGAGACAACATGCTCGCAACTTTATCAAAAGCCTCGCCCGCCGCGTCATCAAGCGTCTCGCCAAGTCGTTCGTACTCCCCATGGTCCCGCATCAAAATAAGCTCTGTGTGTCCGCCGGAAACAAGGAGCGCAAGAATCGGAAAGTCGGGCGCCTCCTTCTCGATCCAATTCGCATAAATATGCCCTTCCATGTGCGAGAGACCGACAAGAGGCTTGCCCGTCGCGTAAGCGAGCGCTTTCGCCGTCTCCACCCCAACGCGAAGCGCAGGAGAGAGCCCCGGGCCCGCCGTAACCGCAATCCCGTCAATCGCATCTAGATCCTCCCCACGAGAATGAAGCATAACCGCGATCTTCTCTAAATGAAGTCGCGCCGCCTGCTCGGGGATCACCCCGCCAAATCGTGCGTGCATCTCGATTTGCGAAAACACATCTGAAAACACCACGCGAACAAAATCCCCTTCGCCTTCAACGACCGCAATAGCCGTCTCGTCGCAACTTGTTTCGATTCCAAGGACTTTCATACCAAATGAGTGTAGCATACGCGGTTTTCTTTACAAATCCCCAGTCTGCGCTATAGTTGGACCATAAAACTATCTATGCTTGGAGTCATTCTTTTCATTCTATTCGCCGGGTTCATCGCCTTCGCGATCCTTATTCTTAGCTCCATTCGTCAAATCAACGAATACCAACGTGGAGTAAAGTTCACACTTGGAAAATATACCTCGGTCATGATGCCAGGCTGGAGAATCGTTATTCCTATTTTCCAGTCCATGCACCGCGTTGATATCCGTGTAAAGGCGGTTGACGTTCCAGACCAAGAAGCGATCACAAAAGACAATATTTCCGCACGCATTAACGCGGTGATCTACTACCGTGTCGCCGATGCGGCGAAGGCCGTTATTCAAGTCGAGCACTTCTACTATGCCGTTTCGCAACTCGCCCAAACAACGATGCGAAACGTGGTTGGAGAAATGGACCTCGACTCCCTCCTCTCAAATCGTGAGGCAGCCTCAAAGCGCATCAAAGACATCGTTGATGCATTGAGCGATCCTTGGGGAATCGTTGTTGAAAACGTGGAACTTAAGGACATTACGCTACCGGAAGACATGAAGCGCACAATCGCGAAACAAGCGGAGGCGGAGCGAGAGCGCCGAGCAGTGATTATTAAAGCCGAAGGAGAAGTCGAGTCCGCGGAAAACCTGCGAAAGGCCGCCGAAATGCTTGCGCAAAGCCCTGGAGCAATGCACCTTCGAACGCTCTCGACGATCAACGACGTTTCAAGCGATCAATCCAATACGATTATTTTTGCTCTTCCTGTCGAAGTCCTTCGTGCGTTCGACCAAATTGCAAACAAAAAATAATATGACCGAACTTGTCGTTCAACATCTTTGGAACGGCGAAGCAAATCCGCGCCCAGATCTTTGGGCGCGTTTTGCTTTGTCAAAAACAGCGGAGGGACTCCTAGTTACCGCAACAATGCCAACAACCCTTGCCGAGCGAATCCCAAACGCCCCGGAAAACACCCGTGTCGACAACCTTTGGGAGTACTCAGTCGCCGAGCTCTTTCTTGCAAAAAACGACAAGGAATATCTCGAAATCGAGATAGGGCCCTGTGGCCACTACCTTGTTCTTGGATTTAAGGACGTCCGCGTTCGCTCGAACGAATATAAAGACTTCGCGCCAACCATCGTGACCCACAATGACCAATCCGTACTCACGCACACATTCCTTATCCCTACCGCCCTTCTTCCAAATCCAATCACACGCGCCTGCGCATTTGTTATCTCAGGGGACGTCTTCCTTTCGTCCGCCCCGCTCCCTGGAGAAGAACCAAACTTCCACCAACCAAGTCATTTTCCACCAATCAATTTTTAGGCACAGTCGCCCCCTTGACACACACCCAAAGCGAGCCTACCCTAGTTCGCGGAGGTTTCATGCCTCGAGGCAGGCGCGTAGAGTACCGGCCAATCAAACACGGCCATGTTCCTGTAGGTATCTACAACTTCTTAACAGTAAGGAAGGTGCCCATGCGACCGATCGATGACAACCGGAAGGAAACGATCGAGATTCCCGCCCCGCTCGACGCGGCAGGAAAGCTCATCGTGCTCTTCTGCGCCATCACCGTGATCTTCCTCCTTGGAAGCGCACTTCTCGCGAAAGGAACGAACCCGATGCCCGACTACCAGGTCGCATCGTCGACTCCCTGAGCACAACAACGTCCGCCCACGAAAGAACCCGTCGCGCAACTGCGTGACGGGTTCCGTGGAGCGGTGAACCAACAATGAAACGGCTACGGCCGATTTTTTAGTTGTAGAACTCCCAAAGGTGAGCCGGCTCAATCTTCCAAAGATCTGCATTTGTGATACCAAGGCTCAAGAATCGCATAATTGAATACGCCGCGTCCCCGTCTTTCATATAAATGCGTCGGCAGGTTTCCGGGTGTACATACCAAGCCTCTCCATGCTCCTCAACTTGCAGGAGAATCTTTCCCTTGAGACGATTCGCCGTTGCGTTCGTCTTACAAACGCTTGGGGCGATTTGAGCCTCTTGAGTCGTGCTTGCCGCCGGAATAAGGGCTAGGTCTTTATTCGTAATTCCAAGCCCCAAGAATCGCATTGTCGTGTAGGCCGTTGCCCCATCCGCGAGATACACACGCTTTCCTGTTCCTGGGATCATGTACCAAGCCTCCCCATTCTTCTCAACTTGAAGGAGGACCCGTCCATCCATGCGCTTTGCAAGACCCGCATCCTTCTTCGTAACGTCAAAGAGTTCAATTTCCTCGATGGTAACGCGCGTCGTGCGTTCTTCGCTATCCTCATCATTATCACTGTCATCATCTGATGCGTCCTCGTTCTCCTCCTCATCTTCCATATCTTGCGTATCGTCAAAGATGATTTCATCGGTTTCAATTTCGGTATCACTCTCAATAATGTCTACCTCGTCCTCAAGATCTTCCTCACCTTCGGTCAACACGTCCTCCGCTTCGTCGTAGGTAAAGTTGAAACAATCTCCAAAGGCACAAACGATATTTGAGGTATCGTACAAATTATCGTAATCTCGCGTAATTTCATTATCTCCAAATGCATCCTCGTAAATCGCGTTAATGTTTTGAAGATAGGTGTACTGACCGATTCCCCCGGTGTAGCTTGCCGTCGTGATTCCAATAAGCGAACCGTTTACGTCGAAGGCACCACCGCCCGATGAGCCATGATCAATAAGCGCATCGGTAATAATCCAATTCGATCCCGAGAAACCCGTCACCTCTCCAGAGGTGATCGATATAGAATAAGATCCGTTATCTGGGAATCCGAGCACTTCAAGTTCATCCCCGTGAACAAGCGAATCTGCATTTCCCCAAGGCGCTCCGTCCCCGAGATCCGCGACATCCCCTTCAAAATCTGTAAGTGTCATGAATGCATAATCGAAGTAGTCGTCGTAGTTATACCCATAAAGCTCCGCAATGTACTCATAGTCAGGCTCGGAGTAACTATTCGGCGCGTATCCAGCAACGCAAACGTCATACTCGTAGAGATCCCCCGTTTCTTCGTCCTCGTAGAGAGCGACATGCGCATTTGTAAGAATGTATTCATCCCCAATCGATACTGCCGACCCAGAGGCATACCACTCAATTTCCTCCTGATCGTTTTCAAATCCGCACACAATCGATAACACATAATCCGAATTTTCCGCCCGTGCGAATGCCGGGAAGAATGAAATGAGGGCGAGGCCAAGGAGGGCAAGTGACTTTTTATACATATTATTCTTTATTTGTGACAAGAAGATAGACTCCGGCAATACCTCCAATCGGGATCATTAGGAGCGCAACGATCCCTATTAGACTAAGGACAATTCGGATAAGACTTCCGATAACCGTCGCGAGAGAAACCTCCTCAAGGCCCCCACTTTCGGCCGTAAGCGTATTCATCGTTCCAAACCCGTCAAACTCCTCTTCCATCCCTTGATAGGCGCTTATCGGAATCTCGGGAGCAATACCTGATTGATACATTGGATCATCAAGCACGCGCTGAGCGTCTAGATCCGTAAACTCCTGCGCGTGTGCAACCGAGGCACCGACCACCGAGTCGATAATAAAACTTGTTATCGCGTATAAAAATATGACGCCGGCTAGGGTAATAAATGGCAGAATGATAAGGAGAACACCAACCAGATTTCTTCGACGACCCGATAGCCAGGGCTTTTGTTGTTCCTGTTCCATATAGACACATGATAGCACGAATCATTGACAATTCACCGATTTATCCATAGGATAGATCGTCATTTGGAGGATTGACATGGCCTTTCAAAATCGTGTTCCGAACTACCTTGCTCGGATCGTGACCGCTTCTTGCGCCACGACCGCCGAACGCTTCTTCAGGCTTATGCAAAGAGCCGGGGTCGGCGTCATCATCGACACCCGTCGCTCCACAGCCTATCGCAACGTCAACTTTGCCTACGAGGAGGATCTCGGCTACATCTGCCATCTCCACCGAATCGCCTACCACCACGCGCTTGAACTTGCTCCGCCAAAGGCGCTCCGCGACGAGCTTCACAAGCGCTTCGACCCTCCAGGCACGCCAAAGAGCGTTCGGGAGGAAGCCTTCACATCCTTCCTCGAGAACTACGCAACGACCCTCGATGCAAGAAAGGAGGCGATTTGGATCGAAGGCGAACCTTCACTGCGAACCCTCCTCTTCGATTCGGATGCTCGTACAGTCGCCGTGATCTGCGCCTGTCACCACCACGAAGACTGCCACAGGCAGGTCACCGCAGCCTGGCTCAGGCGCGAAATCGGGATGAGCGATCTCAAGATCGAGCACATCTACGAAGGCGACCCGCCCGAGAAGACGTCGCCAAGGCGCGTTCTTACTCGGAGCGTTCTCGGAATCGCTCCGACGAAGAAGCGTGGAGGTGATAAATGAGAGGGGTCATCCTTTCACGCACCTACCTTGGCAATGGAATGTGTACCGTTGTTGGCGTTTGGGAAGGCGACAACTTCACCCAGTATCGACTCCTCAACCCGCAAGGGAACCCAATCGGATACCACAACTTCTCCTACAAGAGAGGCTACGTGGAAAAATCGTGGGTGTTCGGTCGAGAACTTGAGCTTCCAAAGCTCAGGTGTGAAAACCCTCGTCCAACCCACCCCGAGGATCGACGCGTCAACCCAAGCGAGATTCGGATTCTCGAGGGCATGCGGACCTTCAGCGATCTTGAACCCTTCCTCAAGGACTTCACGTTCGACAGCTTGAAGGAGCTCTTCCCGCTCGCGCCAGGCGAGCGCTACGTCACCGAGCAACGACTACAGCGCTCGGTCGGCTACGTACACGGAGTGGACGTCGAGATCACCGCCGAGGGCAGCAAGGGGTACCGAGCGAGCATTAAAGACCCTAAGGGACTCGAGCTCACCAACATCCCGATCAAGGGGGTGGAGTTAACTCGGTACCTCAAACGGCAATTCGAAAAGAACGGCAACAGGGCCTACAAGACCTACCTCGCGACAGTTCGATTCTCGCTCGCGACCCCGTGGGCGCCCGGCCACGGCCCCCGCGTTTGCTACCTCCAGATCTCGGACGTCCATGAATCCGCGATCTGACCCCTACCGCCCCCTCGAAAGAGCCGGGGCGGTTTTCCTTTAGCGCCTTGAAGGTCCCCCCATACGGCCAAATTCTCCAATCGCCGTGTCCTTAATTTCCATACGTGCCTCATCCGCCTCCCTACCTTCTAGGTATTCGTTCCATACCTCTTCCAATGCCTCCCGTTGCAAGTCTTTTAGCTCTTCCATCTCTATAATTTCACGAAAACCATCCTCATCAATTCCTAAGAGCTCGGCTTGGTTACTGTAAAAAACTCTATAGTGATCCCAACGCGTCTCGTCATTTTCTATATATTCGAGGGCTTGCTGATAGACATTATCATCATACCCATTGCCAAAATATTCGCCCGCGAACTCAGCCTCACCACGTACCAAGCCTCGCACATACTCACCCGTAAGCGTCATCATCGCCGCTCCATCATGATGCTCTTCCACCACAGCGACGTACTCGGGCGTGTATCGCCCAAATTCCTGGTATGTCTGATAGTACTCACCACTATGGCCTCGCATCGTTTCCCCATGCGCTGCCTCATGCAAGAAAAGCGGGACTTCCCAAACATCTTTACGATCCCGTGCGAGCACCATGAATTGCTCGGGTGATCCCAGTGTCGCAAAATGCGCATCAACACTCCCGTCTCGTTTTTCACCCAAGTCGTCCTGTACATACACACGATCATTTGCCCAAACTTCCTGTAATCGATCCCCGATCCGCACCACAAATTCTCGCTTTCCCTCCGGATCCGTCACATCCCTCCCGTTATCGCGCGCAGTAAAAAGTGAGTGCTCAAATACTGTTTGCATGACGGGGCGACGGGCAATCTCGTCATCCATAATTCGCTGAATAAGTTCCGCCTCCTCGCCCTCAGGTCGCCTACTGCCATCCGGTGCGCATGCGGAGCTAATAATAACCGACGAGATAAGAACATCTTTCAGAATCTTTTTCATACCACCCAACTATAACACGTACGATGCCTTACACCACATCTTGATAGGCAGATTCATGCCTTGTGTTACACTCCACCTATATGAACGTGGTCATGGAAGAAAGCTGGAAGACGGTTTTACAGCATGAGTTTAGTAAGCCCTATTTTCATGCCCTGACGGAGTTTGTGCGCCATGCCTACCAAACAACCAAGGTCTACCCTCCACCATCTCAAATCTTTAACGCCTTTGCGCAAACCCCGTTCGACAGCGTCCGCGTCGTCATCCTCGGCCAAGACCCCTATCACGGCCCGAGCCAGGCCCACGGCCTCGCCTTCTCCGTACAAGACGGCGTTCAAATCCCCCCATCCCTCCAAAACATCTACAAAGAAATCGTCCGCGATCTCGGCGGGAGCATGCCCAAGTCGGGCAACCTGACCTATCTTACAAAACAGGGCGTCCTTCTTCTTAATGCAACCCTAACGGTTGAGGCAGGCAAGGCCGGATCACACCAAAACAAGGGCTGGGAAACCTTTACCGACTCCGCGATCAAGGCACTTTCCGACCAAAAAGAGGGACTCATCTTTCTTCTTTGGGGAAGTTACGCACAAAAAAAGGGCGCGCTAATCGATCGTACAAAGCATCATGTCCTTGAATCCCCTCACCCCTCCCCACTTTCCGCCCACCGAGGCTTTCTCGGCAACGGTCATTTTTCAAAAACAAACGAGCTTCTCCTAAAATCGCTTAACCCACCAATCGAGTGGCTCCCCTAAAAACAAAAACCGCCTCTTTGCGAGACGGATTTTGTGGTGAGCCTTCTCGGGATGCGACCACGGAATGTGTTGCCCTGTAAGGCTTTTCTAAGCTATTTCTTATCACTGTTTTGACCCTTCTCGAGAGAGGGTTTTTCTTTGTAGAAATCTGAGTTGATTCGTTGATCCACCCTAATCAGCAGGTCGAAAAATTCCACTAGGTTTTTGAAGTGCTCATCGTTATTGCTTGGCTCATGGCTACTCATGGAAAAGTGACATGGGATTGAACTAAAAAGTTACACGCAAATGTCACTTTTCATGAAATTAGATCTTCCCATCACTTACAAGTCTCCAGTAATGGTAACCCAATGCTGTAAGTTTACAACTCTTTGAATTTTGAGCGGCGTAGTACATATGTTCCTCGCCAACTGGAACAACGAGACCTACGCTGACAAATTTCTGTAGATCCTTCATAATAGCAACTTTTTCTGGGATAGCTATATCTTTATTGTCGAATTCATAAGTCGGATCAAGATGATGTTCTTGCTCAGGCTCTTTAAAATATTCAGTGAGCTTTCTAAGAGTTTCCAGAGGAACCTGAGGATTAATTGTCCTCAATGAAGTAAAGCGAGTTACATTTGTCTTAAAAACCGGTCTTTGATCCCACGGCCCCAAAGCCTGATCAATATAGGCATACACGCTACCCGGCGTGATATGACCTCGAAGATCAGCCGCACCGCCCTGAAGAGCATCAATTAGAAGGTTCGTAAATACGCCATGTCCATTCACCTCAACTGCATTTTCACTCGCCTTACTGGCAGTTAAAACTACGACCCCTTCAATAATCTGGCTAGCGACTCCACCCGTTACAGCGGGAGAACCAAATGCACCCGACTTACAACAATCGAGAATGATGATCTTATCTTTAGCTTTTGATTTGTTTGCAAGAGTTAATATCTGATCCATTGAAACTCCCTCATCATTCTTTGCATGATCGGGAGTTACAATGTATCCCCCTGTCTCGCTAAACGAACCATGGCCTGAGAAGTAGAGAAGCGCGACGTCACTATCACCTTCGAATAACTCCTTAATCATGGTCATCAACTCGGACTTAGTAGGAATATCAGTCTCCAATTTTACTGCAAAGTTTGGGGAGCCATCCCCATTCTTTTCAAGTGTGGTAGCTAGAGCAGATGCATCATTAATGCATCCCTTGAGAGGAGCTTGTGGGTAGTTATTAATACCAACAACTAGAGCTTTCCGCATATCTAGAGGTTATTGATAAACTTTTTCAAATTATCCCAACTCCAAATATTGACCTGACGACCAGCTAGAGCCGCTGGAAGGGTTGGACGATCAGTTCCGGAATACATCAACATTGTCGGAACCTTTTCTTCGCTTGCTACTTGAATTTCAAAAAGCTGACCAGATGCTGATGGGGTATGTTTACTGATTAGGGCAATTACGCCGTCACATCCTTTAATCTTTGTTCGGCATTTTGTCTTCCAATCGGTGTTCCACGGTTGCTTGACGGACATATCAACAAATTCAAAGGGTGAATTGTTATTCTTTGATTGTCCTACCAAGAAATCTCTTGACTTCACGTCCTCCATTGCAAATGCAATAAATACTCTTTTCATATCTGCTTATTTAGTGTTTCTTATCTTTTGGTGGATTCGGATCATTTCCTGGAGTAACCGTATCACTGTCACGAATAGGTCCACCATTTCGTTTGTGAATACGTACTTCTCCACCTCCTGAATTTGCAGAAAGTCCTTTTGCAATCTTTTCTGCCTCGGCTTGAGTGCGTGCAGTCGCAGATGCACGATCCGCGCCAGCGCGTTTTACACGCCATTCGTTAGATCCTTTCGGATTTGTTACATGATAATTCGCCATATGTGTTAGTGAATATCTCCAGGAAGAACAGCACATACAACACCTTGAATGATGCAGTCTTCTGTCAGGATAATTGGTTTATGAATAGGGTTATCGGACTTTGGTTTCAATACAACTGCACCATCTGCCCGTTCAAATATTTTGACCGTAGCTTCATCATTAATAAGCGCGACCACGCGCTCACCATTATCTGCAGTGGATTGCTGGCGGACAAGCAGAAGGTCTCCTGGTTTAATGCCTGCCAGATTCATCGAGTCACCGATGGCACGCAGTAGAAAGTATTTCGCATCCGTTTTTGCTAATGATGTAGAAACAGGGATGTAATCCTGAATATTTTCCTCTGCCAAAACTGGGGTACCGCACGTCACAGCTCCCACCAACGGCACATCTACTGTGCTCACGGATGAATTTAGTAGCGTACCAATGAGTGCCAAGTCCCTTCCTGTCTTTTTAAGCAACCCCGCCTTGATCAAACGATCAATCACAAGAGTTGCCGAACGAGGAGAGCTATCCCCTGTGATTTCGTTAATCTCACGCAGAGTAGGCCGCTCACCGTTATGAGCAAGGAAATTACGGATGAATGCAAAGGCCTTCTTGTCTTTATTGCTGAGCTGATCTATCATAGTAAAAAAAGTATAAACCACTTTGCACTATAATGCAAGCCTACTGATTATGAACAAGTATTTGGAAGCTAAGCCGTTCGTTCCAAAGAACGGCCAGAAAGGCAAGATTATCAAAACAAAAACCGCCTCTTTACGAGACGGGTTTTGTGGTGACCCCAAGGAGAATCGAACTCCTGTTACCAGGATGAAAACCTGGCGTCCTAACCGTTAGACGATGGGGCCGTTGCTATTTTTCGAGCCAGTTTGTGCGAAAATGATACGAGAAATAGTGAATTCTGTCAATATCAAGCTGTCGCGTCAAAAAGGGCTTTCGCTCGCTTTGCTTCAACTTTATGACTAACCATCGGCGGGCGATAGGAAACGTCTGGATAGTCGGTATACGATTCGTCCCAAGTATGGATTGCGGAAGGAGGAACGTCCTTTAGCTCCGGAACATAGGTCTTAATATACTCGGCATCTTTATCAAACTTCGCCCCCTGGAGCCATGGATTAAAGACACGGAAGTAGGGTTGAGCATCGACACCCGTCCCGGCAACCCACTGCCAATTTCCATTATTCACCGCCGGGTCATAATCGATCAGGTGCTCGGCGAAAAATCGCTCCCCGTCTCGCCAGGAGAGGTGGAGATCTTTTACGAGAAAGGACGCGACGATCATCCGTACCCGGTTATGCATGATCCCCGTCGTTAGAAGCTCCCGAATCCCTGCGTCAACAATCGGAAACCCCGTGTAACCCCTCGCAAATGCCCGGAAGTCGCTACGCGTTCCCGGCCACTCAAGCGCATCAAAGCGCGGGTGAAAGCTTACCTTGAAAACGTGCGGATAATGCCAAGCGATATGCGTGAAGAAATCGCGCCAATAGAGTTCTTGGAGAAAGGTCGGGCTTAGACCATCGCGTTTTGCGACCGCGTAGGTTTCGCGAATCGAGATTGCGCCAAATTTGTGGTAGGCGGAAAGACCACTCGTTGCGGAAAGGCTCGGAAAATCTCGACGCTCCTTGTAGTGTTCGAGATTCTTAAGAAGGGTTAATCGCTTCTTCCCCTCCGCTCGTCCCCCCTTGAATCGAAGCGATCGTTTTTTTGAAAGAAAGAGGTAGGCATCTTTGAGGACCATGTCCCCCGTAACCGTCTTCCACTCTCCACTCGCGAGGCGCGAGGGCGCAGGAACTGGCTCTTGCGAGGCACGCTTAAAGAACGCCGAATAAACAAGGTACGGGTTGCCCGAACCGTTTTTTATGAGATCAGGCGAAGTAAGAAGTGCATCTTCAAAAAGCAGAAAGGGAACTTCTTCGTGGGCGAGCGCTCGTCCAATCGCTTCGTCGCGCGCTCTCGCAAACGGCGTGTAGTCTCGGTTTCCAAATACCGCATCAATCTTTTCCTCTTTCACGAAAGACGAAAGGCGTTTGTCTGCAATCCCTCGTAGGAATGTAAGGCGCGACGAGGCCCCACGAAGCTCCCCGTCTAAATCCTCAAGACATTCAAGCAAAAACTGGAAGGCCGGCTCCCCGAAATAACGATTCTTCTTCCCCGTTTGACGATCGTCAAAGAGAAAAACAGGGATCACGCGCTCAGATTGGCGCAGTGCTTCGTTGAGGCCGGTATTATCGACGAGCCGTAAATCTCGCCGAAAGAGAAAAACGCTCGTCTTAAACCGTTTCATAGCGAAGTAAGGCGCGACGATGAACTATTTTCAAGAAACCCTCCCTTGTAGAGATCGATAAGAACAATAAGCCCCGCGAGAACCGTTGGCCCGATAATGAAACCGATTGGCCCAAAGAGTCGAAGCCCTCCAATAAGGAAAATGAGAACGAAAATCTCTGGCATCTTTGTTCGCCCTCCAAGGAGTCTCGGCGTTAAAATGTTATCGATCCCTCCAACACAAACGACCGCCCAAATCGCGAGAAAAATCGCGAGTCCGTACTGACCAGTCACGAGAAGATAGATAACAGACGGAGCCATGACAAGCGAAACACCAAGCATAGGGACTTGGGACGCGATAATCGCAAGTGCTCCCCAAAGAACGGCGCCCGGAATTCCCGCAATCGTAAGTCCAATTGTTGCAACGACTCCTTGAATCACTGCAACCGTCAACGCTCCAAAGAAGACTGTACGGATCGTTCCAATCATACGTACAAGTATCTCTCGATCAAGTCCGTCCTTAAAAGGACTGAGGTCAATCGCAAATTGATAGATCTTTCCTCGATGCGTAAGGAAGAAATAAAGGGCAACAAGGAAGATGAAGGTCTGGAAAATAAATCCAAGGCTTCGGGTAAAGACATCATCCAGCTTCGAGACAATAAACGTTCCTGCTTCGATTCCCGCCTTCTCGAGGTCGATCTCGCTAATCCGCGTCTCTACACTCTCTGGAAGTCGATCAAGAAGCGGAAGGCTCTGGAGCGTCGCAAACTGTTCGAGAGCATCCCCCTCTTCAACCCATCGCACTGCGTCCGAGGCCTGACTCACGATAATTGCGACAAGCACCGTAAGTGGAACAAAGACTCCTGCGAGAAATCCAGCGATAATCGCAAGCGCCGAAACCCGTCGCGACTTCACCACACGCGAAATAAACCGATCAACCGGGGCAAGAATAATTCCCGCGATTCCGGCCGTCACAAGCGCAAGAAGGAAGGGCTCAGTAATACGCCATGCAAGCGCAAGAACCGCAACAAGAAGAACAAGAAAAAACCATTTCGCGGTACTCGCATGATATTTCGGTTGTGGAATCGCCATATGGCGCCACTATATCATTTTTTCGGGAGAACGCAGAGGTCGCAATACCCGGAAATTGCTTTTGCCGTGTGGTACAAGGCGTAAAGAGAAAGGAGTCCGGCCCCTGTAAGAAGGTAGAACCGTGCGTGATAGATTGTTGTCGAAAGTCCGATGCCGAAAAAGGCAAGGAGTGTTGAGTAGCAAGCGGTACAAGCGATACTTGAAGCGAGAAGCGAAAGAATAATCGAACCAGCAGTCGCCGTCCCCTGCGCCAAACGTCGCGCCTCAATTTTTTTCCTCTGTAGCACAATCTGCATCCCAACAAGCACCCCGTTTAATAGCGATAAAAGCGCAACGAGGATAATAATCGCCGGATCAAGAATCGACAGATGAAACTTAAGGGTCGCGCCAGGCGTCGTCCAAACAACGGTCATCATCATGATCCAGAAGAAAAACCCCGAAAGAGCAAACGAAAAGACGAGAACTGCAGGATGCCGAAGCATCTCGCGAACCGCACCCGAAATAATTCGTCGACTTATTCCCATACTCACCTCTTTTACCATGTTCGTTCACTTCACCATAGGGTACAATAGAGCCATATGGGGATTAATTCTGTTGGAGAACTCGTGTTTATTCTACTTCTTGCGGGCGTCTTTGGCGTCCTCTTTGTAACAAAGACTGATACGCGACGTGAAATGATCGTGATGAGCGCGCTCTCCCTCCTTCTTCTCCCAATCGCCTTCCCATTTGTTGGTCGATTTGCGCCAGCGCTAACGGTCTCCTTTGACGCAATTACCGTCCCGCACGTCGCCATTGCCTTTCTCCTTTCCGGGATCTCGGCCGTCATCTTCCACGCCGTCTTTGGCAAGCACTACCACACCTTCCCCCGCCTCGAGTTCCGACGATTTGAGCGCGTTTCCGTTGAAAACTGGCTTGTACGTCTAATCGCGCTCTTTATCGGCTTCGCCTGGCTCCATGTCTTTTTCCGCTACATTTTACCCGATCGTCCTGGACTCTCTCTGATCCTTGCCGCGATCGCAACGTCCCTCTACATGATCGCAAAACGCAACGATCTCTTAGTCGACTGCCTCGCGAGCGCCCTGTTAACGACTGGAGTCGCTTTCTTCACCGCCCTTGTCGCGCAACTTCTCGCAAGTGACCTCGCAACACAGGCGTTTGCGGACAGCCCTTCCCTAATCCTTGGCGTTCCCGGCGATCTTCTTATCTGGTCAATCGCGCTTGGATCCCTCCTTGGACCAATGTACGAATATATTAGACGCCTTGATCTTGAACCACATGTCACACAATCCTAATGACTTCTTCGACTCCTCAACAGAGGAAGGACAACTCGCCGTTGCCGTCATCGAAACGCGCGACGTCATTATTATTCG
>CAYNYL010000018.1:0-16539 GCA_964401485.1 uncultured Gammaproteobacteria bacterium
CATACGGCTCGACGCGGTTAAGCACGCCGTTGCCGATGTGCTGGAAGCGCATCTACATAAACTCATAGAGCCCCCCACTTCTCGCATCCCACGTCGTCATTCCGTCGCGAGAGAGATACACAAACGGGACCCCAGAATAGGTTTGTCCTCCAAGCGTCCGAGCAGTGATCCCGACAAGAATATCGTCAGAATTTTGATCCATGGCAATCGAAATACCGGTAATTCCATAAACGGTGTTCGTCAAAATATTCGTCTTCGACGTCCAAGTTGTTCCATCAAATGTCTTTGTAAGCAAATCGTTCACCCCTGTTGTAAGCGAGTTCGTATCATCGGTATGCGCGAGATAAATCGTATAAGAATCGAGATCCTGCGTTAATACGATCTGTCCGTCATAGGTCGTATTAAGCTGTATCGCAGAGGCGACCGCAGCCCAAGAAGCGAGCCATCCACTCACATCGTCATACTCGCGCCAGTAGATGATCGATGCACTTTGGTCATACCAAATTGCGAGGATATCATTATCGGCAAGAGGCATGAGAAATGTAAGATCCGCGTCGGAATTCACCACCCCGCTCGCGGCCGTCTCAGTCCAACTTACACTTGAGCAATTCGCAGAACACAAAAGAAAAAACGAGTCCGTTGCATCAATAACTCCAGTGTAGAGAGTCCCCCCCGTAGATTTTGTTATCGTGACATTATTTCCTCCGGCGGCAAGTGAGGCCGCCTGTGTACTCGTGACAAAAGAGGTTGTTTTCGAATCATTCGTCGTATCAAGACGGGTGTAGTAAATGTCGTCAACGCTCGTATCAATCGTTGCAACGTGGATATAGTTACCCGTCGTATCTCCCGGCGTCCAACGATCGTACCAAATCGCAATACCAATACAGTCCGTCGTGTTTACCGAGTCAAAGTTATTGACCTCCGTTGCCCATGTCGCGCCTCCGTCGGTTGTTTTTTTATAGTTACAACTATTGTCGGAATCGACATAAAAAACATATCCCACCGTATCACTGATAAAGACCGTTTTTTGCGATGGGGATCCAATCGAAGTAGTGGTCGTAGAAACAGAATTCTCGATGGTAACGGATGCGCCATTCACGACAAACCAAATACCAACACCGATCGCCCCAAGAATCAAAAAAACGAGTGCGCCGAAAAAGAGGCGCAGTCGTTTTTTAAAGAACAGTGCAGGGCGCAAGGAGGCCATACTAGGCATTATCTTCTATAACAGGTTTTGGTTTTCGTGCACGTGGTTTTGTCGGTTTTTTTACAGGCGCTTTTTTCTTTCTCGCCGGAGCCTTTTTTGATGGCGCTCTTTTCGGTTTTTCAAGACTCGCTGACGCGAACGGGAGCAAAATATCTTGATCTTTATAAAGTACGTATGGAGATCGCAGTTTATTAAGTCGAATCACCGTTTTTTCCGCTACCCCAATACGTTTTGCAAAATCAGAAACGGTTTCCTTTTTCTTAACCGTGTAAAGAACCGCGCGGCTCCTAAGTCGAGTACGGCGAACGCCCGCAAGAAGAAGTCCCAAAAGTACTAGGATGAGAAGAAGAATCCCCCCCTCAATGAAAAGCGCCGGTACCGAAGGAACAAGGAAGAACCATCGAGGGTCCGAATATACGGTCGTTAATGCATTGCCCGTATTAACACCTACTTGCGCACTAGCCGTCGCATCGTAAGCAAATTGTGCGCGTGCCCTATAGAGCCCTCCCCAAAACGTCGGATTCATTTCGAAGTTGAATTCGTAGGTTTCCCCACGAAGAATTGGAAATTGTCCACCAAATTGATCAACCGAGGCGCCAAAAAGCGACTTAACAATAACAGCGACATCGGTATCCACCGAAACGTTTCCCGTATTTTTAATCGAAGGCATGAAGTACACTTTCCCATTTTCACGACGGAGGAGGAACGAAGAGAACGCGAGCTCCCGTCTAATATCGCCCGGTACCGTCATCGCAACCCGCAGTCCACTTCGCATAGAAATAGCAACTCCCGAATCAACTCCATCCTCCTTTACTTCCTGCACAAGAACACAACCGTTTGATTCCCCGACCTGTGCATCCGCTGGGACCGTGATAGTAAACGGCACGAGAAGATCCTTCCCCGGCGGAATAACAACATCAACCGACCCTGGGATCATTCCCGGTCTTACTCCGTCGATATAAACCGGCGCAACAGGACCAACGGGTAGAGGCACTTCCGACGACTCGACAACGGGTTCCCCCTCTCCCTCGGTCGTACCTTCGGGTGAAGTTGCATCGTCAATCAAGGCGAATGTCGAAAGATCAAACGAGATCCACGAACCAACACCAACAGGCGTTTCCGAAAGTTGACCACAAGCAAAACCTCCACCAGTCGAAGGAGCGGAATCTCGAGCGTAAAGTAAAAGATGCTTTTCCTCGGTTGCGCTATTAATTACGCGCACTCCCTCACGAATCACCGCACCCGGTTCTGCAGTATGAACAAAAATGGACGAGGTTCGCTCGTTATCCTCACGAGGAAACGCAGGCCTAACGCCAAACGAAATTGCCGCCCGCGCTGGTGAAGCGACGAGAACGAAGGCGAGCGTCATGACAGTAATAAGCGTGCGTTTCATATCCTCCTAGAAAAATTATGACGCGATGATTGAAAGCACCATGTTAATATCGTAGTCATTCGCCGCCGGTTGCTCAGCAGGAATTGTTTGCGAGACATCGATATCGCGAATGTACCAATCGCCAATATCGCTCGAGCCAGCAGCGCCTGTTACAACCGTGATCGAATCGACCGTTCCCTCATTGAAAGCCGCCGATGAGCCGAGGGTAACACCCGTCGTGTTACAACTTGCACACTGTCCCGCGGAAAGCGTTGCACCGGAAGGATCAATCGTAAGTCGTCCAGCGAGAGAATCTGCGTCGGCGCCGTCCGCACACCCAGAAGAAGTCGTGTCATTAAAGTCAAAATCCGTTCCCGCCGAATCCCAAACCGACGTAGTCGCCGTGGCCGCAACTGACACGGTCCATCCGTTATCCGCAGCGTCTGGATTTTGAATATAGATTTGCTCGGAAGACGTTCCAAATGTTCCCGTTACCGTTTGGCAACCAAAGGAGAACGTTGCTCCGGACATAGCAACGGCCGGCGAACCAACCGTGACATAACTCGAATTCGTAATATCAACCGAGAGGGAGCCCGCACTAATCGTTTGCGTAAAGTTCGACGTGTCAGCAGCAAAGATTGTTCCGATAACACCAAGCAAAACAAAGAACAGACCAAAAACAGCAAGCACTGTCGGAGAAAAGAAACGTTTTGCGCTGGTCACAAGGTTGAATTAAACAGAGTTATTATACCCCGTTTTTTAACGCTACTCGATAGGCTCTGTGTACAGCTTCGGAAGTGATTGCGAGAGATTGAACTGGTGCTCGCGCGTCGTAAGCGTTCCGTCAGGCAGGAGCTCTACTTCAACGCCAAGTCCGCGTTGTGTTTCGGTCGAAAAGTACTGATCGAAAAGGAAATTTCCGAGCGAATAGTAAATCATTTTCCCGTTGTAGAGCTCACTCTCCTGTCTTACGTGAGGATGATGGCCAATTACGAGATCCGCACCCGCGTCAATAAATGTATGCGCAAGCTCCTGTTGGCGTGCGTTTGAATGCGTGACATACTCGGTCCCCCAATGGATCGAGACAATGACAAGATCACTCGACTCCCCCGCCTCCTTGATACGCTCGACTGCCTTTTCCCTATCGAGCCGGACCGTCGCGTCGTGAAGTCCAACAAACGCCACGGATTGGCCAGCAAGTTCCGTCACGTAAATATCCCCGAGTGCTGGATCAATCGGGTGGCCGAACTGCTCAATACCGACTTCACCCAAAACCGTTTTGGTATGAAAAAAATCATCCTCACCAAAATCGAATGTATGATTGTTTGCCAGAGAAACAACATCAACGCCCGCGCGTTTTAACGCTTCAATCGCCTCTCGCTTAAAAGAAAACCTGGTCGAAAAATCCGGTGTCTTTTGATGTACGACAGGAATCGGCCCCTCAAGATTCGCGACAACAAGATCAAATGTTGAGAAAAATGGCGCCACCTCGCTAAAGTGGCGATCAAACGAAAGTGCGCTTCGCTCTGCAAGCGTTTCGACGTGCCGACTAAGCATCACATCCCCAATAAACAAGATTTTGGCAGGTTGAATATCAATTTCACGCTCCCCACCCGGAATAAGCACACCAAGCAGCGGCGTTTCAATCGGCACCGGTCGAGGAAGAAGAAGGTATAGCCCTGATGCCACAAGAGCCAGGACCATCGAACAAATAAGAGCCGTAAGCATTCCAAGCTTCATATTAAGTCATTGCCAGCGCAAATTTTTGTACCATTCGTGCTCCCGCACGAATAAGTTCGTCTTTTACAGCTTCCGTCGTAGCGCCCGTCGTCACAACGTCATCAACAAGGAGCAGAGCTCTCCCGTGAACATCCTCCGATACTTGAAACGGGTTATCGCGCATCTGCGCCTTTCTCTCAAGTTCCGATAGTAGCGCCTGCCGAACCGTTGCCCGGGTTCGTACAACAGCGTGTAGAACCGGAATTTCAAGGCGCTTCGAAAGATGCTTTGCGATCTCCTCCGCTTGATCAAATCCCCGTTCGCAAAAACGCTTCTTGTGGAGCGGGACAAAGACAATCGCATCAATTTCAAGGGTATATGCGCGGATTCGAATCAACTCACGATCAATTCGTGCAAACAAACGGTCACGCGCCGACTCGTCAAATTCGTATTTCCAAAGATGAATCAACCGATCAAGGATCGTATCATTATAATGACCAAGTGCTATCCCTTTTTCCTCAACGGTCACCCGTGTCTTCCATCCCTTCTCACAGCTCGCACAAAGCACCGCCCCCTCGGCGCGACATCCAACGCAAAAACGCGGAAATACCGCGTCAAGCGCCACTGAGAATAGATTTGCCACTACTCCCATTGGAATTTACTAATCAACCATGCCCCGTCCACCTTCACAAGATTCAATCGAATTTTTTGATAGCGCGTGGTGGTATTTGTCGGTGCACCAATCGTTTCCGTTCGCTGTGTTTGAACCTCAAGAGTTGCCGCTTCCGCGGTCTCTTCAAGCGTCGAGACAGAAATTACGCGAGTCGAAATCCCGTAGTATTCTCCGCCACCCTCTGCCCGTGCTTCGCTTGCAATACGCTCAAGCTCTGCCCTAAAATCGGCCGTTGCAAGCGCAAGAATATCATCGATATTTTCATAACCGGCCTCCGATGAAAAACTTCCGTAACGCTCTACAAATGTACGCGCGACAGGCTCAGGGGTCGCAACCGGTGCTCCAAACACAACCGATGGATCAAAGTTCTCCGGAAGCGGGGACTCGATAATCGTACGGTCCGGGTTTCCAAAGATTGGCGCCTTTCGGTTTTGCAAGTAGAGAACAAGGCCAACGATAAGAAGCGCAATGATCCCGAGAGCAAACAAAAGTTCGTAGAGTTTTTTTCGTTCCATATTATTGTTGTTCAGCAATTTGTTTCGCGACTTCATCCGGTGTTAACTCAGCCGGCTTCGCTTCTTCGGCCTTCTTTTTTGCAAACGTCGCTTCAAAATCCTTTCGCGCGCGCTCGATTTCAAGAAGCTGTTCCGGATTTGTGGTGATAAGTTGATCCTCCGTGTAGCTCGCTACGATCTTAATCGCAGCGTGCTTTGCACCCGCAAAGAAAATTCCCTCTCCAACCGCCGCTTCAAGAAGAAGATAGCGTTCACTTTGTGTTAAGTTGAATGTTTCTGCAACCGTCTCGATCCCCGCGGGAGACTGCTTCAAAAGCAGTTGCATAGCCGAGTTCGTTACAATCGCGCGTCCGTACGGGTTCGTCAAAAAGTCATTGACGTCTTGCGTAATCGTCGTTACCCCGAGGAAATATTTACGCGCACGCTTAACAAGGGCGAAAATAAACTTTGCGCTGTCCTCGTACTGCATAAGCCACCACGCCTCGTCGATCGCGAGCACACGCTTCTTCCGCTCACTTCGCACCACGTTCCAAATATAGTTAACAATCGTATAGATCGCCATTGGCCGAAGTTCATCCTCGAGATCGCGTACCGAGAAAATGACAAGTTGATTTTGCATTTCAACCGTCGTTGGCGAGTTAAGAAGGCCCGCAAATGTTCCATCCGTGTATTTTTGAAGTCGCGCAACGAGATCCTTCCCCCCTTCCATTCCCTCAAGCACCTCTTCAAGATCTTGCAAAATCGGAAACTCAACGCCATCGAGCGCAGAAATCGAAAGGTCCGGCGTAATATCTTTTTTCGCATAGGCTTCGATAAGCGCACGATCGAGCATCGAATCTTCTTCTGGAGTAAACCCGCGTGCGTTACTCGTGCCAATCGGTTGCCCAATCATAATTCGCAGGAGTCCCTTGAGCGTGATAACAGCGCTTCGTAGAATATCCTCAACGCTCGTTTCCTCCCCAACCGCGCGCGGAAGATCAAACGGATTAATCTTTGAATCCGACGCGAGCGAAACGTTTACGTAGGTTCCCCCAACAGCGTCCGAGAGCGTGCGATATTCCATTTCCGGATCGATAATAATCACGTCCGTTCCCATCATCAAACTTCGAAGCACCTCAAGTTTTACGGCGTAACTTTTACCTGCTCCGGACGTCGCAAAGACAACCGCGTTCGCGTTCTGAAGCGAAAAGCGATCAAACAGGATGAGCGAGTTGTTATGACGGTTGATTCCGTAGAGGATTCCCTTATCGCTCGTTAGATCCGAAGAAATAAACGGAAAACTCGAAGCGATCGGGCTCGTGTTCATGTTAAACGTGATCATCAGCTGATCGTTTCCGAGTGGCATCGTCGAATTAAATCCTTGTTCCGCCTGATAATATCCGCGCTTTGAGAAAATCAACTTTGAACCAAAAATCGACTCGATCTCCCCCGTTCGAGTATCAAGTTCCGCCTTATCCTTCGCGTAAATCGTCACGTAGAAGGCAAATTGGAAGAAGTGCTCAACTCCCTGCGTAAGGTCATCTCGCAATTGCTCCATATCGCGAAGCGCCGTTTCTCGAAGCGGATCACGAGGCGCCCCCTTTTCCGCATCCCCTGAAAGTTGCGCACCGACAACTCCAACGCGATTCTTTAACTGCTTTAAAATCACCTCCGATTTAACCGGATAAAAGTACATTCCAATATCAACCGTTCCATTGTAGTTGATGACTGGCGCCCCCCAACCGATTCCAACATAGCGAGGATAGGCAATCACAAAAAGCGTGCGGACGTAATTCCCCCCGATTCGAAGAAAATCAGGTTGAATTTGAAACGCTGCCGGCGCAATCAAATCGCGAACCGTCACCGCCCCTTGTTGATAGAGGCGCTCATCGGCAAGCGTCGCCTTCTGCTCCGCAATCCGCTTTTGTTCTTCGGTTAAGGGTTTGGCGCTCTGTGACCTACTCCCCTCGCGATTCAATTTTGTAATATCAATCGCCATACTTATGTTTGGTCAACGCGTAATTCGCCAATCGTGCCCATTTTTTGCGTATCAAAAATGTCCGGGTTGTATACGTTATAATACAACTCGATTAAACTCTGCGTATCAAGAACCCCGCTTGAAAGCGACATACTCGAGAGTCCGGAACGGACAATCTCAACGCGTTGCATAAGCGCGTGACGCCTCTCAAGAAATTGCTTACGTTTAAGTCGAACAACGCGAGCCGGAGAAAGTGCCTCGGAAAGTTTCGTCCAGAAATTTCGTTGCTTATCGCTAATCGGATCATATGGCACAACAACATAGAACCGTTTTTGCATGATCTCTCCAAGCTCAACCAAATCATGGACAAAGGTTTTATACTCCGCAATTTGCGATCGTAAAAGATCGTTCTTTAGGTTTCGCTCCTGCTCGTCTAGCGCCGCCATGTACTTATCAATATTCATCTTTCGCGATTGGATCGCAATTTGAATCGGATACTCGAGCCCGTTCAAGAATTGCATGTACGCTTGAATCGTCGCCTGTTGCTCTTCAACCGACTTCAGCGCAAAGTTAATCGACGAAACCATAAGAACCGCACGAAGCGTGCCGTCTTTCATAATTACACAATCCTCACGAATCTCCGCAATATCAAGATAGCGTTGTGTTGGTGGGCCCGGTTTGGCTTTTTTGCGACTATTTGTCATACGGCTTTACTAGCACATCGGTTTCCGGTTGATACGCGCCCCCGGTATTAACGATTAAACTTAGCTCCGATAGCTTCGACGTTTCCATTCTCGGCTTTGTCGGGATCATTTCCACTTCCTCTTTTTCCGGTTCGCGAAGTCGCTCACGAATTTCTGCATCCGTTACACGCTTATCCCAAACGCGAACCATCGGCTTTCGTAGCGTCTGGACCATGTTAAGCAAGATAAAATGAAACGGTTGACCATTCACCTTTGCAAAAGCAAAAATGGCTCCAAGAAGCGTAATTGGAATCGCAAAAAGAAGCACCGGAACAATGCTTAAAAAAATTCGGTAAACGAGCGCATCAAGAAGAATCGTTACAAGCAAAATGACAAATTGCCGGCCGGTAATCGGGCCGATAATTTTCGATTCAACATCGAGGAATTGCGGAACAACAAATTGATCCTGCATAGGTCTAGTATACCATATGCTGGTTTGCAAGAATGATGGCTTTTACTTCTCCAGGAGAAAGGCTCTCAAGACCAGCATTTCGACGTTTTGCGGAAATCTCCGCGATTGCTGTACCGGTCGCAAGCGCCTCCTCGAGCATGGTTCGATAAAGGGTGAAGAGCGGACTCTTACGGAAAGCCTCGATTCCCGCTATTCGCTCCTCTTCCGAATTCTCGCGCAGTGCCAGAACCTTATCCTCAAGCTTTTTACGCGCTTCGTCGGGTCGAGATGATAGCCGTCTAAATTCTTCGATGCCCATCGTCCTTAGTTCATCAACCGCCGAGAGAAGTCGCGGGACATGCTTTACATCGGTGAGCCGACCACGCGCATCGATTGGCGGAAGACTCGGTGTCGAAAGTTTTGGCGTAACCTTTTCCGGTCGCGAAGCCTGCATCGCCTCCTTAATTTTTGCAACATCAAGCTTTGCCTCTTGAAGCGCGAGCTCCTCCTCTTTCGTTCGCGAAGCGGAAACGCGCGCCGTTTCGTCGAGCGGAAGCGGTGTATCGGCAATTTTCTTAGAGAGAACAGCGTGTCGTAGCTCAAGAATCTCCTGTTCCTTTGACGGCAGATCACCCGCCGCAACCGCCTCGGCTTTAGGAACCGTAACCGCCGAAGCCTCTCTTGCCTTCATGTTATGAAGAAGTTTTAAAGCCTCATCGCGCTCGGCATCGGTAAACCCAAACCGTTCGGTAAGTAGGAGTTCCGCCTGGCGATCCGTCCGGATCCCACGAATAAAAATTCCCGCAAACTGCTCCGTCGTTGCACGTGGAACCCGACGCTTATCAAACAACGCGTAAAGTCCGTCCATGTCGTACTTGTGGACAGCAAGATCAAGTGATTTACGCTCCGTCGGCGCAATTTGACGCACCTCTTCAACTTCATCCTTTGATAGCGCATGCTCTTTCGGCGGCTGTGGCTTGCTCTTTGCCGTTTGAATCATTGCCTTGATTGGATCTTTCTTCTCGAGCTCGGCCTCTAGTCGCTTCACCTCCTCAATCGTAAGCGCCTCCGGAACTTCCTTCACCTGCTTTTTTGGAAGTGCACGAAGATTTTTAATCGGTCGGTTCGTGTTCGCGAGCGACTCGAGATGCGCATACGCCTTCTCGATCTCTTCTTTCGTGAGAGGTTTCTCACCGTCGATCGGCTTCACGACCTCTTTCACTTCCTCTTTTTTCGGAAGCGACTTCATCTCCGTATCAAGTCCCTCGATAATTGCAATGGCCGATTCCTCGGACAATTCAAGTCCCCCAATAGTTGTTCCCCTGGTAAGAAATGCCTTAAGCCACTCGCGATCTTTTTCTCCCTTAATATATTGCTGTGTCAAAAAAACAAATCGTTGCTGGAGAACGGCAGGAAGACTCGCTCCATGTTTTTCAAGAAGCGCCTTTGCAACAGCATCCGGTTCATGTTCAGGCTTCGCGATTCTCTCCTTCGGATACTTCGAAACATCGCCCCCCCATCCCTTAATCGCCTCCTCTACTCCGGGGATAAAATTCGCTAACGGCAGCAACCTAAACCCCGCAAGATCCGACGCAATTTTTTTCGCCGTCTCATCGTCAACTCCAAACGCCTGCGCAATAAGCGCCGGCATCTGAAGAGTACTTGCCCGACCCTTCACGACCGCAACGGTCAAATCAAGCAATTCTTTCCAACGATCATCCGGTAATTTATAGGCTTCACAAATATCATCAAACACTGACCAACCGGACGTGTTGGCAACAAATGATTTCACCGACTTGATCAACATGAGGTCCTCCATAGTTCGGTTTAGTCATCCGCCCCGAAATCCGAAAGTTTAAGCAGTCCACGATCAAGATCAACGAGACGCTTGCGTTCTGATTTTGCTTTATCATCAGTTTCCGTAGAAAGTCGGCGCATGCGGAAAGATAGCGCCTTTTGGATTGACGCAATGGACGAACGGATGTTGGCCATTGCCTTTGTATCGGACGCCTTTTCCGCCCCGCGCATAGCCACCTTCAAAGAATCAAGAGTCTTTTGCGATGTTGCATTAACAATCGTTTCGGCAAGTTCGGATCCTTCTTGAATCGCTTCATCAAGCTTATATACCTGCGTAGGTCGATTATTTACCATGATATTAACAGCCTGCTTTGAGGCACGCACACGGTCCTCGTCCGCCGCCTTAAATCCGCCATCAATCGTGTAGCCAAGCGAGTCGATCGCTTTTGACGTATCATTGTTCGCACTCGCAATCGCTGCAAGAATACGTGCCTCTTTCGCCGAATCCGCTTCTTCACCGTGCTTTGAAGCGAGGATCTTGCTTTGTTGTTCAAGCTCTTTCACGATTGGACCACGAATATCTTCAGCGAGACGGTCGAGCGAAATTTGTACATTCGCAAGACCCTCGGCAACAACGGAGACATTGGCCGACACCTCTTGTGCGGAAGACGGCACCTTGCCAGCGCGAGCGAGACGTTCAACATCTTGCACGCTCAAACCTTGCGCAGAGTATGAATCCTCGCGTCGTTTAAGCGGATCAGAGTACGGTTCCTTAGAGGTCTTTGCACGCTCTCTTTCAACCGTTCTTTCATTACGAATTTGCTCTGCGACAGGTTGCATGATCGCTACACGACCCGTATTATCCATTGAAACATTATTTTCGATCTGCGCCTGATAATTCGCGCGCTCAGCCCACATTCGAGCAACTTCCTGAACCTCGGTTTTCGTTCCTCGCGCGCCAGCCAATGCTTCGTCAAATGCGGTAATAATCTGGCCATCTTTTCCGCGTCCCGTCGTCTTTCGCTGAAGCGCAAGCATCACATCAGGATCCCGCATCGCCTCCTCGGTCAAATGCTCCATCTTAAAGTCAGGAGATTCAATAAGCTTCGCAATAATTTTCGCTCGGCTCGCTGCCCTCTCCTCCGGCGTACGTCCTTCGCCCGAGATAAGATGAGCCTTCGCAACCCGCGTCTTTGTGTCAAGTTCTCTCTTCGCCTTATCGTCTCCGATATGATCAGCTCGGTCCGCATCAGACATGTTCACATATTCAGAATCGATTTGAGTTGCAACTGCCTCAACGCGCGCTGCATCCGCGTCCTTATCCTTGGACTGCACTTGACTTGCGAGCGCAGCTTTAACCTTTGCCGCAAATGCTTTATCTGTAGCAAAACGTTTCTTAAATTCGTCGAACTCCATCTTCTGGCGAGGAGTCAGAAGCGGGCTCTTATCATTTCCTGCTTCAACGGCTAACGCCATTCCCGCGGCTTGCTCGCTTGTGTAATTTTTCACCGCCTCTTGCGCTTGTTTTCTCACATCACTGCTAATGCTTTCCGCATAGTTTTCAATACGTCCTCCGGCTCCAGCGACCACACTCCCAACAAGCGCTCCGCCGGGAATAGCGCTACCCTGCATTTTTGCGCCGTAGCTTGCAATAACGCTTCCTGTTTTCTGGCCAACTTTTGTTCGTAACTCGACTTGTCGACCAGCAAATTTACCGACTCCAAGCGAAGACATTTTCGCGAGTTTAGCGGACCAGCCTGGAAGTTTTGCAACAAGGTTACCCGAGAATTCACCAAGGGATGCGGCCGAACTCGCCGCAAGTTGCATACCAATAACAAGAAGCATAATTCCAAGCCCAAGGCTTAGAAGCTTTCCCGGTTGGAAAATTTCAAGAAACGCGTTCGCGGTTTCATTTTCAAAAAAGGTGAAACCTTCAGTTTCCGCAATCGCCGCCCCCTGACTTGCAGCGGCGAGCGACAACCAAAGGAAAAATGACAAGATAGGCCCGATCGTAAGCGCTCCAACAAAACGTTTACGCCATTCTTCAACCGCTCCCGAAGCCCCTGGAAGCGTGTCGCCAAGCCCGTAAAAAAACATGGCAACAGGAGAAAGAACTACAAGCATCCAAAGAACAACAATACGATAAACAAAGACGATTGCAAGAATTACAAGCGTCATTAATACGATTGCGAGGAGAAAGGTTGAGAGGAATGAGTTTACAAGGAATCCAACCGCGTTTGGCGTGTCCGCTTGCAAGTCGATGTTCCCAACAACATCCCAGCTCGTCGAAAGAATCGCATTGATTTGGAAGAGTTCCACAAAATTCCCCGTCGCAACGTCGAGCGCGTTTACGAAGGTCAACATCACGACCTGACTCGCATCGATAAGAAGAAGGGTGATCGTTTTGCTGAAGTTAAGGAGAACGACGGCGAAGAAGACGCGACCAATCGCCTGTTGCGCTCCCTGCGCTCCCCCACCGATTCCAACCATGGTTCGAATTGCAATAACAAGGAGAATCAAGATCACGCTCATGTTGAGAAGATCCCGCATGATCGGCCAACCAATGGTAACAATAAAACTATCCCCAAAGCTATTGTAGTTGAGAACGTTGATCAAAATATTAATCACGATCGGAATCAAGTACCCGATTGCTCTCCCGATTGCGGCATAAATCGCGGCGAGTGCCGTGATAAGAAGGGAGATCGCTTTGTCGCCTGCGTAGGCCTGTGCAATACCGGTAACAGCAAGACTCGCTCCGTTTACCGCTCCAGCGACAGCCGCAGAAGCAACATCCCCAGCGGACACACCTCCCGTCTGATCTACCGGGTCATCGGCTAATACCACACCTGTTGGAGCAAGAGACGAAAGAAGGATCGTGAAAAGGGCGAGAACGACAACGCCAAGGCGGAGGGTCCTTGAAATGAAATGCCTGAAAAATGAAGGGGATGCGACAAGCTGCATTTGTCGACATTATACCATAAAGAAAAGAGGTGGAGGAAAGATTTCCCCCACCTCAACGACTAGTCCCCGCACGAATCGGGTTCGGACGTATCGACCGGCTCTCCGGTGTCGTCCACTTCCGTATCGGGAGGCAGTCCAGTATCCACGGTTCCGGTGTCGATGACGCCGGTATCCGCCGGTCCGCCCGCGATCTCGAAGTCCGAGCAGGACGTCACGGTGAGAGCGGTGATGCACTCCCCGCTTCCGCAATTCCCAACGCTCGTCATCGTACGAGCGACGGCGCCCTGCGGAACCTCAACAATCCGACGGGTTGCGAAATCGAGAAGGAGGTAGGCGTCCCAGCTCGCGATCGGGATCGCCGTTTTGTGTTCGATCGCATAGACGGTCGAGAGCCCGTACTCTTTCACGAGCGATCCTTCCCGGAATTCGGCGAATCCTTGGCGGACCGGATAAGCCGAAAGCGAGTCGCCGGGTGGGACGACGTGGTCGGCCGGTTCCGGGAGCGCGGGAATCCCCCACGTCTCGAGCACCTCGCGCCAAACCGCTTGCGGAATACGGATCCGGTAGCGATCCCCCGCCGACGGCTCACCGACAACGAGCCAGAGCTCGCCGTTTCGATACCAGGCGCGAGGGTTCGACTTCCGGGTCACTTCCGCGCCGTAGTCATAGCACTCGCGCTCCTCGGGCGAGATCAGCGCCACATCCGCGAAGTTCCAGTTGTTCGCATGGAAGGTCGCCTCATCCGCGATGTGGCGGAGGGTACGGTCTTCCACGATGTAGACCTCGGGGGCGTAAGGCGTCTTCACGAGCGTCCCATCCGGGTGCCACTTCGCGATCGGAAGGAGTGAACGGTAGGTGTGACCGCTTTGGAGCGAACACACCATCTCCGAGGTCGACGGCGTCTCGTTTCGCCCACGCGTCACGTTGTACGCGTAGAGGCGGAGATCCGCGATCGACTCCCCCTGCCCCGCCGGCCGACTCGCGTCCCCGCGATGCCGACCGTAGTGCACGTGATCCCCCGTCGACGCCCCCGTCGTCCCCTCGAACCCGAGGATCTGACCCTCCGCTACCTCCTCCCCATTCCCGATGAACGCGGTCGCGAGATGTCCGAGCACGAGGTAGGTCCCGTCGCCCTGCGCGATGTTGATGTGGCGACCGAATCCCGACGCCCCATCGTCATGGACGAAGGCAACCCCGCGCGCCGGCGCAAAGACAAGGTCGTTTGCGGAGTTCGGCGTGTCGAGATCAACGTCATAGCGCGTCGAGGTGTAGAAGTGCGAGGTCGAACCCCCGGGCCCCTGCGTGCACTGCGAATTGTAGGTGGCCTGAAACGGCATGTGGGTCGCAAACCCCGTGCCCGTCGCGAAGGTCTCGGTCTCACTCTCCTCCTCGAATTCGCCGACCGGCGGCGCCTCCTCGGGCTTCTCGCCCGCCGGCTCCGAGAACCAGCTCGGCGCACAACCTTGAACCGTGAACATCACCATGAAATGAACGATCCTCATAACATCCTCCATCGCCGAAGCGACTAAGGAACGGTCAATCCGTTCCTCCCGCAGAAGGGAGTCCTACGGGAGAAAAAGATGGACCGGGCGCGACGCTCCCCTTACACCGCGCCCATATCCGTTACCCGAGGTACCGATCGCGCTTCGCCATGCCCGCACGGAGCGTCTTCTAGCAAGTCAGGTTGTTTTCATCGTCCCGTATTCCCGCTCGGCCCACAAGCAAAAACCGGCCCGAAATTGTCGGGTCGAACAAACAACGAACGTGATTAACATAAATAAAACAAAGGTCATCCCTGTTCAAACAGTTGGACAACCTCCGTGGAGAACTACTTTCTGCTATTTCTCGGCTTCAACTTATTTTTGAAAAACAACCGACCTAACCTCATTAACCGCCGACGTAACCGAAGCTGGCACCACCTCCCGTGTATCATACAAGATAGACCAGTCTTTATAGATGTTGTTCAAATTTTCGCCGTTATCAAAAAATGTATTTTTTTTCGACTCGGAATAAAAATCCCCACCTGTAGTAATTAACGTATGAACATGTATCCCTCCCTTTTTTGTATATCGAAATAACTTATTTAAAAAATCAGAAAATGCATTCACCTCAACATGGTGCGCAACGAGGGCGATGTTTGCAAGAGTAAACTCTTGGCTAAAAACGAAATTTTTGAGATCAATCTTAAAGGTCTGCACAGATAAGCTTGGATTAACCGACTGAAAGGCAAAATTTGAAATATCAATCGCGTCAACACAAAAGCCTTGTTCGGCTAAAAAATTACTTGAAACCCCCTCTCCGGCCCCAACATCTAAAGCGTTGCCCCTTGCAACAGGAAATCTCTTTAAAATTGCGCCTAAAAGGAAAACACTTCTATTCCCAAAAATTGTGGGATTAACCCTATATAAATCATCATAGAATTGTTTCACTTGATTCCTCAGCATAAATCATTGACCAATATATCATATCCTGCTAATCTTTCAACGTGGCTAATTTCAGCTACAAAAGGAGTGTGCTCCGTGCAAATCAGCCCCCTCATCCCCGATCCGCCGACCCTCCCCATCGACCGTCTGCACCCGATCATGAAGCAGAAGCACCCGGAGTGGACGGAAGCCCGCCTCCAGGAGGCGCTGTCCGAGTACTCGCGCTTCCTGCAACTGTGCAAGATGAACCCGGGACGGAAGATTTCCGCGCCGCCGGACGTCGATGAAGTCTGGCACGCGCACATGCTCGACAGCGTGCACTACGTGCGCGACTGCGACCAGTACTTCGGCCACTACCTGCACCACGACCCCTGCATCGGCGAGCTCGACCTCGAGAGCGCCGACGACACGCTCAACATCTTCCGGCAGACCTTCCAGGAGGAGCCGCCGATGGCGTGGGCGGGGCTCATGACCTGCGCGAACCCCGGAAAGGGATGCGGCAGCGTCTACGTCTCCTGATCGGCAACCGTGCCGACAATACATCACGTCCCAATGCACACGTGCGTTGGGACGTTTACTTTATATATAACGTAATTTTTTTATGAACCGAAAAGAGGTTGCCCTGTTCAAACAGTTGGACAACCTCTGCGGAAACCCCTACCACCTTTTCATCGCGTTCTTCAGCTTTGAGATGCTGGCGTCAAACTTTGTTATCGCTCTTCCAAGGGTCATTTGAGGTTTGAGGGACTCTGGGAGGGTGAGGATCAGTTGTTTGTAGTCT
>CAYNYL010000019.1:0-14817 GCA_964401485.1 uncultured Gammaproteobacteria bacterium
GTTTAGCGAATAAATGTTACACTACTTGCGCATGAAATTACGTATCATTGTTGATCCAGACCTTTGTATCGGTGCCGCAAGTTGCGTCACGATCGATCCAAATACTTTTGTCATGAACGAGGAAAATAAGGCGGAAGTCCTCGATCACGGGGTTGCGGATGGAGGTCCGTCCTATGAGCGGACAATCGAGATGACCGAGGATGAAAAAGAGACGCTGATTATGGCGGCGGAATCCTGCCCAACAATGGCGATCACGGTTATTGATGAAGCGGGTGTTCAACTCTATCCGGCGACTTAGTATGCCAAATTTTGTCATTATCGGAGGGGGGATTACCGGAGTAACGGCTGCGGAACAGCTCCGAAAACTTGATCCAAACGCCGTAGTGACGATTATTGAACGAGAAATTGAGCCTCTGTATTCGCGAGTGCTCCTTCCGCACTATATTAAAGGGATTGTTCCGCGCGAAAAAGTGTTTTTGAAGCAGGAGGCCTGGTATCAAAAGGAGGGGATCGAGTGGCTTCGTGGAGTGGAGGTTATTTCGATTGATACGAATAATCGTTTTGTGACGACGGGCGAGGGACGCGAGCTTCCGTATGATGCTCTGCTTGTTGCGACAGGATGTGAAGTGAATCTGACACCGGAGGCAAAAGAGGGGATCGTCTATTTCCGCACGCTTGCCGATGCAGACGAGATTCTTGCGCGTTGTGAGGCGCTAAAGGGAACGGGTGGCTCGGCGGTTGTTCTTGGGGGAGGCTTCATCTCGTTTGAGTTCATCAATATTTTTGCGCATTTTGGAATTCCGTTTGAGATCCTGCTTCGAGGAAAGGGATTTTTTGGGGGAATGCTTCTTCCGGAGTTATCGGAAATGGTCAAAGCGCACGTCGCGAGCCACGGCTACAGAATCCACGAAGGGGCTGAGATTAAAGAAGTTCTCGGTGCGCGCGCGGTTGAGGGTGTCGTGCTTTCGAGCGGGGAGACGATTCCTTGTCGGATCATTGGGGCGGGAATCGGGATTCATCCGGAGCGTGCGTTAATCGAGGGCACCCCTCTTGTTCTTAAAAAGGGTCTCCTTGTAAATGAATATCTCGAGACTGAAACGCAGGGGATTTTTGCGGCGGGAGATATCGCCGAGTATTACGATCTCGAGACGGGGCGAGCAAGGGTATTTGGTAATTGGATGAATGCCCAGATGCAAGGACGTCTTGTTGCCGGGAACATGGTTGGTCAAAGAAAGCCATTTTCCCTTATTTCTTCCTATGCAACAAACGTTCTAAAAAAGGAATTGATTGTGATTGGAGATACGGACCCGGCTTTTTCCGAGGCGCGTATGCTCCGAAAAACGGAGGATTCCGCCTTGCAAGTCTTTGAAAGGAACGGTAAAACGGTAGGGGCGGTTCTCTTTGGAAATGCAAAGGAACGAGGGGCGATAACCAAGGCTATCCAGCAAAAAGAGCGTTATGAATGATTTAAACGATCTCGAAATTTTTAAACAGTTCGATAAAACGGACATTGCATACGGAATTGAGCACCTTCCGGAGCAAATAAAGGAAGCGGTTGAGGGGACGCGTTTTCTCACTATTCCTGAGGCCTGCAAGAAGGCCAAGGAAATTGTTGTTGTTGGGATGGGGGGATCGCTTCTTGGACCACATATTGCGCAAAGTGTTCTTCGAGGGACTCTTCGGGTTCCGGTTGTTCTTGTAAATACCTATCGACTCCCGGCCCACGTTGGCAAACAAAGCCTTGTCATCCTCTCGAGTTTTTCCGGAACGACTGAGGAGGTGCTCGAGGTGGCGAAAGAGGTAAAGAAGCGTGGTTGTCCAACGCTTGTGATTACGAGTGGGGGAGCACTTGAGAAGCTCGCGAAAAAGCATAAGTGGCCTTATTACCAAATTGTCCCTGGGGATCTCGCGCGTCAACCTCGGCTTGGGGTTGGCTTTTCGCTCGCAGGGGTTCTTGGACTTCTTGACCGTGCCGGGTATACAAAATTTTCGACGCAGAAAGCCAAGGCGGTTGTTACAGCTATGGAAGAGGTGATTGATTCATGTGCGCTTGAAATGAAAACAAAGGAAAATCCGGCAAAGCAAGTTGCTGAGGCGCTTTACGGAAAGCAAATCGTTGTTCTTTCGGCGGATCATCTCGAGGGGTCGGCGCACACGCTTTCAAATCAAATTAATGAGTCTGCAAAACAGCTTTGTTCGCACCATGTTGTTCCGGAGCTCAATCATCACTATCTTGAGGGGACGCTTCTCCCGGATGGTCACTATGAGAATTTTGCAATCCTTATTCTTTCGTCGAAGCACTACCACCCGCGCAATACGAAGCGCCTCTCGATTACGGCGGATATTTTGGAGGAGCGTGGTGCGGAGATTGTTGAATACGCGGTTCAAGGGGAAGGGACGCTCGAGGAGGCCTTCGAGGTTCTCCAATTTGGAAGCTTCCTTTCGTACTATCTTGGGATATTAAACGGGGTTGATCCCGAAAAAATTCCCTTCGTCGATCTCTTTAAAAAACGGATGGCAGAATAATGAAAAGAAAAGAGGACCGGACCCGAGACTCCCACGCGTTCGTGGAAATCTCGGTCCGGTCCTTTTACGTTTCGCCCCTACTCACAAGCCGGTGAGGACGGGGACGACCTTCGTCTCGAGGCAGTACGCGCGGTGCTCGCGATCGGGAATCGCGAGTTGGCGCTCTTCCTGCGTCATCTCGAGCAACCTGTCGGTCGTCGGGCACTCGTAGAAGAGGCTCTTCGGCGCGAACTGGAACGCGGTGCCGATCAGGGTGATCATCCCGAGACTCGGAATTACGGCCCACTTGAAGAGCCGGGTTCCAAGGATTCGAGTCGACTTCTCGAGCCGCTTCGTTTCCTTGCCCAGCTGCTCCACGCTCTTGTAGCGCGTAGAGCGCCGCCAGAACTCGAAGTAGATGATCCCACCTCCGGCGACCCCGAGAAGGATGATCCCGATGATCGTCCGGAAGATCGAGTCTGCTTCGAAGAGCGAGCCGATCGACAGGGCGCTCACGGCACCCATCAGGAGGAATACGCAGGCGACGAAGAGGCCGCTGATCGGCTTCTCGAGCCACTGGGGGTCACGCCAGGGAATGCTTGTCTTTCTCGTCTTCACGAACTCGTCGATCGATTCGCTGTTCGGATCCTCTTCGGAGAATTTACCGGAGACGATCTTTCGGAACTTGTCGATCGTGGCGACCACTCCGACCGGGTACCACTTGTTCTCGATCGCAGTGTTCCGGAAGATCTCACCGACGAGCGAGACCCCGGGCCAGAAGAGATAGCGCGTGAGCGCGACCATTCCGATCCCGAGGAACATGACGAGGAACGTCGACTTCACGGAAAGGATCTCGTACCCAAGAAGGTAGAGAACCCCGATGAACGCCCCAGCTCCCTCGATGAACGTCCCGAGAAGCGCAAGACCGAACGGGAGTCCAACGAGCATCCCGCTTCCACCAAGCCCGAGAAGAACGAGGGCGGCCAGTGCGGCAATGAGCCAGAGGCTCTTCCGACTGAAGACCGTGTCCCAGACGAAGTCGATGCCGTCGGCGAGCCGCTCACCTCCGCCCGCGTTGAGCAGACGGTCGGTGATCGTGCCGGAGGCGATGACGAACGCCTTGGTCCGCCACGACAGGGTCGCGGACTGGACTTGGAGGGCGGTCAGGACAACCTGGATATCATCCATGTACCCTTCGACGACCTTGCGACGATCTTCGTAGAGCGTCAGCTCGGGTCCCGTGAGGGGGTTATCTCCGCGCCGCTGCGCTTCGCGCGCCGCGACCGCCGCCGGGTCCTTGGTCGAGGACAGCCGGCGACGAGTCTTGTAGGCCTCCTTCATCTTCGCGAACGAAGCGAAGAAGTCCTTGATCGCCGCGAGTCGATCCTTGAGCTCGTTATCGGGCATCTCGGGAACGGAATCGATGACGTCTTGGACGTAGATCGCTCCGCTCTCGAACAGGTGTTCGACCTTCCAGAACGTGTCGGTCGACATGGTCATGATCAGGCCAAGCTTACGAACCTCGATCATTCGACCGGTGAACGCGATGAAGTTCCGCTTGCCCGGGGTGGGCTTCGGCGGATTTTTGATCGTCTCGATCGGAATCTCGAGGGACTTCTCAAGGAAGGAGCTGAACTCCTCCTCCGAAAGGGGTCGGCCTTGCGAACGCGCTCGCTCGACAGCTTCGGTGAAGCCGATGATCGAACCGCTTGCGAGGCTCCTCGCACCGCGCACTGCGAACAGCGCGAGGTGTCGGTAGAAGGCGTTCGCTCCAGTGAACCGAGGGACGATGCCCTCGATCAGGAACGCGACGAAGTCGATGCCGATGGTGAGTTGTCCGGGTGGGATGTCCCTGAGAAAGTCGGGGACTCGCTTCAGGATCGTCCAGACCACGTTCGGCCCGATTCGGCCGGTGGAGCGCTCGACGAACTCCTTGAAGTTCTCGAAGGCCGTTTCCGTTCCGGCATTTCTGGCGTCGTTCATGAAATCTGCGAGAGACATGGCCATGGTGGCCTCCTTGTGCATCTCTGCACGGTTTTGAAGTTGAATTCTAAAGGGCGGTTGTCGCCCCAATTAGGAGATTCCTAAAAGGAAATACGACGCTTAAATATAGCACAAAATTGCGAATTTGTCAATGTAAAACGAGAGAAATCACGGCTCTCGTGGGTTGACAAAATGCCAATTTTCTGCTATTATTCCAAGTCAGCGAAACCTACAACTGGAGGGCTAAAAACCCATGAAACGCATGACGTTTGTCCTTTTGATGGCCATGGTGGCGCAAGTCGCCACGGCGCAGAGCAACGGTTCCCCGCAGACCATGACGGTCTGTACGGAGACGACGCAGCAGACGAGGGGCTTGTTCCGTATCCCGACGCGGGACCGCAACAAGCAGTGCCAGACCACCACTGTCTCGGGCAACATGCTCGGGTTCGGGGGCGGTCTCGGAATGGCGCCGGTTGGTGTCTACGCCCCGCGGTGTCCCGAGTGCGTGACGTCGCAGACGATCGCGTACATGCGGGATTCGCAGGTGCGGTCGGAGGATGCCGCCGCGGCGCGCATCGCCGAACTCGAAGCTGAGCTCGCGCGTGAGCGGGCTCGTACGAGCACGAGCCAGGCCACCTCCCGTACCGCTTCGACGCAGGGCACGAGGGTCGCCCCTCGTGCGACCACGGCCACGACCACGCCCGTCGTCCCTGCGGTTCCCGCGAAGACGCCGGCCCAGATCGCGGCCGAAGAGGCGGAGCGGCGGCGCCGTGCCGCCGAAATCCTCCGTGAGGAAGCGGGAGGTGCCCAGTGAACGATGTCTTCATTGGTCCCAGGACCCTGATCGGCATCGCTGCCGCCGTGGTGTTCTTCGCGAACACCTGCGACGCGCAGACCCTCCGTCCGGAAGACCTCGTCGGGGAGGCGTCCTACGCCGACCCGAAGTTCTGCTACGTAGGCGGTAAGCCTTCGGGGTGGGATGAGGAGCCCGGGCAGTTCATCCTCGAGAACCAACTGCGTCAACCGCTGGTGCCCCGCATCGGCGAAGACGTGGTCTGGATCCTCGAGCCCCCGGCGGGACCCTTTGGAGATCCGGTGTTCACCCGGCTCCCGAACGGGATGATGCAAGTACGGAACGCCCGAGTGCGGTCCGAGGCTCTCACGGACACCGGTGAGCACGTCTCGATCCTGGGTCCGAACGAGATCTGCTACGGAGCGGGTCTGCGCGAAGGTGAGTACTTGGTCACTGGGACTATGTACCGGCTCTCGCAGAACCAGCCGAATGTGAACATCCCGGGCGTCGGCTACAACTTGCTGTCGAACCGGATCCAGCTCTGGAAGACCGGAAGGCCTTCCAGGTGGTACGCGGATGGAGTCTCGCTCCTTCGAGAGCAGTTCCAGCCCTACGAGTTCGCCGGAGGCTGAACCGGCCGTGATTCGTCCACGGACAACCTGGACGAATTCAAAACGCCCCCACCGACCGAGTCGGAGGGGGCGTTCTTCTTTTTATCTTAGTTCGCGGATCCAGTATCGATTCCGGCCGAGCTGATCGCTTCTACAACGAAGCTTGTGATTGCGTAAGAGGCGAGGATGATGACGAGTCCAACGACCGCATTTCGCATCAATGTTTGTGCCTGCTCTACCTTTCCTTCTTCTCCACCAGCCGTCATCCAGAGGAATCCAGCGTAGAGGATCATGATAAGGAAGATGATTCCGAGGATTGAAAGGAAGATTCGGATTCCGCTTCCAACGACCGTTTCAAGTTCAGCGTCTCCAAGTCCACCTTCGTTTGCAATATCTCCGACAAAGCTTCCGAAACCATCGAATTGCGCTTTTACTGGCGTTGCGCCGGCGAAAGGAAGGAGGAGGGCCATTCCAAGGACGAGAAATGAAATAAATCGTTTCATAGGTATTGTTAATTGGCTTTATTGTAGCACAATCTTGCCGAAGAAGGGTCAACTTTATGACTTCCGCTGTGGATAGTAGCAAAAAACGCCGATTAGGGCGTTTGCTGTGTCGTTTGTGATTCAATTAATCCTCCGGATTCAAGGGCGCGGCTTACAAATAGGGTGATCGAGTAGGAGGCGAGGATAATGACGAGTCCAATGACCGCGTTTCGTAGAATTCCCTGGGCTTTTTTAATGTTGTCTTCTTCTCCACCAGCCGTCATCCAGAGGAATCCAGCGTATAAAACGTATCCGAGAAGAACGACTCCGAGCAGCGATAGGGCGATTTGAATGCCGTTTCCGATAAGCTCAACGAGCGTTGGTGCGGAGTTCGCTGATCCAAAAATTGCCGCTCCGGCTTGGTCCACTTCCGAGAAGAGTTTGCTTTGGACTTGGAGCTGAGCGAATGTTTTTACAGGTGCGAAAGCAAGGACCGCTCCGGCAAATAAAATGGCGCGTTTTGTCATAGGGTTGGGGTTGAGCCTCCCGTCGCGGCGATGATAACAAATCGTGTGATCGCGTAGGCGGCAAGGATGATAACAAGACCGATAACGGCGTTACGGAAAATCCCCTGAGCTTTTTCTACCTGGCCTTCTTCACCGCCGGCTGTCATCCAAAGAAAGCCACCATAAATCATTAAAAGGAGAAAAGCGACACCTGTAAGGGCGAAGAGGGGATTGATAATGCGCGCGCCGACGAATGCGCCAATTGATGTGTAGGCCAATGGCCCAAATACTTCATTGCCGGTAGTCTCAAGGCCCGTGTCCGCGACATTGATCTGTGCAAAGGCAAAACTCGGCATCAAAAGAAAGAGCCCGAGAAGGAAGATCGCTTTTCTCATAGCGAAAGGGGATTTAAATCCCCAATCGTCAGGAGGAAAACTAGATATTGTTTGCCGCGTCAAGGAGCGAGTCGATAACGAACTCCGTGATTGCGTAAGCGGAGATAATGATCGCAAGACCAATTGCTCCGGAAATAAGCATACGCTTTGCCTCGCCAACCTTTTCATCATTTCCACCGGCCGTCATCCACTTGAATCCTCCCATGAGGGTGATAATGATCGCGATAACTCCGAGGAATCCAAGGGCGATACGGATCAAGTTTCCAATGGTTGCCGAAAGGTCCGTGGTACCGAGTCCCGCTCGAGCTCCGAAGTCTTCACCGTCTCCACCGAAAAGTTCACTAGCGGAAAGCGGTTCAAACTCTTGGGCTCCAGCGATTTGCGGGGCAACGAACGAGGACACACCGATCAGCGCGAGGGCGAGAACCGCGCCGAGAACGGCGCTCGTAATGAAACGAAGGGCACTTGTCATAGAAAAATGAATTATGAATTATAGCGCACCCGTGAACGCCGCGCGGAAGAGCGCATTAACGATCACATAGGCGGATACGATTAGTATTATACCAATAGTTGTCCATTTGAGCACCTCTTTTCCTTTTTCGACTTGGCTTTCATTTCCCGCCGAGAGCATCCAGAGGAAGCCTCCGTAGACGAACATGAGGAGCGCAATGACACCAATAATTGAGAGAACGGCTGAAATTAGGCGGGCGATCAAGAGTCGAATGTCTGTTGTGCCAAGCGGGTTTGTAAGAGTGACTGGCGTTGTCGTGCCTGTGGATGAGACGGCTCCTTGTTGGCAGGCTGTTTCCGCTTGAGATCTTTGTTGTTGGCAGCGAGCGAATGCTTGAGCGTCACTGAATGAAATGCCACTTATGCATGTTTGGTAGGCTAGAGCAGCGCTTTGTAGACAGGTCGAGGTTTGTGCATGAGCTTGGGGCGGAGTTATTACGACGGAGACGATGCCCACGAAAAACAGGGCAAAAATGAGTTTTTTCATATTACGGATTTTCAGTGTTAAAGATTTGAGAGCCGCCTGTAAGGTCTTCGAGATCAGTTCCGTCTCGAACAGCCTCATCTTTTGTCAGGATCGAGACGATAATGGAAACGGCCGCGTAGGATCCAAGGATGATAATGAGCCCGATCACGGCCCCCTCGATAATATCCTGCCCTTTCTTAACCGTTCCTTCGTTACCCGCCGAGAAGACCCAGAGCACACCTCCGTAAATGAACATGGCGAGGACGAGACTTCCGCTGATCGCAATAATGAAGTTGACGATGTTGACGGCTACTTGGAGGATGTCTGAAATTGCACAGTTTCCGTTGTCCCGACAATCGCAAGGGGCGGCGCGACTATCGCAGATGTTTGCGAAAATAATTCCTTGGTTCATGACCTGTGCGTATGTACGCGCAAAGGCGCTTTGGCTTGCCGATGCGGCGGCTGCTTGTTGGGCGGCCGTGATTGCTTGGTCGACTTCCGGGGTGTCGGTCGTGGTGCTTGCTCCCGCCGCGCTGCAGGCTCGGACCGCTTGATCTCGAAGCGCCTCGCATTGCTCGACGGTCGTTGTTGATTCGGCATTGATGCAGTCTCGGTAGACTTGCTCGCCTTGTTGAGAGCAGGTGCTTGCGGCCTCGTAGCAGGCGTCGAGGGCGGATTCGAGTCGGGAAGCGCAGGTTGCGAGGCCGGATGTCCGTGTGCGGGCAATGCACTGTGCATCGTTTTCGCGTGTGGTGCAAAAGAGGTCGGTCGCGAGAACCTCAGACTCACAGCTCGAGTAGTTTGGGTTTGAGTCCGCGGATCCGCAGGTCGAGCGAATTGCGTCAGCGCAATCATCTGTGCAGGTAAGAGCCACCTGGAGTTCGACTTGTTGTTTGCAGGATTCGTCTGCGCTCGTTGCGCGCGAGATGCATTGCTCTTCGGTTTGTGCAAAAATCGGCGCATTTGGAAGAAGAACGAGAAGAAGTGCGCTAACGGAAAGTAAAAAACGTCGCATAGTTACCCGTAGTATAGCAAAACATGCGCCTTTGCGCGCATGTTTTGTGTGGACGGTGTTCCTAGTAGCTTTGCGAAACACGTCTCGCGGTGTTGTTGAGAAGTTCGAGTGGTTTTTCCGGATTGAGAAGCATGGCGTTGATCATGTCAGCAAAGGCGGTTTCCATCGCTCCGGCGTCACGTCCCGCATACCAATGTCGAGCGGTGAGTGCTTGTTTTGCGAAAACCCCGATTTCTTCGGATTCAAGTTGCGATTCGATCAGCGCGCGTCTCGCGGTTGGCTTCTTCGCTTCATCAAGGTAGGACTTTACGTGCTCTTCGCTTGTTGCAAAGAGGATGAAGTCCCAGGCCCAATCTTTTGATTCGCTTGCCTTCGCAACGGACTCGACCCAGTAGTTTGCAAGGTTCACGACGCGTCCATCGTCAACTTGTGGAGCCCCAGTGATTGCGTAATTGAGGCGAGGAGCCGAGGCTTTAAGGAAGGGGATATGGTAACTGTACCCGAGGAAGAAGGCCGTTTCACCGTTTGCAAATGCTTCAAATGAACTCTTGTAGCTTTCATTCCATGTGTAAAATTCTTGAGATTCATTCGCGAAGTCGGTGTAGTACTCGAGGGCTACGAGTCCTGGCGGAGTGTCGCGCGTTTCGGCGAGCTCTTCCGGCATCGACTGGAACGTAATGCGCCCACGTTCGTCCGTCATTTGCGTTCCGTTTTGCATCATGAGAAGGGAAAGGATATCCGAATAGCGCTCAACATTGTCCGCTCGTCCGATTGCTGCGCCCGATCTTGCAACCTCGCCCTGGGTATCGTAGGCGGTGAGTGCGACGACCTGCTCTTGGAACTCGCCCCAAGTCTTTGGGGGGTTCGCGATTCCAGCTTCAGCGAGAAGGTCTTTGTTGTAAAAGAGGGCGAGGGAATCGAGTGCCATTGGAAGCCCGAAGATCCGATTCTCTCTTTCTGCATCCTCATTTGCTTGATATTCGCGAATCACATCTCGAGCAACTTGGTCAACGAAGACTTCTTTAAGCGTCTTTTGGGACATGGTTTGCTTTTGTTTTGTGACTGGTCGGGTTTCGCGTCGAAGGGTGCCCTGGGTGACGTACTCTGAAATCGTTACCGTTGGAGGCATCGGACTCATGAGATCCTCATATTCACCAATCCACGTATTGTGGACACTGAAAATATCTGGACCTCGACCCTCGGCGAGCGCTCGCACAAGCTCGCCCTCATACTCTTCAAAGCGAAGTTTTCGGTAAGAGATATTGACGTTTGGGTGCTCTTTTTCGTAGGCGGTGATAATCGTGTCGAAGGTGTCGTCTCCATCAAACACGCGCCAAATTGAAAGATCCACCGGTTTTGCCGCTGGGGTATTTGCGCCCTTGTTTCCGATGCACCCCTGTCCTACAAGGAGAAAGGCGAGTGTGAGTAACGTAGCGCGGTAAAAAATGGACCTCCTCATAATGATTGTTTTAGATATGCCTCTAGTTTATCGCGAACTTCAGGATGTTGCATCCCCAGCTCAATTTGGGCGACGATAAATTGGAACTTATTTCCGCAATCATAGCGTTTTCCGGCGAATTTACAGCCGTACATCGATCTCCCCTGTGCGAGGTAGGAGATAAACGCGTCCGCAAGACGAATTTCTCCGTCGCGTCCCGGACTCTGATTTTTCAAAATGTGCATGATCTCCGGCGTAACGATATAGCGTCCAACGGCCGCAAGGTTTGACGGAGCCTGCTCCGGTGCCGGTTTCTCGACGAAGTTGTTAATCGTCCAAACATGATCCGAGAGTTGTGCTCCCGAAATTACCCCGTAATTTTTCGTTTCCATTTGCGGGACCTCTTGGAGGGCGACAACCGGCATTCCGTATTCGTAGCAAACGTCCATCAACTGACCAATCGCCGGTTTCTCGGGATTATGGATAATGTCGTCACCAAACATAATCGCAACCGGTTCGTCGGCGTCGATAAATGGAAGGGCAGAGAGGATCGCGTGCCCGTCTCCCATTGGTTTGTGTTGGCGGACGAAGGCGAATTTTGCAAGCTGGCCAACGCGCTTAATAACCTCGAGCTCCACGTTCTTGCCTTTTTGTTCAAGTCGATATTCAAGTTCAAAATTGCGGTCAAAATGATCCTCGAGCGCTCGTTTTCCAAGCGCTGTGACGAAAATGATCTCTTCGATACCAGCGGCAACCGCTTCTTCAACAATATACTGAATTACCGGCTTATCAACGACGGGAAGCATCTCCTTCGGTTGCGCCTTTGTTGCGGGAAGAAACCGCGTTCCCATTCCGGCAACGGGGATAATGGCCTTTTTAATCGGTCGCATAAGATAGGGCCATCCTAATCGGAAACCCCTGTTTCGTAAAGGATTTTCGTTACCGGGCGCTAATAAGCGGGAGACTACGTAAGGTTGGCTCGCCGGAAGGGATTGGGCATTGATTTTCGTCTACCGTTACGCTCGTTGAGCGGAAATAGAGATCGGATTCATAGACCGCAATCAGCTCGTAGTTGGTATTTTCTTCCTCGAGGATAACGCTTGGATTTCCGTTCGGCGCATTTCGAGAAACAATTTTTCCAGAATTATAGCCCCAAATACCGCAGTTTAGTGGAGATTTGTCGCTCGATTCTGTAAAAAGATAACGCGAGTCGCCAAAAAGATACTCGAGTGTTGTTGCAAAGTCTTCGATCGCGCCCGTTCGGGTGTCGAGTGTTGCGTACATGTGCTGTTCGTCTGGGATCCCTCCACGACCAAGCATGTCCCGCTGAACAAGTATTTTATGATCATTTGGATAATAGGCGACAGGGAACAGGAAAAATCCATCCGGCGTTCTTCCTCCATTGTAAACCAACACGGAATCCTCAGTTGTAAGATTTTTCGAGACGATATGAAGAACCGGATCACAGGCTTCTTCGTCGGAGAGAATACAATCCGAGATTTCCGTAAATAACAGATGCTTTTTATTGTCGGCTAAGATTGTCGAGACTGGGATATAGCCTCGGTTCACTGGCCAAAATGGAAAATCTTGGCGCAAAACGTCTTTTGGAAGAAGGGTATCGAGGTTACCAAAAACGGTGGTCTCGTAAATATCCTCGGGCGCTTTTAGTTCGCCGTCCTCAGTTTCTCGAAACGCTTGAAGCTTAAGGGTCATCAGGAGCACGACCGCAAAAAAGAGCGCAATCGTTGACCCAATACCGACGTGAAACATCGTCTTCGCAAATCCTCCTTGCATATGCACCATAATAACACAAAGGCCGACGTGTTGTCCGTCGGCACTGAAAGAGGTACACGACCTCTATTCGAAGTTCACGATGACCACCTGTCCACTCATGACGGTGGTTGCGTAGGGAGTCAAATCACCCTTGTTCGGGAATTGAACGGGATCGAGTTCGTGCGGTGTGACAAGGCGCCCCTCCCCCCACACGCCGCACCAATTCATGCCACCGAACGGGTTGCAATCCATGTACATGTGGAGCAAGATGGCCTTGTTGTCACCCCTTCTCTTCGCCCTCCCGACGTTGCATCCCGGGAAGATGGGTTCGTGGCAGGCACCGCACCGTGCCGCGAAACGGTTGATGAAGGCTTCGAGACACTGTGGGCACTTGGTTATGCCCGGTCGTGCGTTCACGGTGAGTGGACGGCGTTTGAAGGTCACCGTGTGCTCCCCGAACGAAAACGTCTTGCCACAATCCGTGCAGCTGCCTGTCCCCGTAGGGGCAGGAGCATCCGATTCGGAGCCGTGCAGGCGAGGTTGTTCAGTGATGGCGGTGGATGGAAATAGACGTTGCCAAAACGTACGCAAGAAACTGAACATGGAGCCTCCTCGAGGGAGGTTAGGGGTGTTTTGTCATGTTGTCAACGTCAAATAGCGTTGTCGTACTTCTTTTGAGAAGTGCTCGATCGCGTAGCGGAGCGCTGTTCGGGGCATCGTCGTCGCATGTTTTTCGAGAAAATCTGTGAGAGCCGTTTTTGAAACGCGTTTGCCGACTTCTCGAAGCATCCATCCAACCGCCTTTTGAATCAGATCTTCTTTGTCATGAAGGAGAAGCTCGGCGATCGTTATCGCGGTTGTCGCATCCCCCTGTTTAATAAGATGAAACGTTGCAATCATGGCGATTCGTCGATCCCAAAGGAGGGAAGATTTCGTTAGACGCGTAAGGAGGGGGAGTGGGTCGTTCGCGACATGACTTCCGACAAGCGTTTCTGCCGACGTGTCGACAAGATCCCAGTTATTCACAAAGCGCGTCGAAGTAAGATACAGGGTGTGAAGATCGTGGCGTTCACCGGGCGTCGCCTTCTTGTAGCGATCGGTCATGACGATTAGAGCAAAAAGGCGCTCTTCGTGAATATCTGAGCGCAGGAGCGTACGAAGGTCTGTGATCGAGAGGGTTTTCCCTAACGTTCGTGCAAGTTTACGTAGTGCTGGCACACGAATACCGATAAACACATCACCTTCGCCGTACTCGCCCTTTCCGGTCTTAAAAAACCGCTGTGCGTGGCTCGCGTAGGCGGAGTTTGCGAGAACATGGAGGGATCGCTCGGTTTCTATAAGTGCTTTGGACAATGACATGGAACTAGCGTATCATAACTTTCGGCTTTTGGAGGCTACATGTATCAAAATCTTTCGTCGGTGCGAGGTCAACCTCTGTCGGACAGGGATTGGAGGGGTGCACTTCATCGTCTCGAGAAGGAGGAGCGCTTCGGGGCGATTTCAAAGGTCTGGCGAGCGTCAACGGTTGGGGTGATCGTGCGTGAATCGGCTCCGTTGGGAGGGGAGTCACGCTGGGTCGCTCTTCTTGATCCGCAGATCGATCGGCCCAAAGGGGAGCTTTTTTGGGATGATAAAGAGACGTCGATCGTCGCTTATGATCTCGGCTTCCTAAGCGATCCCTCGGAGGCGAAGAAGAAACTCGTGAGCGAGATCCTTCGTGGCGACGTGGATCGCGGGCGCATGATCGTCCTCGAGGAGATCACCTACTAGCCCTTCTACGGGCTGGTCGCCGGGGTGTACAACCCCGGCCTTGTTTTTGATCAATGAATCTATCCTTGCTACAGTCCTTCTATACCCCTATGACCTACCAAAACAAAACCCAACCAACATCGGTAACCCCAAAGCAATTCCTTGATGTGCACCTAGGAGACAACGAAGAAAAGCGAGCAGATGCGGAGGCTCTTATTCGCCTTTATTCTAAGGTAACTGGATCGAAGTGCGTCATGTGGAACAAGATTTTTGGATTTGGGAAGTATCAGTATCTCGATAGCAAGGGAGGCGAGCATGTCCATCTCCTCACGGGGTTTGCGATATCGAGCACAGGCTTCACGCTTTATCTCATGACGGGCTGGGAGACGGTAAAGAAAGAGCTGTCGCAATTAGGGAAGTACAAGCTATCCGGAAAATCCTGCTTAGCGATCAAGCGAGTCGGGGATGTTGACTTGGATGTGTTAGAACGAATCATTATTCGATCCCTGGAGGAAATGAAGAAGAAATACAGTACGGAGAAATAACAAAACAACCCCCGCTTGGGGGATTGGCTTGTGGCGGTGTTTTTTG
>CAYNYL010000020.1:0-13712 GCA_964401485.1 uncultured Gammaproteobacteria bacterium
CCGTTCTGCTTGACGTCCACCGTGAAGATGCTGCCGCTCGACTGCGCCGTCGACAGGCTGGCGCGCACCTCGCTGACAACGAAGTCGTTGAACATCCGGAAGGTGTACTTCGGAGTGCCGGTGGTGATCGCCGTCGTCTCGTCACCGATGTCGAGTTGGATGCAGTACGGCTTGGCTGCCGGGGGATCTGCGCCCTTGCCACGCTGGCTGAAGAAGTGCGACCCGGTGCTGCACAGTCGCACACCCTCTCCTACCTCCAGGTCCAGTTGCTCAAGAGTCTGGTCGATCATGCTCTGCGGGCTTTCGATGGTCGCCAGCAGATTCACGGTGTCGCCGCTGATGTTCTGGAAGTCTGCCCACCAGCCAGACGGGAAGTCCGGCACTGCATAGGGCAGGTCGACCGCGCACCCTGCGGGGTTGGTGAACACCAACAACTTGCCCTTGTCCGAGGCCTGCAGCACGTAGGTATCGGCACTGATCAGCGATACGGTCTGATCGCCGCCGCCACCGCCACTCCCGCCAGCGCCGGTGATCCCATACTTGCCGGACCGGTGATCTTCCACGGCACTCACAAGGCCGCCGGATGTGGTGATCAGGTAGACCCGGCCATAGGTTGGAACCGAGGCCTCGGCGTCCAGCCAATCGACGTCGTACTCGGACACCGAGATGGCCCCGGTGTCCAGGTTGACCACCACATAGTTGTCGCAGTTGTTGCCCAGCGTGAGGGTGCCATCGGCCACCGTCTGACCACTGTACCGGCCGCCGAAGTAGCCCCAGGTCAGGCCGGTGCTGGTGGCCGGGTTCTTGCCGAAGACGGCCGCGTGCGCCAGGGTGGCGAAGTTCTCGTTGACCGGAACTTCCGGGTTCGCCATGGCGCTGGACCAGTTTTGCGGGAATGCCATTTCGTGTCCTTCAGGGAAGAGTGACCTGCGCCGCATAGCCGCGGCCGACGGCCTCGGACATCTGGTAGATGCGCAGGTACAGGGTTTCGTGCAGCGGCGAGCCGGCGGTGATCGTCGCGCTGGCCGACGTCGTCTCTATCGTGTCGATCACCGTGGTGAAGGAGTTGTCGCTGAAGACATCCACTTCGTAGGCCTCTGTGGCCTCGCCCAGCGGGATGCTCTCGCTGGGACCACCAACACGCGTGGAGAACCTGGTGCGCCGGCTCCAGGTCACCACCGGGTTCAGGCCGGTCCGGTCCACGCGCACGTTCACGGGCGACAGAGGCTTCAGGTTGATGCCCGACGGCGTGATGGAGTCGACACCGGCCACACTCAGGCGCTGCCCTGCAGACACGCCCTTGTAGTAGCGCATGCGCCCGAAGTCCGATGTGTCCAGCGCCAGGAATCGCATGCCATTCGTGGCGAGCAGCACGAACCGCTCGCCGGCGGCGTGCCCCGACATGGCCCATTCGGTGCCGCGGCGGCCGCGCAGGAACCCGGTCAGCTTGTAGACCCCAGGACTCAGCAGCGTGGCCTCCCGGAACTGCACCAGTTCGCTGCCGATCACCGCTGCGTTGGCCTCCACGCTGTTGAGGATCTCGGCCTGGGTCACGCTTTCCAGTTCGCCGGCACCGACATCAACGGTCACGCTCGACATCTCGTCGAAGACGGTTCCGCCGGTCCAGGTGTCCAGGGCATCCTCAGTCGCTCCGATCACGGTGGACTGGGTGAAGCTGGCGTCGACCGAATAGGTGACACCGTCGGTGGAGTGGTACAGATCGCCGGCCGTCCAGTTCTCCTCGCCGCTGACAGCGACATAGATGCCCAACGAGTTGTCGGCGTTGCGCAGCATGGGGATGTCCAGCAACTCCACGAAGGTGTCCGGCAACCCGAGGACGACGGTCTGCGATTCGGTCCCGCCGACGGTGAGCCCCAACTGGGTGAACACCGTGGAGTCGTCAGCGACCGTGTCGAACACCAGCACGCACTCGGAGTCGGTGCGTTTGACCAGGCGCTGCCTGAACTGCGACCCATCGGCGCCATACACCAGGATCGTGTCGCTCGGCTCAAGTTCCGAATGCTCGAGACTCAGTGCGATCTGCGACGACAGGCGCGCGACATAGGCGTCGGCGAGCCGGGCAGCGGCAATGACCTTGGCCTCGGCCGCCGTGAATCCGAGCGGGACCTGCACGACCGTCGTGTTCTCCTGGCCAGAGATGAGACGGTCCGAATACTGGGTGTCGGTCTGGTAGTCGCCGTCGATGTTGTTGTAGGTCAACGCCATCTGCGCCGGCAGTTCCAGTTCGTTCGCCATCGTCAGGGGCAGCGGATCCGGGAAGTCGACGCCATCGACGGACCACCCGAGCTCGTCGTTGGTGATGGTGTCCACCACCGCGCCGGCCCTGGCCCGGAAGTACAGCTTGTCCGACGTCACGCAGTCGAAGAAGTAGCACCCCATCAGCATCTCCAGCACCGAGCGCACGCTGGACACCTGACTGATCGCCATGCCGTGGACTGGGGTCGTGATGCCGGACAGCCCGGTGACGCTGAACTGGGACGCCTGCAGGCCGGCCCGGTCAGTGCAAAGACGGGACACGACCGTGCTGATGTCCGGGTCGTCGTAGGCCAGAGTGGAGTACGTGTCGAACAGGTACAGGGCCACCGTGTCCTCGCCGACCCTGAAGTCACCAGTTGGCACCGTGTACCCGTGCTCAATGATCTCGCCGCCATCGGAGGAGACGCTGCCCACGGCATAGATGGCCTGCCGGGAGATGCGGAAGCTGTCGACCTTGATGGTGTAGGTCACCCCGGTCACCGCATTGCCGATGAACGGGAAGCCCAGGCCGGCATACCTGGTTCCGACGCCAGGACGGAACACACCGACCCCGGGGGTGGATGTGGTCTTGCTCTCTTGGGCCGTGTTCTCGTAGTAGGCCGCCACAGCCGGGTGGATCCGGCGATAGATCGAACCGTACCCCATGCTGGGCACACTCGCGAAGTCGTCGATCAACCAGGAGTGCCGGTGGCCGTGCCCGTCGCACCATGTGTCCCATTCGCCTGCGCCATCGCGCTGCAGGACGATATGCACCCAGGTGTTCAACGGGACCTTGTAGGGGTTCAGTGTGGGGGGCGGCACATTGTTGAAGATGGACCTCCAGTGGTCACCGGAAATCCCGACTGAACCTGAGTAGACATGGCTGTACAGAACCGGGTAGATGTACCCGGCAGGCGTGATTCCGACACCGTGGTGTGCAGCCGGGTCGTAGTCGCTCGGCGAGAACTGGTTGGGTGAGGTGCCGAATCCAACACCGAACAGCGTTGCGTAGTCGGATGGATAGGCAGTCAGATAGACCCATGCCTCGTAGCACACCGGATCAGGAAGCGCCTCCCAGACCGCATCGGTGATCGCCGCGGCGCCGCTGTTGTTGGACAGCGTCTGCACATTTGGTGGAACCACAGCCGCAGTCCCGAACTTCGAACTGGCCGTGCCCATGAAGGCATAGGTGGCAAAGTTCGTGGCGATGCCTGACACCTCCTCTACCGAGAATGCGTCGGCCACGCCGGTGACACCGTTGCGCACCACTTCGAAGGTCAGGTTCGGCAGTTGGCCGCTTTGCCCAAGCTGCAGGGACTTGATGAAGACCGTGCCGCGGCCGCGATATGCCGGCGCGTTGGCCGTGCCGACCGCCGCTTCGTAGTCCGGGTCCGGCAACTGGCTTGATCCGCCACCGTACACCGTCATGCGCGTCCACTGGGGCGTGTTGTAGCTGCTCACCAGGGAACTGTGCGTGGCGTCCTCGGCGGCCGTGTAGACCAAGTCGCCGCCCGAGAAGACGCGACGCACGCCATCGATCTCGCAGTCCGTCAGCAGGATGAGGACATCCACCTCGTAGGTGTAGGTGGTGACCTGGGATCCGCCGCCACCGCCCTTGCCGCTTTCCCGGCGGGTGGTAGCGATCTCGCGCTTCGTGCTGGCATAGATGACCTGGCCGGCGATGCGCGGGTGCCCCTCAATGTAGGGGATAACCGCACCGTAGGAACTGCCGCCGACCGTCAGGTCGCCCAGGCGGGGCCCTTCGGCCTTCTGCGTCGGCGCGAAGGTGGAGCCGATCAGACTGCCGACCATCCAGCCGATGCCGCCGCCTGTCATCCCCAGTGCGACGACGCCGGGGGCAATGGCCGATCCGATGGCCGCGCCAGCGGCCGCGATCACTAGCTGTGCCATCTACTGGACTCCTGGCAGCTGGAACGCCGCGACGAAGCGCAGCGCGCGCGAGAACATCAGACGGGTTTCGATCACACTGCCGTGCCCGCTCGCAGCGTGGATCATGGAGAGGCCACCATGCCGATAGTCGGCCAGGATGCCGAAGTGCTGCGGCTCGGTGTCGAACGCCACCACCACGACGTCGCCGGCCTGCATGGCCTCAAAGTCCACCGCCGACATGTGCTGCAGGGACAACCGCATCAGGGTCGTCCCGTCTGGCCGGCGCCGGTATCCATTGATGTCGAAGTCTGGTGCCACCAGGGACAACTCGCGTGCCACCCCGATGACCAGACCGATGCAGTCGACCCCCATGCCCTTGATCCTGGCCTGATGGTGGTATGGGGTCCCGATCCAGCCGCGCGCTGCGGCGACAACATCCTGGCGGTTCATGCTGGTGGCTTGGTCATGGCGTCGATCCCCGGCAGATGCGGCTCGCCGCCGAAGTTCAGGACGTTGTTGAACTTGGCCGCGCAGTCTTCGGCCAGGCGCTTGCGGCAGCCGGCGATGATGGTGAAGGTGTCGCCCACCTCCACCTCCATGTACATCGGCAGGTTCAGGGTGATCACGCCGGCGGCGAAGGACTTCACCAGGACCGACAGGCCGGCGTTGTTGCCGGTGAGCCAGTCCAACTGGCCGGCGCCAAAGTAGTCGCTGGCCTGCCCCAGCCCGCTGGCAGTGAATACCTGCTGGCTGGTGACACCGGTCACGGTGGCGTTGTGGGTGAAGCTGGTGAGATCCTTCGTGCAGCGCGAGTCGCCCAGGCGATACCGGCATGTCTTGCTGGTGACGCTGCCAACCGTCTGCTGCAGCGCCTGCTGCAGGCCGCGCAGTTCGGCAACCACCTTGTCTTCGTGGATCTGCACGCCGCCGATCGTGCCGGTCAGGATGACCTCCACTCCGTCGCCGCTGCTGCGCGCGTTGTACTTGGAGATCGTGAAGGCTGCGTTGTTCCAGATGCCAGACAGCACCTCGCCCAGCACGAAGACCTCGCCGTCGTTGATGGTGGACAACTCCAGGTTGTCGACGGCCAGCCCGGATGAGGTCACCACACTGGTCACATCCAGGCCCGGGGATGCCAGGTACTCCACATCGTTGATGGTCACCGACTCGGTGGCCGAGGTGAAGGCGAACACCTCGCCATCCGTCCTGGTCACCAGCAGCAGATACGACACGCTGGTCGTCCCACCGGCATAGTGGGCATTGAGTGCGGAAGGGATCGATTTCACTCGTAGACTTCCTCGAGCATGACGCTGGGCCCGGCATAGAACCGGCCCTCTTCGGACCCGCCAGCCACCAGATTCCAGTCGATCACATCGTTGGCGAAGTGGACCGGCACGTACAGCCGGCCAGACCATGTCAGGGCCTCGGTGGCCTGCGGGTACTTCGCCGCGGTGCCTCCGGTGCCAGCCAGACCGGTGGTGCTGACCGAAAGGGTCAGCGAGGTGGCACCCTTGGACGCCACCACATGGCTGGAGCCGTTCAGGGTCGTGGCGGCGGTGCCAGACACGCCGGACACATAGACCCGCTGGCCCACCGACATCGCGGCCACCATGCCGGTGCCATTGGCGAAGTTCAGCACCGTGCTCGAGCCTGTGGTGATGCTGGTGATGGCCTGACTGGTGTCGGCCACGAAGGTCACCAGACCGGTGTCATAGTTGACTGCCGCCTCGCCTGCGCCTGACCCCAGAGTGACGGTGGCCGCGTCGCGCTTGATGGTCGGCGTGGACTGCGGCCGCGAGATGCGCCGGTCGCGGCTGCGGGTCCCGCCGATGGTGGTGTACCGCTTGTACAGCCGGTAGGACGGCACACCATACCCCAGGCCGATCGTGCCCACGGCGGCCGTCGTGTAGGGCTGCAGCAGGCCTTCCGATGCGGCCACGCTGATGTCGGTGGGATCCTCCATCAGGAAACCGTACGCACCGGCGTCGGTGACTTCGAACAGGCCGGCCAGGGTCTGCCAGACACCGTAGTGCATCGGCACGAAGCCGAACTCGTAGTTGCGCAGGGTGCGGTCCTGCTGGATGTTGACAGCCTGCCGGCCGTTGGGAGATTTCGTGCGCTGATTCACGCGCACCAGCTTCCCGCGCACGCTGGAGGCCTCAATCACCCGGGCCGGCAGCAGGACATCGTTGTAGACGGTGATCGCCATGTCAGTTGTTCCGAAGGTCTGCCACGCGCAGTTCTCGCGCGACGTCCGCGGCGAACTGGTTGGAGGAGCGCCGCGACATGCCGGCGGGCGGGTTGATCACCACGTTCATCGTGCGGCCGCCCAGCTTGTCGTTGGGAACCACGTTGCCGCCCTGGCTGCCCATCATCAGGTACTGTCGGCCGGAGATGTCCAGCAGTTCAGGGCCGTTCTCGTTGACACGGTAGAACCCGTTCGCTTCGGCCGGGCCACCGCTGGCCAAGGCCTTGGTCATGATGGGCCCGGAGAACCCGCCGCCGCCGCCGCCGAAGATCTTGGACAGCAGGCCACCCACGAACCCGCCGAATCCGCCGCCGCTGCCCAGGCCGCCCTGCAGCGACTGCGCCAGCGGGCCGGTGATCTGGCTGCGCACGATGATCCTGGTGATGTCAGCCACGATGGAGTTCGCCAGGTCAGTGAAGCTCAGTTTCCCCGTCGTGGTGAACCGCACGATGGCATCCTCCATGCCCTGGAAGGTGTTGGTGAACGCCTTCTCAATCATGCTTGCGACGTTCTGCGAGTCGTCCAAGTAGTTGGTCAGAGCCTCGTTCGCGCCGACCTGCCAGTCCTTGCGCAGGGTGTCCAGCGCCCGGTAGTAGTCGGCATAGGAACTCAGCGACCGGGCCTGGAAGTCCTCAATGACCGACAGTTCGGCGTCGTACTGCTTCTTCGTGATCTGCCCGCGGCGCAGGTCGGCGGCCAGGGACTGGCGCTGCGCTTCGTACCGCTCGCGGATCTGCTGCGTGGCTTGGCTGAACGCTCGCTGGCGGTCCCCACGGCCGGCGTTCGCGATCTCCTGGTCATACCCGCGCTGCACGATGTCGAAGTAGCTCTGCGCGGCGATCCTGGCCTCGGTGATGGCGTCGGAGATCTTCTTGTAGGCCTGCTGCTCCTGAATCGCCAGGATGGACAACTGCGTCGTTGAGGAGGCCTGCAACTTCGCGATCTCGCCCTTGTTCTTCAACACTTGCCGGTCGCGGTCCAGGATGTCCTTGGCCGCCGTGTTGCCGCGGAACACCTGGGCCTGCAGTACCTCGTTCTCCTTCTGCAGCGTCGCCACCTGAAATGCCGTCTGCTGCTCCTGCAGGCGGCGCTTCTCAGAGTAGTACCGCTCGTCGCTGATCAGGCTGGCCGACTTCTGGGCGTCCAGGATGCGATCCTGGTTGGCGACGGCCTCAATCTTGGCTTGGCCGGCGCTCTTGATGTCCTCCAGTTCCAACTGGAGCAGCGCCTTCTGGTTCTCGCGCGTGCGGTCAACACCCTTCGGTCCGGCCGGATCCTTCAACTTCTCGTTGATGTTGGCGATCGCCCTCTTGCGCTCGGCCGCGCTGATCTCGCCACGGTCGGCCAGGGCATTGATCTTGGCGATCTCCTTGGCGCGCTTCTCGGCGTTGGTCTGGAACTGCTCCTGCGCCTTGTAGAACTCGGTGCGCGCCCGCTCGCGCTCCACTGCCTCCGACTGCCGGGTGGCCGACCGGGCCAGCAGGCGCTCGGTTTCCTTCAAGGCGTCCAACTGCTCCACCAGGGCGGCGCGGCGCTGCGCGGCCACCGTCGGGTTCGTGGAGCGCCTGTCGTCCAGAGCCTTGATCTGCGCTTCGATCGTCGCGATGGCGTCCTGCGGTGTCTTCACCCGGCCGAGGTCCAACATGCGGTCGATGGCGGCGCTGGCCGCGTTCTTGACCCCGGCCCAGGCCTTCTCCAGCGTGCCCAGGTTCTGAGAGGTGGTGCCGATGCGACCGTTCAGGGAATCGAACAGGATGGTGAGGGCCCGCTGCGACTGGCCCTGGTCGTCCAGGGTCTTGATGTAGCGCAACTGGTCGGCCGTCAGGAAGTTGTACTTGGCGTTCAGTTCCTCGGCACCCTTGCCCACGTTGCCAGCCAGTTCCACGAAGTCCTGCGCGATCTTGCTGGACTCCTGGCCGGTCACCTTGGCAAGGCCCTGCGTGGCCCGAGCAGCGCCCTCCAGGGCGGTGCCGGACAGCTTTCCGCTGGCGACCAGCGCCTGCAGGGTTTCTCGCGTGCTGCCGATCGTGGATCCTGTGGCCGCGCTGATGGCCTTGGCCGTCGCGTTGAACTGACCCTCGGTGACGCCGGCGGCATTGCCACTGAGGGTGAGTGCCTTCGCCAGATCGGCGCTCTGTTGCGCGCCCTTGGCGGCCGCAAACCCGAGGGCAGCAATGGTCGTGACTGCCCCTCCGATGACCCCACGGGTCAAGGTGATGGTCTGCCCGAGTGCGCGGAACACGCCGCGCAGGCCACCGAACTGACCACTCAACTGGGAGCCCTGCTGAATGAGGGCAGTGATGGGGGATTGGCCTGATGCGATCTGCACGAACAGGTCGTTCAACTGGAACGACAACTGCTGCGCCTGGTAGGCCGAGAGTTTCTGGCCGGCGGCCAGTTGGAAGTAGCCCGAGGTGCCCTTCGCGGCGGCTGCGGCGGCCTGTGCTGCCGCGCGTGCTGCGGCTGCCTGCGCGGCAGCATTCTGGCGCTCTGCCTGTGCCGCTGCGGCTGCCTGCGCGGCTGCGGCTGCCTGCGCGGCCCGGGCGGCCTCGCGCTGGGCCTGCTGCTGCAGCTTGTTGGCCTCCACGGTCCGCAGGGCTGCGTCAGCGGCCGCCAGTTGCGCCTCCGTAGCGCCGCGGTTCGCCAACTCGAGCAGTTTGATCTCGCGCGCCGACTTGCCGACGGCGGCGGCCGAGGCCTCCAGCTTGGCGATGTAGGCATCGATCCCCTTGGCCGCGTTCTTGCTGCCCTCGGCCATGGCCTTGCCGACGCTTTCGCCCGTGGTCTTGGCTTCGGCGCGCACCTGGGCCATGGCGCCGGCAACGCCGGTGGCATCCGCCGTGACCTTGATGACGCCTTCGCCGATTACTTGCTGGGTCATTTCTTCGACCTCATCTGTTGCAGCGCCGCGCTCTCCATGGTCCGAAGATCACGAAAAACGTCAGGCCAGTCGGCGCGCTTGATCTGCAGGAAGTCCTGGAGCACGGTTGGCAAGACACCGTAGTCCAGTCCAGTTGGTCCCATGGGTCCCTGCCGCCACTGGGTATCCATGGCGAGGAAGACGCCCACCACAGCCCAGTTGTCCGGCCAGACTTCGAATGGTGGGCCGCTCGCCTCTTCCACGGTCAACCCGTACCGTGCAGCCTCCTCCGCGGTCGGAGGCGTGCTGCTGGGGTGGTACAGGTAGCGGGCGACCCGCCTCAGTTTCCCTCGCGGGACTGCGTGAGTTCGACCATGTAGGCCATGCCGATGGCCCACGACGCCCGGTGGTAGTTGTTGAGCAGGACCCGGACGTTCTCCGCATTGAACGGCTCGTCCAGGTCCCACCCACTCGTCACGGCCATCACATCGGCGACCTCGTCGTCGATCGTGATCTCGCGCGGCGTCGGCAATTCCACCGGCGCATCCTGGCCTTCGACTGGGGTTGCCGCAACGAGCGGCGCGACCTTGGCGCGCACGGCGGCCATGTGCGCGTCCAACTCTTCGCGGGTGCGGTGCTTGAAGTCGAAAACGACCTCAACTGTGGCGCCGCCGGCCACGGGGATCTTGACCTTCCCCTTGAAGGTCGGCGGCGCCTTGAGCGTCAGCTTTGCCATCAGTAGCGAACCACATCGGCCAGCAGCGAGAACGTGACCTCAACGGCCATCAGTTCGTTGATGGTCAGCGTGGGGGTCTTGTTCAGCGAGATGTAGGCATTCATCAGGATCAGGCCACCGTCAGGCAGCGTGATCTTGACGGCCCGCGGCTGGCGGTCGTCGTTCGCCTCGGCGGCCAGGATGTAGCCAGCCAGGCTGTCGTCGTCGGCGATGCGCAGAGTCAGACCGGACGCATTCTTGAAGGTCGGGATGCGCTTCTGGGCATCGTCCTCCAGGAACTGGTAGGTCAGGAACTGCTGCTCGCCGCCGTTGCTGCTGGACTCCAGGATCTGCGACAGCACCGTCCAGCCGGTGATCTCGCGAATCGTGCCGCCGCCGTTGCCGGCCGGGTAGAGGGTCGTGCTGCTGGTGTCGATGCCGGCCAGCGGGATGTCGGTGCCAGGGGAACCTGCAGGGTTGCCTGCCTTCACGATCTTGTTCGTGAGGCGCGACCACCCGGAGATGATTTCCATGAAGTCACCGTTCTGGATGCCGTGGCCCGACGCCAGCGCAGCAAGTGCCGTCGAGGCATTGCTGATGTTCGTCATGGTCTTGGATGCACCATAGCCGTTGGCGATTGCGACAGTGGCGCCATTCGGCAGTTGCACCGAGCCCATCAGGGCAAGGCCGGCCAAGGCCTCACGGTGCTCATTGAGGAACCCGACAACGTCAATGCCCGCAGCTTGAGCCGCGAACGAGACGAGCGATGCAGCCGCCACGACGGCCAGCATGAGGAGATTGCGTTTCATGGGGAAATTTCCTTTCGAAGATGGAAAAAAAACCGCCTCTCGGCGGCTGGGTTGATTGCCCGGATGGGCACAAAAAAGCCCGCACAAGGCGGGCTTCGTTGCGGGGTTGGCGTGGTCCTCAGTCGTTGAACCACACCGAAAAATCTTGCCGGCGGCCATACGTGTCCAGGGACGGGTCGGTGGTCGACACCGATGCGCCCAGGACCTGCGCCGGGATGGTCCTCATGGCGTCTTCCACCAGACGCGCCAGCGCGGCGGCTTCGTGGTCGGATGGGGCCCACACGTTGATCTGGAACCGACCGTTCTTCTTGCTGGGCTTCGCGCCATCGAGGAAGTTCACGGCATCGCCGCCCACCTGGACATAGGTCACATAGGTCGCGGCGGTCACGGTCGCCGGCAGATCCACCGGGTAGACATGCGCGCCCGGCACGATGTCCTTCAGCGCGGTGTAGATCAGGGTTTCAGCGGTCACAGGCCAAGCTCCCTGGTGAATCTGGCTGTCATGTTCGCCAGACCTGCGTTGATGGCCTCACCCATCTGCGAGAACGCCGGCCGGATGAACGGGTATGGCCGCACGTACCGTGGCGCGGCCAGCGGGCGGCTCTTGTCGGTTCTCCAGTCTCCGTTGGGCAACTGGTAGATGAAGTACGGGATCTTGTGACCGAACTCCACCAGATGCCCGTGGGGGGCCTTCTTCTTGTTCCAGCTGACCTTGTAGACGACATGGGTCGGCGTCGTTTCCTCGGGCGACTTCGCCCAATAGATCGCACTGTCCAGGTTGCCGGTCAGGATCCCGATGCGCGGCGGCTGGACGTTCAACTTCACCTCGTCGTAGATCACCCGCGCCATCGTGGCCGCGCCGGTGAACAGCACCTTCTGCTGCACCACGTTCTCAAACCGGTCCAGGCTGGACAGCAGGTCGCCGAAGTCGAACTTCGCAGAGACGATGTCAGCCACGTTCCACCTCGCTGCACGGTAGCGTCAGGAACTCCCGGCCGGACCGCTTGTCCGGCAGCACGGCCTGGATCTCCAGGATCCGGCTGCCGTGATGGATGCGCATGCTGGGCAGGATGCCGGCGCGCCAGCGGATGATCACGGTCGTCATCACGCGGGAACTGTTCTGCTCGGCCCCGTCGAACTGCTTGCCGGTCATGGGTTCAACCGCGGCGAACACATTGGCGAACTCGACCCAGGTCTTTGTGACCTGCCCGGAGGTCGCATCCTTGGCGGCCTGCAGCGCGCGGATCGACACCCGGTGACGGAGACGTCCTGCCCTCATGCCAGCCCCGTGTGCAGCCGGTGGTTGCGCAGCAGGGCCTTTGCGCCAAGCGGGATCTCCTCCAGCTTGACGACCGACCCCTCCTCTCGGTTCTCGTACCAGTGACCGATGCACAGCAGCATGGCCTGCACGAAGACCTCCGGCAGCTTGGGCGTGTCCGGTGAGTCGGTCGACAGGGCATACCCGGCCAGATACCGGATGCGCACCGCGTTCATCTGGGTTCGCACCGCGGGCCAGGATGTGCCGGCCGCCGGCTTGAGCCGTGGCGGCTCGCTATGGGTGTCCAACTGGTAGTCGGTGACCGCCTGGTCGTCGCCAGCGCCATCGGTGTAGGTGAACGAGAGGATGCTCTGCAGCGGCCCTCGGGGCAGCGTGATCACATCGTCGACCTGGCGCCCGGTGCGCCAGCGGTTCTCGTCCTCCTGGCCGGGGAACAGGTCCAGGGCCAGTTCCAGTGTCTTCGGCGAGATGGTTTGCCCGGTGTACTGCTCGGCCCACTCACGCGCCGAGGTGATCAGCGACGAGATCAGGACATCGTCCGGGTGCGACACCGGGCTGTCGTTGTCCGGGTCCACTCGCAGATGCAGGCGCGCGCGCTCCAGCGTGATCTGTTCGCCAGCAGCATGGACGATGACCTTGGGAGTGCGCATGGGTTACTCCACGATCTGGTTGGCCGCGAAGATGGCCGCGTGCCACTCTTCCGCCATGGGTGAATTTCGGTATGCCAGGATCGCCGGCACGCCGGCAGTCCAATGGACCAGCTTGGCGTCATGGTTGGCCCCATGCTCATCCGCCAGCCAGTTCCACGCCATCGGCAGGTCGCCGATGTGGCGATCAGGAATGAACGACAGTTGCAGCAGGTCCAGCGGCTTGGCGTTCTGCACGAACTCCGGGTCCACACAGCGCCATGCGAAGTGCGCACAGTTGATCAGCATGACGCTGGCCCACTGCTTGCGGGCATACCCGACGTTGTTGGCCTCCATCGACGTCCCCACATACTTGCGCGGGTGCTGTGAGACATAGTCGTGCTTGACAACCTGGACCGCCGAGTACATGTCCAGGTGCTGGTCCACCAATTCGTTCAGATCGGCCCGGCACAGCATGTCGCTGCCGTCGACGAACAGGGCGATGCCGCTGAACTGCATCATCCACGGCACCAGGAACCGGCGATACGTGAACGCATTGGTTCCCTCGCGCAGGCCCCGCTCCACAGCCGTCCGACTCAAAGGCGCCAGACAGATCGGGCGCCGTGCATGCTGGATGGCCGAGTGAACGAACGCAGTGGTCCCTGCCGCGAGCCGATCCTCGTGGCCGAAGAAGACATGCAGCATGACTATCCCCCTCTGGCCTTGCGCGACACCATCCGGAAATCGCGATGCTCCCGGCCGCCCGGGTGCCACTGCGGGACCTCCTCGCGGATGTCGACGAGGCCATGCTTCTCCAGCAGCGCGCGCAACGTCCGCGGCTCCCAGCCCCACTTGTGCATCATGTACTGGTCCTGCGTGGTCGGGTCGCCATACAGGCCCCAGTAGCTGAACTGCACAGGGTCCTTGCCCGAGTGCGTGTAGCCCTTGAGCAGGTTCTTGGCGCACTTGATGACGTCTGGCATCTCCAGCGTCAACTGGCCGCCGGGCTTGAGCAGGCGCTTCCATTCG
>CAYNYL010000021.1:0-9852 GCA_964401485.1 uncultured Gammaproteobacteria bacterium
CCTGCCGCTCTAATTATTATGAAACAAAAAAAACGCATATCAAAAACTGAATCTATAAAGCAGATTTTAGTACTGTTGAGGAAAGGGTATGCGACTGAGGTAATATTGGAAGAAATCAGTAGTAATTGGGAGTTGCCTGAAACGACATTCTATAATCATTTTAAAGAAGCCAAAGCTATGTATCAATCCGAGCTACAACGACAACAAAAAGCAATCGAGGAGGTAAGGGAGCAAGAAGTAAAAAAGGTTGCTCAAAAAGGCTTAAAATCAAAATTAGAAAGAGACTTAGAATTACAAAGTGATATTGAGTATTATCAGGACGTTTTGAGTGGCAAAATAAAGACTACTTTTATTTTAGGGCAAAAGGTATCTGCAACGGAAAGTCTGCCTATTCAGATTGTTCTTTTAATTCAAAAAACTATCAATGATTTAAGAATTGAATTAAGTAAAAGGCTTGGCGAGTATGCAACTACGCAAGTTGAATTAACGAATAAAAACTTTATTCCTGATGAAGTTGTTATAACTATAATTGACGGTAAACGTGTTGATTAATGGTTTTGCATAAGAAAAAGTTAAACTTAGGAATAGATAGTAGTACTATTCTTGATACTTACAGGCATATTTTAGAGCCAAACGATATTGATATTGAATTTCTTTATGGTGGACGTGATAGTGGCAAGTCGCATTTTACCGCTCAAAAGCTAATAATTGACTGCCTACAACTGCCTTACTTTCGGTGTATTATGATTAAAAAAACTCACGAAAGTATAAAAGATAGTCAATGGCAGACGATTAAAGATATAGTGGAGGATTGGGGAATTGGGCATTTATTCAAATTCAAAACCGCACCTTTGGAGATAATTTGCATCGTAAATAATAACAAATTCATTAGCAGGGGGTGTGATAACCCTACTAAGTTAAAATCTATAAGAAATCCTTCACACGCTTGGTATGAAGAGGGCGACCAAATTAGCCTTGAAGATTTTACGACTATTACCACAACGCTTAGAACTTCAATAGGAAAAGTAAAGCAGTACTTTCTTTTTAATCCTGAACTACCAAAAGGTGTAACTGATAAAAAGGATTTTTGGTTGTACAAAAACTACTTTTCTCATACCAACGATAAGAATTTTACGAAGGAAATTGAGTACGAAATTCGTGGTAAAGTCTATAAAACTAAATATCGTGCAACACATTCAACGTACATTGACAACCTCGCAAATGTTACAGCGGATAGGATTGCGATGTATGAGAATTTAAAAATTACAAATCCGTCAAAGTACTTACCGTATTGTCTTGGCGAGTGGGGGCAGTATAGTAATGAAGTGCCTTTTTTCTATGGCTACAACAAAATGAAACATTTTGCTCATACGAATTATGAGCCTAAAGAAGATAATTATATTGATATTGGATTTGACTTCAATATTACTCCTTGTGTTTGTGTTATCGGTCAGTTTGATAGAGAAAATCAAATATATCACATATTCGATACTATAATGCAAGACCATACTAATATCTATAATCTTAGTAGTTTACAGGCGGTGTGCAGAAAAATAAAAGAAAAATACCTTGATAGTGGCTACTATCTTAGAAGTCGTATAAGAATTACGGGCGATGCAAGTGGTAGAAGCGGTTCTGCGGATAGGCAAGTAAAACAAAATTATTACTATACTATTCAAAAAGAATTGCAACTACTACCACAGCAGTTCTATGTTAGGGGGGCAAATTTACCGCATACTGTGAGTGGCGAAATAATTAACGAAGTGTTTGTTAATATGAGAAATAATGCCTTAATTCTCCACAATCAAGACTTATTGGAACGAGATATTGAAACCTCTTTCCCTGATGCCAAGCAAAGTTTGAATGAAGCTAAGGCTAAATTTGGATTGCACGTTTTAGATGCGTGGAGGTATCTTATGGATTTTTGGTTTAATTTTGACAAAAGTAATCGTACATTTGTAAGTAAGAACAATAAAAAGTTTACAGAATTAATAATAAAAAATGTGAATAATTTAAAGCACTATGGATAAGCTAAAAGAGTTATTAAGTAAGAAAAATATGCTAAATTTGGAAAAGCAAATCGAAGCACAAAATATAATTAAAAAAATGAAAGATGATAAAGAAAATAAAAAGTCTATTCAGAAAAAAGTCTGACATTGTTCTCATACACGTTCACACATTTAGCGATGGCACTAAGCTATTTACATACAGGGAGGACGATTTAGGAAAGGTATCGTCAAGGTACTATCGTAACATTATGGAGGCTAACAACTACCTCCACACTTTCTTACTGACAAAGGAGCAATGGACGACAGCGGTTAATGAACTAAAGAAAAGAAGCACCGAAGCGTTAGCCTCTAATAATAATAAAGAAATAGTACAAACGTTGCTTGATATTAATAGCACCTTAGATTGGTTTATTGAAAAATCAAGCACATTAAAAAATGCCAACGAAACGATTTTAGAACTGATGTTTTGTATGTTTTTTCTTCTTGAAGATGAAGCACCAACTGGCTATTCCGAAGCCTTAAATCAAAAGAAAATTGAACTGCTGAATGAAAATTTAGAAGTTCGAGATTTTTTTTTGAGCAATCTGAAAAAAAATTTACCAAACTTAGCTCCTTTATCAGATTACGATTTGAAACTTCAAATGATAATCAACAAGATGACAGCGGAAGTATTGACATAATAACATTTAAAAATAATATAGACACTCTTATCCTTAGACTATCGCATCATTATAATCTATCAATGAAAGAGATAGAGGATTTAGATATTGAACATTATTTCCTTTATTTATACAATTTTATTAAAGAAATGAAAGAAAAAAAGGCTAACTTTGATAAACAAAATAGGGAAGATGGCTAATGAAAATATAATCGTAAAATTTCAAGTGGAGGGGGCTGATAAGTTCAACAAAGATATTGAAAAGTCTGCTGATGTCATTCTTGATGTTGCTAAGGCTAATAAGATAGCAGACCAAAGTTCTGATGAGTTAGCAAAATCCATTGGACAAACAGCAAATCAATTACAAATATTAGGTAAGGAGGGGAAGAACTCCACCGATGAATTTAATAAGCTAAATACCTCTTTAAAAGGTCAAATATCAAGCTACGAGAAAGTTTCTACTGGAACGACAAGTATGCGAGCAGGCATAAGAACTACACGTGAGGAACTTGCTAAAATGCTATTAAGCGGAGAGGCAAATACCGCTCAACTTTATAAAATGGCTAAAGCTGGGGGGGAGCTATCCGATGCTATGGGCGATGCAAATCAGGCTATATCTGCAATGGCATCTGATACATTTCCTTTAGATTCAATGTTGCAAGGTGTTCAATCTATAACAGCAGGTTTCCAAGTGGCGGAGGGTGCTATGGCATTATTTGGAGTTGAGAATGAAGACTTGCAAAAGTCGTTAGTAAGATTAAACGCATTAATGGCAATAACTAGTGGACTACAGCAGTTGCAAAATAGTTTGCAAAAAACATCTGCACTATCTTTAGGTTTTAATGTTGTTATGCAAAAGGCTTATACTTTAGCAGTTGGGGAATCGACTGGAGCGATGAAGCTGTTTAGGTTAGCATTAATATCAACAGGTCTCGGTGCCTTTGTGGTGTTATTAGGTGTGGCAGTTACTGCCTTTATGAAGTGGTCGGAAAGTTCAAAACAAGCGTCTAAGAACCTTAAAATGTTAGCAGATGTAAATAAAGAAGCTAATAAGAATATCGAAGATGAAAGAGCGGAATTAACTAAGCTAGTTGCTATTGCCAAGAATGAGAATTTAAGTAAGGAGCAACGCAAGAATGCTATCAAGCAAATCAATGAGAATTACCCTGAAATGTTAGGGAATATCACGCTTGAAAATATAGGAACTGAAAAGGCTAATGAGTTATTTAAAAAGCAAATTCAAATTTTAGTTGATAGAGAGAAAATAAAATTATTATCGTCTAAAATAGCACAGGCAGAAATTGATAAAGAGAATATAAAAAATGGGGAGCTTTTAAGCACTTGGACAAAATCAAGAATTGCAATTAATCGTTTTTTTGGAGCAACGAAAGATGCTGATAGAATAAAAAATGAAGCAATTAAAGAACAAACTAAAGAAATAGAATCAACAATTGCATCTCTAACTAATGAATTAAACAAAATACTTGTTAATCTTGGTAATAATGTCAATGAAAAAACGGCAACCAATGTAAAGACTGCAACATCTAAGGTTGCTACCGAAACTAAAGAAGTAGTTGAGGTTGCGAAGTCGGAATTGGAGATATACAAGAATGAATTAAGTGCCTTAGAAAAAGAATTAGAGGAATTACAGTTCAAGAGAGTTAGAATGCCTATATCAAAAAAAGAAGAGGATAGAATTAAAGATTTGACAGCTGGTATTCAAAAAATGAAAGACGTATTGAATAGCTTGTCTGTTCAGCCATCACAGCCTATTGGCTTCATTCAGCAACTCGAAAACTCTTTAACAAAAACAAAAGAAGAACTTGAAAAGCTATTTAATGAAACAATAGCAAGCGGAGGTGCTATTGACTTTGACGATACTAATGTAGTTGAACTTCAAGATAAAATAAAATCATTGACAAGTGATTTGGAATATGCGAAAGAAGTATTTAACCAATTAATGAACGGAGATACGACAACAGATGATAGTAGCGAGGGTGGAGGAAGTGGAGATGTAATTGATAAAAAAGCCGAAAGGTTAAAGGAATTAACAGCAAATATGAATAGCTTTGCAGAAAAATATCAAGTAATTCAAAGTGGTATATCTCAAGCAACTGGCTTAGCATCGGAATTATTTGCCAGACACACGCAAAAAGAAACACAGGCTTTAGATGATAAACTAAAGCGTGGTGTAATATCACAAAAGCAATATGATAAAGAAATTGCAAAATTAAAAAATGAACAAGCAAGGAAAGAAAAAAGAGCAAGAACAGCGGAGGCATTTGCAATGATACCAATGGCTATTTTAAGCACATTTACAAATACAACTGGGGGGCTGATAATTAAAAGTATAGCGGCTGGAATAGCAGGTGCGTTTGCCTTAGCCACAGCGATAATGGTAGCAACAGCACCGCTACCGAAATATAGACACGGAGGTCAAGTATTTAAAGGTAATGGCTTTGTAAAAGGTCGTTCACATAGTGAGGGCGGTGTTAATGCCGAACTAGAGGGCAACGAATTTGTGATGAAGCGTGAAGCAGTAGCAATGTATGGCGTTAATAACTTTAATAAGCTAAATAATGGCTTACTTCGACCTGATATATTTTCTCCAAATGTTAGCAATTACACTAATCAATTAGAACGAATTGATTATACGAAAGAATTTAAAAAGATGAATGAAAAATTAGAATTTATTTACCAATCGACAGAGGACGGTAATAATATTGCGATGCAAGTGGGTAAAAAATTAATAGCTAAAGAAAATAGAGATGCAAGAAGATATAATTAAATACTACATTGATAATAAGCATATTGAAGATATAAGTGGAGATGTATCTGCTACTATCATTCGTGAAGATGGCTTTGCGAATAGTGAGCAGATTTTACGAGAAAAAACAGATAGTAAATTAACCGCTTATCTTTGTGGTTATGATTTTCTAGCACAAAAAAGAAAAGAAGATTATTGTCGTGATTTGCCTTTAAGAATTGAATTAAATAATAAAGAGTTATTTAGGGGAACGATAAGGCAGAATGATTTGAAAGTGCAAGTAACAAAAGGTATAATCAATATTGATAATATTAAAGATGAAAGTTTTAGCAATATGATTGCTCAATTCAAAGATGTTAAAGTGCCTTTAAATTCAACGATGACACGGAGTGGAGAGCCTATAAATGCAATACCAATTCAAACCCCTTTGATGCTTATTGTGGCACGTTCATATTTAGTGTTAAATGTGTTTGATGTTATCCGATATTTGGTTGATTTTATTACAGATAATAAAGTTGGAGTTGTTTCTCGATACCTAAGTAATGCAAATATATTTATCAGCACTGGCTATGCATTTAGACACGAAAATGGCACTTCGGAGCAAATGTTCCCAACACTCTCGCTTAGTCAAATACTTGAAGAAGTGCGAAAGGCTACAAGCCTATACGGAGTAATGACCGAGGTTGCAGGAAAGCCAACGCTAATATTAGAAAAAGAAGAAGATACATTTGGAAGCGATGTGCTAATAAACATAGATACTTTGCCATTAGGTTTAGATGAAAGCTTTGATGATAATCAAATATTTAATAGCATTCAATTAGGTGGTAATAGAAAGATTGAGAAGAGTAGTGAAAGACTTGAAAATTTTAATAATATAGAAGTATTTAGCTGTGGTTGTAATGGCTTTAAAGATAATAATTTAAATCTGCGTTTTAATTTTATTGTCGATAATGATACTATACTTCAACAAGGAGATAAGGTTAACTATACCGATGATGAGGTTTGGAACGATGAAATCTTTATGTTCGAGTTAGATTGGTTGGGTATTTATAATAATAATGAAAGATTTAAAAATATAAATATACTAAAAGAGTGGCTAGGTAGTGGTATCAACTGCTTCACAAAAGATATGTTAGCAAAATATGGCTTCTTAGCTATCAATCGTGCGGACTTTGGAAGCTATCAAGATGGCTTTTTGTATTTTAAAAATCCTATCGAAAGTATTTTAGATAGGCAAAATAGCTTACACAATTGGATATACGCCATTGACGGTATGCCGATAATGACACCATCACAAGACGGTACTACTTACTTCAAGTGTCAAGAAGCTGGGAACTATACATTTAATTCTAAAGTATCTGTCAAAGGCTTATCAGCAGGGACTTACAATGCAAGTACGAATACTATATTGTTGAAGCTAATGAAAGCATCGTCAATTAGTAATGCAGTAAATGGTATTGTTTTGGAAACACTAACGGAGAACCTAATAGATGGTTATGAGATAGCAGTTGGCGAGGATTTTCAGTTAGAGATTCAAGGCTCGTTTAATTTAGCCGTCAATGATGTTGTGATTGCGATGTACTCTATTACTCGTGACCCAACTTGCTACATCACGTATCAGGAATTTTCGCTTGTTCGTGATAGTTTAACAGTATTAACGAGTGAGAATAGCGACCATTATAAGCCATTCTTAGCGAAATTTAAGTACGATTTGTGCTTTGAAGATTATGAAAAAATGAGAAAAAATAAAACAGGAATAATAAGAATAAACGGTGTTGATACTTGGATTAAAGAAGTTAAGTTTAATCCATTTGGAGCATCAGATTTTACAGTAAAATATAAAGATACATTATGTTAGAATTTCCAATATATCAACCGTTGCAATTTAATAGAGGTTGCGATGAAATACTTGTACGAAAGGATAGTACAATTAATGCTGTATTTAATTCTAAATGGGAAATAAAAGCAGTAGATGACTTTAATGACATAACAACTTTGCCAACTCACGGAAACGTGCTAAATGCTGGAGAAACGCTTTTTTTATCGTTCATAACGAGCAATTATAAGAATAGCTATACGTGTGGGGTTGATACTAACTCAAGGATTTATTTGTACACATTCAAGAAGCTAATAATATTTAGTGTAGTGCCTACGGTTATTGATATTGTAAAGAAATACGATGTTGTTTATGATACAGAGGATATGACTATTGTAAATATATCTAAAGATAGTGGGTTAGCGTTTGTTTTTGGCATTTCAAATTACTTAAAGTCGCAATTTATTATTGATAGCGACTTTACGATAGTGGCAAGTGGCTCAAATTTAGAGATAACTTTTCTTACTGCAAAACTTGGCTATACGACTATTGAAGTATTAGGCTCAAGTCCTGCAAGTGCTACACCAGTACTACATTGGGGTTTCAGAACTTATTGGAATAGACGATTGCGGTCATTGGTAGCGTGGAATGAGGGTAAGTATTTAGATAGTTGTGGTTGGGGTGGTAAGACAGATGCTACTTTCTACGTCAGAAACTGGCAAAGTGAACTAATTAATGAGCATAAAAAAAGTTGTCGTATTCGGTTCAAGATACGCTCAATGATAGAAGATGTCGCATTTGATTATAAATTTAAATTGGTAACGAGTGGTGGAGATATATTAGCGGAGCAGACGGTAAATGTACCAGCTAATATTGAACTTGAATATCAAAATATATTCATTCTACCAGCTACGCCATTTAACTTAGACAACTTGCAATTAATATCAGGCGATAGTAAGCCAGCAGGTAGTGAATGGAGTGGAAAAGATGACTTATTTTATATCAAAGATGTTGAGATAGCTACTAAAGATGATATTGCAAAAATAGACTTGTATAATTGTGAGGGCGTGAAGATTGTTGATGATTATAATGCAACTATCAATCAAAATGAAGATGAAACTACAAGTGTAATTGAACTGCCCTATAACTCAAATATGGCAAGTGTTGTAATAACCTCCGTGCAGGGCGACATCTATCAAAGTAATGCTATCAAGTATATTGATTATAACGCAAATGACAAGTGTTTTAAAGACTTATTACCCCTGAAGTGGAGTAATAGTTGCAGGTTTGCAAATACTGATTATGGTAATTTAGAAATTGAACACGAAATTTTTATAAGAGCATTTTTGATGTATCAGGATTTGCGAGATTTGGAAACTGAATTTATTACAACTCATTCAGGCAAAGAAAAGATGTTATTCTATGTGAGTAATGAGAATTATGAGTTAAGGATAGCAAATTATACGCAAGTAATACATAGTATTGTGCAGTATGCATTATTGCATAATATCCTATACTTAGGTGGAGAAAAGTACTTTAGAAATCAAAATAGTAAATATACATTAGCCGAATATAACAATGGTTATTTTACGGCAAAAATACAGCTATCAAAAGATAATAGTACTTTAATTGTAAAAAATGGTTGTTGTTAGAGTTTTAAAGTTAGTAATAAATAATCAATTCTATTTATGATATAAAGCAACTTAGCCTTTACCTTATCACTATTCTTTATCATTAGCAGATGTATGTATTCATTATTATTGCACGTATAATCAACATACCCTTGCTCGACTTTCTTTATACCGATTTTACGCATTTTCTCGATGATAACCTCCACATCGAACTTATCAAAAAAATTATAAAGAACAATCAAATGTGCTTGTAAAATAATAATGCCGTCAAGTGCCTTTGCATCGTTGTTGGAATACAGAATGTGAACACGATAGACATATTTATCTATCGCTATAATCTTTATATTTAAGTCTTTTACAAATTCTTTTAAATCGTCCACGGAATAAAAGTACAGAATTTACCAATAAGGAGCAAATATATCTATTTATTTTTGAAGAAATAATTAGAATATGACTACTTATGATTTTATAAAGACACTCGAAAAGAACAAAATTTACACCGTAATAATCGAGGGGCAGACGATAAAAAAAACAGGAGATGAGTTAAGAAGCTATTTAATTACTCATTCGATTGAAAGCATTGATTTTGCCGAAGAAGTGAAACAAACGGAGCATAAGGTAACTGCTCCGACTAAAAAGATAGATACAACTATTGATAACAAATAAAATTAAAAAGATATGGCTATTTGCACACCAAATTGTTCAGAAGCACAGATAAGAAGCTATCCTGTGCCTTGTAAAAGAGCGGAATCACTTTTAAAAGGTGGTTCGGAGTTCTTTATTTTGCTTGATTGCGATATTGAGTTTACCGACATAACAAGTGCCGTTGAGTGGGAAGGTTATATCACGGCAAATAAAGTAATAGTATCGCCACCCGGGTTGGGTAATATAATCAAGCCAACGACTTCAAAACTGATATTATCAGCAGGGAAACCTGAAGAAGTTATATCAGAAATAAGCGGTTACGACTT
>CAYNYL010000021.1:9952-12491 GCA_964401485.1 uncultured Gammaproteobacteria bacterium
AAAATGGCAGGAGGTTTATAATATAATGAGCGTACACACGCAGGGGGCTTTGCCTATCCAAATATTTAAAGATAGGCGACCGCTGGAGAGCGAAAACAAACAAGCCTTTAATTTTCGCTCAAATAATTATAGGGCGATTACAAAGAATGAATTTGATAAAGCAATTGCAGACTATATAACGACTGCCCTTAATTTAGACGCGGTTGTTGACTATGGCACAAATGACGATTTAAAAGCCTATGAGGACACTTTGAAGCTAAATAATACCTATACGTCATTTAGTTTAAAAGAATGGATTATAAAGCGTGTAGGGTGGTATAAGCAGACAGACCCTAATGCGGTGGTCGTTGTTTTGCCAAAGCATATTTCAGAAACATTTGTACCTAATTATTTATTTGATTTACCTGATTTTAATAATATCATTAATCAGAAGATAGACATAGATATTAGGTTAATTGGTTATGCTGATATTGTTGATATTAGCAATGACTACCTTGTATTTAAAGGGGGCGATTATCAGGTTAATGATAGTAAGTCTTATCCTTATTATTTTGGCATAGATAAAGAGCAAACTATATTATTTATCCCAAAATTAGCAGACAATAAATTAAGTTATGAAAGCCATATTTACTATAATAACAATCTTACAAATGCCCCATTCTATGTGATAGGTTCAAGGTATGTTTTAGATGCCGATGGCTCGGAGTATTTTATTTCTGATTATCACGGGGCTGCAGGTTGGGGCGACCTTGCAATCGGTCAAGGTTCAGACCTTAGAATATGTGAAATTCGTTTTGTATATCCTCGTCATTGGAGGGTTAAAGTACCGTGCGACAACGTTATGGAGGGTGGTTGTCATTTAGACACAAGCTTAAATAGACACGTTACCAGTGATGGTCATACGTGTGGGCGGTGCAGTGGTACAGGCTATATTATGGACACAACCCCAACTGGTACATTAATGGTTTCTAAGGGTGGCGACTTCTTAGACGAGCAAGGGAAATTTACAGTCCCTGAAGGTTTTATCACGCCTGACACTTCAATACTTCAACATTCGGCAAATCGTGAAGCATATTATTTCGATATGATGCTAAATGCCCTATGCGTTTCAAAGCAAAATATGACTAATCAAAGTGGCGAAAGTAAGAGGTATGATAGCCAACAGCGAGTTGATTTGGTGAGTGGTATTTTATTTGACTTATTTAAGTTATACGAAAATATTTTAAATTCAATTGCGGAATATCGTGGAGGTTCAAATGATGTAAACATTAGCTTACCTGAAGATTTAGATATAAAGAATAGTGCTGATTATATCGTAGAAATTGCACAGGCTAAGAGTAGTGGGTCGCCTTATGTCATCTTAGTTGAATTGACAAAAAAATATTTATTAAAGAATTTTGGTGCGAGTGCGGTTAATGAATTTATAATAAATGAACTTGCAAAGATTGATAAGATATTTGCTTATGGTTCTTCGGAACTGGTTCAAGCAAAAGCAAGTTTAGGTAGCGATTTGACCAATGATGACATAATCCTCCACCATCAAGGTTTTCAAATAATGAGAGACTTATTTAATGAGGGCAAAATCACAAAAGATAGTAGTACAGATGAAATAAATGCTATTGTTAGAAAAGTAATTAACGAAACCTTTAATTTATCAAAGCCTATTATATCTTTAGAAGATGAATGAAGTTGATTATATCATTGATTTAGTTGAGAAAAACAAAGAAAAATTAATTGCGATAAACAAAGAGTTCTATCAAGCATTGGTTGATGAATTATCGATTTTCATTCACGGTGGCTATTATGATTATACAGACGAAGCATTAGCATTAATCGGTGGTATTATTGTTGGTGCTTTCCAAAATTCAGGTTATTTTAAAAATGCAAAAAACTTTCAAAAAGAATTATCAAAAATAGTTGATAGAACTAAGCTATTTTACAAGGACGATAAAGGAATGACCTTTAAAAAACTGAATGAAAATAACGTAAGAATACAAAGAGCAATTGACGATGTAATGTTTGATTTAACTGGCAAAGGCTTTGAAGTAAATGTAATGAGAAAGATAGAAAATAAAGTATTTTCAGATATTGTTTTAAAGCGTGAGGTAAAAGAAAGTTTTAAAGAATTAAAGCAGATAACTATTGGTGATGAAAGTCTTGTAAATAATCAAAATGGCTTAATATTGCAAGAAAATCTATTGCGTTTGAATGGCACAGCAAATGATATAATTAAAAAAGAAAATAAATTAGATACTTTAAAATGGATAGGGTCGTTAGTGGAGGAAAGTCGTCCGATGTGTACGCACATTAGGGAAACGTACCCAAATGGAATGACGATTGCGGAGGTAAATAAAGTTCTAAATGAGTTTATTCCAAACGGAGAACCAAGCGACAGCCAAGTAAAGGTAATAAATGCCAAAGGCAAGGAAGTGTATCGAGCTAAAGGGTCAGGATTAATTGAAGGTACGGACATAACCAATATAACCGAGAATAGAGGTGGTTATAATTGCAGACATAATGTAAAGTGGGTTAGGTTTGT
>CAYNYL010000022.1:0-8977 GCA_964401485.1 uncultured Gammaproteobacteria bacterium
TGCAGGGCGGCGGCGGCGGCGGAACACCAAGCGGCGGAACACCAAGCGGCGTGCTGATTTACACAAACGCAAAGCGCGCAGACTCCGCAATTTTCACGCAGGGCGCGCACTGGAAGTTCGACGAGGGGGCCGGCGCGACCGCCGCAGATAGCAGCGGGAACGCGAACAACCTAACGCTAAACGCCCCCTACACTTGGATCGCTGGGGGTGCGCCGGATGGCACATCCCCCTCCTTGCAGCTTGGCAACGGTTTCGCCACCACCGCGCTCACGACCGCGCAAAGCCATGATTTTTCTTTGACGTTCGTCAGCCAGTCAAACATCGGCATAAACGCTGGATGGACGCTATTTATGCGAGTCAAGCCGACCGCCGCCGCGACCGCCGCCGCGCAACTCGTAGCGCGAAAACAGCAACAGCCAGCCACGTTCGACGCTGGATCGTGGCTTTTCGGCGTGATGGGAACAGGCGCGGATGTAGGCAAATTCGTGTTCGCGACACAGGGCGGATCGAACTACTACTCGACAGGGCGAATAGATGACGGGAATTGGCACGACATCGTGCTGATTAAGGATTTGTCCCTGCCCGCCGAATTCGCGCGGCTGTACGTCGACGGCGCATACGACTCTACGATCGCCGCGATCAACCCGTGGCCCGACGCCGCAAACCACTCGTTCGACTTCCGTAACGAAGGCACGGGAGGGGAGACGCCTGAACTGGCCGAGATGGCGTTCTTACCGCTGGCCATTCCCCTTACCGTCCCTGCGCTCCTGTGGAATGGCGGCGGGGGTGGGCAGCGTAGACTAGACGACACAGCGACGGGGCTGATCGAGATCGCGAAGGTGTGAAGATGTGGACCAAATGGCAAGAGGTTTGGAAGTCGGCCCCGAAAACCACATACTCCGCGCATGGTCGGGGTGTCCCGTCCGCAGTCGTGTGGCGAAACCGCGAACTTTGGCGGGCTGATGGAACGGTGCATTGCAGCGGCGCGGTTTGGTGGGCGCTCGTTGAGATGCTCCGACGGTTCACCGATCTCCAAGAGGAAGAGGCCATGACCCCCGCTGTGATCGAGGCTTTGCGCCTCGCTGCATGGGAAGACCTCGACCCCGACAAGCGCGGTGATCTGCCGATCCTTTTGGGTGAGTTGGGGCTTGCCGACTACAGCACAGAACCCCCACAGATCGGAGACATTTGCCAGATCTGGCGCGAGGACGGGACAGGACACCTGATCGTCTGCGCTGGCTACGAAGATGGCCGACTGCTCGAATGGTCGGCCAGTAAGCACAACGCGAACGGTACGGGCACGCGGCACTTTTGGGGCCAACCTGCCGAGTACCACACGGCGAAACTGAAGGAAGGATTTTTCAGATGAAAGACCTGCTCAAAGACGCCCTATCCGACGAGAAGGGCCACCAAAGCTCCGCTCGATGGGGCGCTTTGGGATTCTTTGTTCTCGTCGTGCTTGTACTGTTCGTGTGGCTGCTCGCGGCGATCTTCGGCGCAAAGTCCGTAGCCTCCGACGCAATCAAAATAATCTCGACGCTGGCAACAACCTGCGCGGCGATCTTGGGCGCGGGACAGGTGAAAAGCGCGGTCATTGGGGCCGTATCGCCGCCGATTGAAACGACCGCAGTCCAACCCACCGACAAGGCGAAGATCAGTCTGCAAACCGCGCAAGCGGCTATGCTGATGGCGAAGGTGCAAGCGGCTCCGCAAACGTCGGAGCCTTCGGGGAAACTGAAGCCGCCGAGCATGGGAGGTGAGTCGTGAGATGGGAAACGAAGCAACAAAGAAAGCGGGCTGAACGCGCACTAGAGAAACGCCGATCTGCGAGCAATGCCTACCGCTGGAACCAAAAGATGGAGGCAGGATTGGAGCGGATGAAGGCATTGGGGCGTCCTTCTTCGGTTGGTACGCTCCTTGTCCTTGCTGAGCCAATATCGGGAACTGTCACGATGACCGACTCGACCGACGGCAGCATTTTCCCTGTCAACAGAGTGTTCCAGATGTGGCGGAGGTGAGTCGTGATCGAACAAATCAAGCAGCTATGGGAAAAAGCCCCTTGGTGGCAGCGCATCTCGTGGATCGTCCTGTTTCCTGTGGTGCTGCTTCTTCTCGGCTTCTTTGCGCTGCAAACGCTTCGCAAGTCCCCACAGGAGCGCATCGAAGAGATCGATCATGATGCGATGGTGCGCCAGATTCAAGAAGAAAAGAAGCGCAACGCCCAACTGTCCGAGGTAGAAAAGGAGCGCGCAGAAGCGCACCGCCTCGCAGACGAAGAGGCGCAACGACGCATCGCAGAAAACAAAAAACTCCACAGGACGGCGACAAACGAGCAGCTTATGCAAGCCATCCGAGAAGAGATGAAACGCCGATGAGATGGTCGATTTTCTTCCTCTGTTTGGGGTGTATGCTGTCGATTGGTGCGGGTGGAATCATGGCGATGGTGTTGGTGGGGAAGTTCTCTCCTTGGTTTCTGCTTGTGATTCTGACGTTTCCCGGGATCGTCGCATGGGTCTTTTTGATCGCTGTGACGTTCCTGATGACGGAAAAGGTGCGGGTCGATGATTAGAGCCTTGCCGTTGCTGTTTGTGGTGGTGTTTTTTGTGATGGGTGCGAAGCCACAGCCTGATCTGGTCTCTGTGCCGCGTGGTGAGATGATCGAGATCCTCGGGGAGCTACAGCGCAGACGCACCGAGATCACGAAGCTGCGCGCAGACGTGACGGCATTGCAGCGTACGCTCGGCATCGAAAAGAGCGCGTGTGCGAGTCGTTTGTTGAGCGAGCAGCTACGATGTGCTGAAATCAAAAAAGTCTGCCACGAAGCAGCGCAATGTACCGCATGGAAGGTGGGGATCGGGATCTGTGTGGGTGTCGGTGTGGGGATGGGTGTTGCAGGGTTTCAGATGGGGCGATCATTCAAATGAAGCGCAAGATTGGGATTTTTCTGTTGTTGCTATGGTGCTTCGGGGGAATCGGGGCGCTTAGCTGTTGGTAAGGATCAAAGGATGGATCAGATGACAGAGATCAACGGAATCTCAAAGGATACGACGATGGGGTACAAGGACAAGACCCTAGAGAGCGGGGAGTTGGACACCGTAAAGGGGCTGCGCTACAATCTAGCCTTTCTGAAGTGGTTGATACCGCTTGCCATCACGCTCACGCTTGGGGGTTGTGCGGGCTTGGGCTGGCTTGCAAAGAGCGCACTGATGGGCGAAATACGCGGTGCGATTCAGAGCGAAACCAACCCGATCCGCAACGAGATCCGTTCGGTCGAGCGCAAGATGGATCGCATCGACGAGCGCCAAAGAGTCCAACAAGAAGCCATCACCGAGATCAGAACGCGCCTGAAATAGACTTGGCGCAGACACCGACGCTCGCTATACAAGGGGCGTTCGCTCCGCACGAACACACTCCTACCTTCTGCTCACCTGATAGACGGCGTGGCCCCCAAAGCTACGCCGTTTTTTTATGCGACGCGACCATCTCCCACGTTGTAGGCGTCACAAACCACTCCATTTTCCGCGCATCAAACCATACGATAGAAGCCTTGTAGTCGCCGATTTTGGCCCATTGCGCAGCTTCTTTGGTGCGTGGCTGCATGGTTTGACGGCCTCGGTAGAGCAGTTCCGCTTGGTGATGCGCCTGCTTAGCGACAGTTTTAGCGGACAGATCAGGGACAAACACGCGCAGCAGATCGGCGAGTGGGATCGCGGCACCTTCTCTGCGCTCAAAAGCCGACGCGGGGTAGAGTGGGACGGGGTGCGGGATACCTTGAATGTGCAGAAATACCGTATAATGCTCGATCTCGACACAGAATCCGTCTGAGTTGTAAGGCAGTGAGCGACGCATGATGATCTCCTTTGGTGGGTGTGCATCGCCTTGTATAGCAAGGGTTTCCCAAGATTCAATCAAAATACTGATAAAAAGTTATTGACTTTTTGAAAAGGGGGTGTAATGTTGTTTGTATGGAAGCAACGAACGGGGCAAACAACCCCGAAACAAGGGAGGTTTCGATGATGTACGACGGAATGACCGAGAGCCTGTGGGAGTTGGAGAGCGACCCTTCTTTGTGGCTGTCTCCTGAGATGGCCGAGTTTGAAAGCGACGTGGAAGGGATGCGCCGTGCCGCCGAACTAGCAGGAAAGCGCGGATATTCGGTTGTGGACGCCGTTGTCCACACCATGCGGCATCATCGGCTCGTTGAGCGAGTCGAGACCCTACTTGTGGACGAGTTGAAACACCGAGACTACCTGACCTTGACGTGTCGGGTGGTGCTAAAAGGAGGCTGTGACCTCCACTTTGACACGCTGATCAAGCGTCGCTAAGTCCCCGCCAAACGCGCACAAACGCCCCGACCTGACAAGCAGGGGCGGGGCTTAGGGCGTTAGAGGGGCAAGCATTGTGTCAGTCCCCAAACAACCGAAAGGAAAGGGAAGAACATGAACCACATCGAAGCAGCAAAGCAAATGGCCGCGCAACTCCAACAGAAGCTGAGCGCACCCAAGGCGAAAACCAAGACCTATCGCGTGTGGAAATGCACACCAACGGGCCAACTTCTCTCCAGTCTGGAAGACGTGGAGATCGGCGAAGGCGAAGAGATGGAAGAGGTGTTGCGCGATGTGGCAGAGTTTCACACGAATGACGGAGAGGCGTGTGAATACCTCGGATGGCAGGGCGGCGTGTACGAGTTCGGATACGAATGGGACGGCGAGACACAGAGCCTCTTTTTGACCGTCGAAGAGATTTGATCCCACCCCAAAAACGACGAAGCGAGAGCGTAACAGGCGGCCAACCCCAAACGCTCTCGCTCCAATACGGAAGGTAGCAGAACCATGAACCAACGTCAACAGAAAATCAAAGCCCACATCTTCCACATGACAGGCGTTTGCCCTGTCGCCCGAAGCCTCACCGATACAGCGCGGGAGCTTGCCCGCGAAGTGAACACCGTCCAACAGACCAACCCCACCGAACTCCTTGGCGTGCTGGAGGACACGACCGCGAACCTTCAAGCGGCCAAGACCCAAACCCAACAAATCGAAGCGTCCGACGCCCTTTGTGTCGCCGCGTGGCGTTGGCGTCTTTGCTTCATGCGTCAAAATGGGCGCGAAGTGGATGCAGAGCTTCGTCAAGCAATCGCCATCCTCAAAGGTGCTGTGGTCGCGGCACGAAGCCGCGATATCCGAAATCACGAAACGCCTGTGCTGATGGCCTATCTCGCAGCCCGCTTTGAGCAGCGCCACGAAGACGACGGGGGCTATTGCGATGCGCGGCGTTGAGGATGCTCTGGATCTTTTGGGGCCGTTGAGTCTCAGAGAGATCCTGTGCTTCGTAGGCAGCACCGAGGGGGCGGTGTTGCGTGAGATTGGGGAGTTGAAAGCGGCGGGGCGGGTTTATTTGAAGCGTGGGCGGTGGGCATTGCGAAAGAAACGAGCCTCAGTCTAAATCCCCCCGCAACAACATCCTTCCAAACGCACGAAAAAAAGCACTTCGTCCAGTCAGTCCAGCGCGAAGCCCCAAGCCCTTGAGGGCTTCCACAGACTGATCGATCTCGGCGAGTCTTTGGGGGGTGGTCTGAAAGGACTCGCTTTGGTGAAATTCTTCGGGCGAAAGCAACATGATCCGCTCGACGGGCGGAGAGGTGCGTAGGATCTCCAACGCCTTTTCGCGGTGCTTGAGGATGTCCAAGACAAGCATCCGCTTCCATTGATACGTGTTGTAGTGGATTCGCAGTTGGGCCACGTCGGGCACGGAAAGCGTGATCACGAACTGCGCGTAGGGGGATGCTTTTTCTTTGGTTTCTGTTGGCGCTGTCGCTGTGGGCATGGGGGAGAATCCTTTCTCGCGGGAGAGTCCAAAAGATCAATAACAAGTTATAGTGTAGCCTTGACGTGCAGCGGGATCAAGGGGTGCGTTCCCATACCTCGAAGACACAGTTTCCGCGTTGGTGCGTTTCCTCTTCCCTAACGCGCCACCCAGATAGCGCGCCCATCGGGAAAAACACGTCTGCGGGTCCCTCGTAGTTGACGCGGGTCAGAAATAGAAGCCCTGCGCCCTTGTGGGCAAGCGCCTCTTCATACAGCTTTGCTCCGCCAATCACCCACGCTTCGCATTCGAGGAGATCGGCGCGATAGAGCGCTTGGTCGAGCGTTGGACGCACGTTGACATAAAGAGAAGGTGGATGTGGATGAGTCGAAGACACCATGAGGTTTACACGCCCCTTGAGTGGAGCCTTGAGGCTTTCCCACGTACGGCGCCCCATGATCACGGCGTGGCCGTAGGTGAGATTACGAAAATGTTGCAGGTCAAGCGGTTCATGCCAAGGAACTTCACCGTTCAACCCCAACTGTCCGCTGCATCCGATGGCTGCGATGATGTTAAAGTTAGGCATGAAGCGAACCTGTCTCTGTGACGAGTGGAAAGGCGCACAGCAACTCGACCGCCACAAATGCGACGTGAACAAATTTGTTGGCGGGTAGCTTGTCCATGTAGGCCATCGTTGCGGGAAGACCAACCTCTTCGGCGCGTTGTTGCCAGAACACCACCACCCGCTCTACATCGTCCCGCTCGTCCGAAGCGAACACCGCAATCTCGGTGGTTTGGGTATCACGAAAGATCAGATCCTTGTGGATACAGATCTCTGCGATCTCTTCGCCGTTTTCGTCCGTGCAGCGGCGCTCCATCACGCCACCACGCGCACCACAAATCTCCCCGATCTTGCCCCAAGCAAAGAGATGTTGGCGAGACAAAAAGACGTTGTGCCGCCCGTCGATGCGAGACAGAAAGCGCCACCAAACCCGATACCAACCTTGCATCCGTTTATCCTTTCTCTGTCGCGTTGTGCCTATTCGCCCTGCATCTGCCGCACTTCAGCCACAAGCGAGAGAATGTGTTGCGCCTTGCGTTCAATGTGGGCGAGGGCTTCCAAAACAGCGCCTTCCCATGTACGGGACTGCAAGACGACGTATTCGTCTGTTTTTCCGATGCGAGCGCGCACTTGGTACAGCGTTCTGTGGAAGTACACGACCTCAAGTCCCACAAATAGCGCACCATGTTCAAACTCGCCACCAAGAAAGCTGACGTTGCCACCACAAGGCGAGAGGGTGGGGATATCGCCGTGAAGTAGAGAGGATGCGATGGCGTCTTTGGTCATGTTGCCACCGGCAAATCTTTGATCGCAGGGTGAGGATGGTATCCTTCAAGATGCAGATCTTCCCACTTGAAATCCGCTCTGAGTACACTGCCTTCCATCTCTTCGAGAAAGCGCAACGTGGGGAGCGTGAGTCGAGTCCCCTCCTGCATATTCTTTCGATACCGCGCAAGCATCTCTTCTGCTGCTGCCTTGTGTTCGTGGTATTCGTAGATGTGGGCGTCTCCGAGCGTGTGGATGAAGCGGCGCGGTTTCAATCCGACTTCATGCGCTAGGAGCATCAAAAGCAGCGCGTAGCTTGCAATGTTGAAGGGCACACCGACCACCACGTCGGCGCTGCGTTGGTAGAGCTGCAAGTCAAGATGCCCGTCGGGTGAAACGTAGCTTTGAAAAAGGATGTGGCAGGGTGGGGGTGCTTTGTGGCATTGCACTTGGTAGCGTACGTCAAGAGGATCCCAAGCCGTGACAATGTGACGGCGAGAGTGTGGATTGCAAGCGAGGCCATCAACGAGCTTGTAGATTTGATCGAACATTAAGCCTCGACTGCCCCATCTGCGCCATTGACGGCCATAGATCGGCCCAAGATCCCACCCTTCGGCCAAGTCCTCCTTGTCTTCCCACTGATCCCAAAAATGCACTCCCTTTGCTTGAAGATCGCGCACGTCGGTTGAGCCTGACAAGAACCACATCAACTCTTCAAACACGAGCCGCAACGGGATCTGACGCAGCCCAAGAAGCGGGAAGCCATCACGCAGATCGAAGGTCATTTGATGCCCAAAGATGCTGCGTTTCCCAACGCCTGTGCGGTCTGTGGAAATTTCGCCTTCTTTGATGATCTTGTGGAGCAAATCAGCATATTGATACATAGGGGCTTATCCTTCGGTTGGTTCGGTATAAACAAAGACGTGCAGGGCTGCTTTGCGGGCTTTCGTGTGCATATCGGCGGTTCCCTTTCCACCGGGAAACACCGCGCACAAATCGCCCATCTTCGCCATCTCGCTGTTTCGCATCGGCCCTGCTTTGGGGCCGTATTCGTCCCATTTGGCGGGTACGGTGGTGCATGGAATCCCGCGCTGTTCGGCCCATTCTTTCGCCAACGCATCCACGCCCGTTGCACCGCCTTGGATGACTTCGGTGACGTTCCAAAGGCTGTAAATCCGCGTGAGTCGGTCAAACACGAAGTCCCGTTTCGTAAAGTCCCGCCCACCGCAGACAATCAGCTTCATCGTGCCGCCCTTCTGCGCCCTGCGTTTCTCGATCCACCGCGCAAGCCACTCGAAACATTCCACGATCTGCCAATCGTTCATCTCGCCCCATGCTACGGCGTCTTTACCAGCGCAGTATTCTGCGGCAACAAGAGCCACGTCTTCGCCATTGTCCCGCAGTTGCAGAGAAAACAGCATATCGCGGGATTGGAGGTGGAAGTTTTCGAGGTTGGCAACGTCTTTGGGGGTCATGGCTTACTGTCCTTCACTTCGGCCCCGTTCGGCCAGTTTTTGCGCCTGACACGCAGTTCTCTGTCTGCGCCACAGTGGACGCAAAGTTCGTGCGTATCGGCGCATTGCTTACACAGCACATCAATACAGGTATTTGCGCTGCCAACTTCTACGCCACAGCAAGCACATGGACGGCTTGAACACGCCGAACCACCGCCCTTTCCTTTGCAATAGAAGCAATAGCGGCACTCGCCTTTTTCAAGGCGCTCAGTGCGCTTGCTGTCTCGCTCTGCGGCGTTGGCTTTGGCGATGTATTCGACCAAGTAGCCCCTGTTGTGGAGCGTTGTGCCTTGCAACCAGCGCGCATCGAAGGGGGAGGCATTGAACTTCATGG
>CAYNYL010000022.1:9077-11802 GCA_964401485.1 uncultured Gammaproteobacteria bacterium
CGATCTCGACTTCGGGGCCGCTGTATCGGGTGAAATGGAAGTACCACCGCAGCGCATTGCCACATGCCTTGAGGTCGCTGTGAAGGTGCGCGCAAGCTCCTGCAAAAGAGGCACGTCGGCCACGTTGCGGATCTTTGAGAACGTCGTACACGCCCGTCAATCGGATGGCATCGTCGAGGGCTTCCTCTTGTTGGGCCTTGGTGGGCGCATCCTCTTGCAGCATCGCCAAACAAGCGTCGGTGAGATGTAGCCAAGCCCCGTGTTCGGCGTGGATCTTTCGGAGGATGGCAAGCAGTTCGGTCACAACACTCCCCCGTACTCTTTACTGTAAAGCCAGTACGCAACCGCCCGATCCATCGCAGCGAAGTCTTGGTGTCCGTAGGGAAACTCACCCTCCCATGACTTTACGGCTACGTTGTCAAAGGCCATCCAATCCACACTGCTGGGCTTCCACGTAGTACAGGTACTCCGCACCGAGATAATTAAGCTGCACTTGCTCCTTCGATACGAGAAACAGTACATCCCTGAGTTCAGATAAGGATCTTCGATCTTTACCCCGTCGGCTATGCGTTCGGCGATGTAGGCACGAACCCGCGCCACTTCGGACTGCTGCTGCGCGAAAGTCATCGGTCTCAATCCTTCTCTGTGCGCCAAAGCCATCGGTCTCAATCCTTCTCTGTGCGCCAAAGCCAAAGGAGTTGAGTAGAATCCCTACGGTGCGGAGTTTCATTTGCTGCGCTCTCCTTCTCCGAAGCCCAAGCGACCGCCGTAAAAGATAGCCGCCTTGTTCGCAATCTCCTCGTGTGCAGCAAAAGACTCTTCCTGCTGCTTCATCCGACCCTCAAGCCACGCCGTACCCACAGCGAGACATTGAATCATCTCCTCAACGGCGTGATCCGCGTCTCCTTCGAGACAGGCGCGCATCCATTCGCCGATCTCTTCGCCGAGAATCAGCGCCCATGTCCCGTCAGGTTTGTGGGACTGGTCGCCCCATTTGGCCGTCTGTCGGGCGCGTTCGGCTTCGATCTGTTCAAAAATCTGCTTGCGGATCTCGGTCATCGCTTCGCATCCTCCTCTTTCACTTCGCTCCAAAGAACAAACCGCTCGAACGCTGCGGCGATTCGCCACCCCAAAAAACCCCATCCTGACGCCCAAAACAGCACAACAATCGGATGGCTACGGGCGATCAAGAGTCCGTCAAGGATCTCAACCGAACCCACGAACCAAGCCAAGCAGGTTGCAACAAAGAGACAAAGGCGTACAAAGAAAAGCATGGATGGCGCTCACCGAGGCAACGGGGTTTCACCTGAAACGTGAGCGTCGTATAGCGAGACAGATTGTGGACTGCAACAAGAAGTTATAGGGGTTTGGCGGGCGGGGATGGTTAGAGGATTTCGCAGACGCCACCGACACAAGCGGCCACATCTTCGAGGGCTTCGGTGCGCCACTCTTCGGGGATCTGTAGTGCGTCGAAGTGACCGTTGATTCGGGACAGATAGAGATCGAATGTGGCCTCATCTACCTCCACAAACGGGAGTTGTGGGTGGGTTCCGCCCCAGTAAGGCATCGGCGCGATCCCCGTGTAGCTATCGCGGTTTTGCCACATCCACGCGATCACCTCTTCCCACTCGTGCTCTTTGACGCTCACGGTGAGACTGATGTTGTGGGGGTTTCCGCCGACACGATGGCCTGTAAGTATCCATCTTACGACGCACTCTTTCGCCCGTTCCAGCAAGGATATCGCATCTTCTTCATGGCGCGAGATTGCTTCTTGTGGGGCGCGGATTGGGAAGTAGGCGAATGCTTTGTTGTCGGGATCTTCGAATAGGTCTGCGAGATTTTCAGGCATGATCGCTTGAAGCGTCGGATAGATCGGCTCATCCTTCCCCACCGTAATTCCGCGCAGGTAGTAGGGGCTGTGATAAGCATGGATGCCGCTCGAAGTCCGAAGCACCAAGCCCGCCGTCCCTTCGGGCTTGATGAGCGTCGTTCGATGGGCGTGTGGGATTCCGATAAGGTCCGCGATTTGGGCGTTGACTTGCTTGACACGCTCCGCCCCTTCCGCTAGATCGATCCCAAGCACCTCAAGACGGCGAGAGGTCAAACCCGTCAACGACACCCCAAGCAGCGAGGATTTGCGCGTTGCTTTACTCCATCTCTCCGACAGATAGGAGAAGTTTGTGAAGGAGGCTTGCAACGTACTGATCAAGGCAGCAGCTTCACACCGCGCCAAAAAGTCCGCTTTGTCGGCCACATCGGAAACGTTGACGGTGGCGAGATTGCAGAAGGTGTACGGATCGAGCGACGCCTCAACGCAAGGATTCGCTCTGGCCGCTGGATCGACCGTCCAGAACACACCGGGTTCCCCTGTGTTATTGCGCTGAATCATCTGCATCAGCGCAATAAACTCTTCCTCGCTGACCTCCGAGCGTGGCAGCACGGCGCTGTTGTTGGCGCGGGCGCGTTGACTATTTTCGCGCCACCACTCGCCCTCTTTGCAGCGCAACATCTCTTCGTCGTCGCGGTCAAAGAAACAGATCATTGCGGCGCGTCGGATGCCTCCTGCATACACGGCGTTTGCAAGGTGGCACATGACATCGTGGGCTTCGATGGGGCGAAGTTGGCGGCCCATTGCCCGTTGCAAGATACCTTCGACGGCCTCAAGAGAGCGTTGCAGTGGTTCGTGGCCGGGCGCATATCCACCCGTCGTTTTGAGCGGTGTCCC
>CAYNYL010000023.1:0-6746 GCA_964401485.1 uncultured Gammaproteobacteria bacterium
CACTCGGGACAGACCCAGCGGTAAATCGGCATCACAGCACCTCGGCGAGCAGCACTTGCAGCGCGTCCATGTCGTATCCGTCGTCCCACAGTTCGCCGGCCAGCGCCTCGCGGCCCGCCACGAACGGCGCAGGCTCGACGCCGAGCAGCGCCGGCAACAGCACGCCGAGCGCATCGAGGTCCTCGCGCTCCTGCCGCTCGCGGTACTCGCGGTAGAGCAGGCGCAGCGCGATCTCCGCCTGCACGGCTTCGGCGTCGAGCGCATCGGCGCGCTGGCGCAGCATTTCGGCGCGAGCGAGGAGCGCGGCCTCGTGCGCGGCCTGCGACTCGCCGCGTGCAGGCACGGCGGGCACAACGGCGGCGACGATGGCCTCGGCGCGCTCGGCCGTGGCCGGGTCGCTCGTCAACGCGCGGTACAGGTCGCGGATCTGCTCGGTGAACTCACGTTCACGCTTGCGCCTCAGCGTGGCGCGGCGCTTGTCCCAGCCGCGATGACCGCGATCGGGCGCGGCGTCACCTCCGCGCGGCGCCTCGATCGCCACGGCCGGCGTGACCGTCAGAGCCGCATCTGCAAGCGCTGCCGTAACCGCCGCGCCGCCGAGCGGGATCGTGATCGACAGCGCAGCGCTTGCGAGCCCGCTGCCCGTTGTGGCGCCCGCCAGGTCCACGTGACCGATGAGCGTCAGTTCGCCAGTCGCGCTCGCCTGGCCCTGCGCATCACCTGACAGCGGCTTCGCGACCGCAAGGCCGCCCTGTGCGCTGGCCGAGCCTGCGGCGGCACCGGCCAATGGCTTGGTGACGCTCAACGAGGCGGAGGCCGAGCCTGCGCCTGCGGCATCGCCGCCCAGCTCGTGTGAGACGCCTCCGGTCGTAACCGTGAGGTCGGCCGCGGCCGTGGCACCGCCTTGGGCCGCGCCTGCAATCGGCTTGGTGACGCTGATCGCCGCGTCGGCTGCTGCGCCCGCCGTCGCCGCACCCTCGAGCGCCTGCGCACCGCTGCCTGCGGAGCCGTCCAGCCAGACAACGAACTCCCGGTTAATTTCTTCGTATGTCGGAGTCGGCAGCGCGGGCGGCGGCGAGGCGTAGGAAAATGCCGCCGAATTCCAGTTGTCGTCTTGGAAATTGTTGCTGCCGCTGTTCGCCGCGAAGTACGCGTACCCCGAGTTCAGCGTCACCACGAGCTTGTAGGTCTGCGCAGTCAGCTCCACGCTGCTGGTCAAGGCTGCGCTCTTGAGTCCTGGACTCGTGACGTCGATTGCGCCTGACTGCCCGACCAAATTGCCGCCGGCATCGTAGATGCACACCTTGGCGGTGGACGCCGTGACCTCCTCGAAAATATGCAGATACGCCGTCGCGGCCGTGCCGGGCGTCGCGAGGTAGCCCGAGCGATAGCACATCGCCGAGCCGCCACTGCCCTGACCTTGCGCGATGTGCGTCCAGCCCGTTCCCCGCTGGCCAACGAGGAATGTCATCGGGTGGCTCTACGTCAGGCTGCGACGCACAGCGCGACGATCGTCTTACTCGCCTTCGGACGCGGCCACACGGCCGAGCGCGGAACGGCGTGATAGGAGCGGTCCCCAATAACCAGCGACGGCGTCGGGTCACACTGCGTCCCGCGCTGAATAAGTCCGGCAACGCGATCAAGGCGACCGTTCTTGACCTCATACGCGAACAGCGCCACGGTCACGGCGGTCGGCGGGTTCGGCGTCGGCGCGGCGATGCTGCGCGAGACGACGGCGGATGCGAGCGATTCGACGCCGTAGGTGTTGGTCGCGAACACCCGGAAGCAGTGTGCGCCAGGTGCGAGATTCGGCACCACGGCAGACGTTGCGGCCGGACTGACGACGCGTTCACCGGCTCGCGTGCCGAAGTTCGTACCCGAGCACGAGCCGTATTCGACGCGGTTCGATGCGATCGAGCCGGCACCGCTGGCCGGGATCGCCGTGCCGTTCGTGTTCGCCGTCGGCTGCGCCCAACTGACCGTCACGTCGTCCGCCTCGGCGCGGGCGATGACGAGCCCGATGAGGCCAAGCAGCACGAGGAGTACTGCGGCGAGCGTGAGGCGCGTGGATCGCTTGTCGAGCCAGAGCGCAAAGCGAACGCTGATAGGGGTCGTCATGGTGATCCTCACAGTTGACGCAACAGGTCTTCAATCACGCGATAGCTCGCCTGCTGCCGCCGCGCCGCAAGCTCGGGTTGCAGCCGCGCCAGTTCGACGCGGGCGCGCTGCGCCTCGATGGCGCGCTCGGTGGCGACGGCGCGCGCGGCGCGGGCCCGCGTTTGCGCGGCCATCTCGGCGGCGATCTGCGCGGGCGAACGCTGCGGCGGCTTCGCAACGGCGAGCGCGGGCGACGGTGTCGGGTGAAGCGCCTCGCGAATCGTGGCCTCCATCGCCCGCTCGCGCTCGAGCTGCGCCTGCGCCCGGCGCCGGTTCCAGCCGGGATGACGTCGTGCCGCCAGCGCGGCGGCTACGTCGAAATCGTCCGTCGGTACGACATCGAGCGTGGCCTCGGCCTCGGCGCGGGCCACGGCAGAGCCGAGCAACACGAACGGCGGCAGCAGTCCGCCGCCGTTGATTTCGAACGCGTTGATGGCGCCGGCCGCGGCAGCGCTGGCACTGGCCGCGCCTTCGAGCGCGTGCGCTGTCGTGCCGGCATAAAAGTCCGCGACGGTGTAGCTGCCGCTGGTCTGGAGCGGGAAGACGTTTGCTGTCATTCCTCGATCACCGTGCAGGGGATCAGGCCCGTCGTCTTGAGCGTGCCGGCATCGTCGTAGCGGAACTCCGCGCGTGGCGTGTCGCTCGTCGTGAGCGCACTTCCGCCGAAAGCGGACACCGGCACCTTGATGACCGCCTCGCCGGACTCGAGCGAAGCTTCGAATGCCTGCGCGCTAAAGCGGCCGATGCGCTCGCCCGCCAGTCCGCCGTCGGTCGGTGCCGCGAACACATCGCCATAGACGCCGGTCTTCGACTGGGCCGCGCTGTGGACGAGGGCCTTGAGTTTCTTCGTCAAGGCGCTGCCCGTGCGAAGCGCGAGCACGAGCGCATTGGAGGCGAGCGACTCGCCGGTCCCGGTGAGCGTCCAGTCGGTGTCCGGCACGTTCGCGGCCGTCGTCTGCTGCCACGAGGCGCTCGCCATCGCGTTGCCGGTGCCGGCGTAGACGTATTCCTGCCGCTCGGTGAACGAGCCTGGCGCCGCGAACGTGTTCCCGTTCGACGTCGAGGTCTTGTTCTTGCGGCCAGCGGTGATGACGAGACAGTCGTTCTCGGTGATCGTCAGCGACGGCACGAAGAGCGTCGTCGAGCCACTGGCGGTTTGCGCGTTCGAGGCGTGAACGATCGTGCCGAGGTCTGTGTATGCGGCGTCGTACCACGCCTCGATCCACGCATTGCAGAATGTCGTGCCGCTCCAGTCGACGGTCGGTGCATCGTTCGCCCCGCCGTCGGCGATGCGCGCCCAGATCTCCAGCGATCCGTTCGCGTTCGTTTCGGCGAGTTGCGTCCAGCCGGTCATCGCCGCGCACGATTCTGCGCCGGCGCGCTGGGCCGTGTAGAGCAGCAGCAGGTCGCCGACGCTGTGGGTCACGGTGGGCGTGAGGTTGCCACCGCTCGTGCTGAAGACGACTGAACCCGCACCGCGGAGCGTGGCCATGTCAAATCACCTGCACGCGCCCGACGAGCTGCGTCGGGACGGTCGAATTCGCCGGATGCGTTGCGAGGTACGGGTACACCTCCTCCGTCCAGTGGTCATAATCCTCGCCCGTGTCCGGGTCGACCGGGACGGAGTTGGTCGCCCAGCTCATGACGTTCGCACCGCGCTGCGTCACTGCGACGTTGTAGATCTGCTGCACCGTCATGCCCGACACCTCCCACTCCTCCTGTTCCGAGGACTGATTGATGAGGTACTGGCCGAGGTGATTGACGCCGCCGACGATGCCGAGCATCACTTCCTCGCCGTCGGTGTTGATGCCTTCCGACCGCAGCGGCCCGACGTCGGGCCCGCCGTTGAGCAGCACGCCGCGATCGGCGCGGCACGCCGCGAACCACGTTTGCAGCGCAGTGTGCGTCGCGTTGTCGCCCTGGACGAAATTGCAGTACAGCGACCACGAGAGCTGCGGCGCATAGGCACGCAGTTCCTGCATCCGGCGCACCTCCTGCGCCATGTAGTCGGTGGCGTTGTAGTCGGTGTAGGTCGCGCCCATCGTCGAGCCGTAGGGGTTGCCGTAAATCGACTCCTCGCCGCGCAGGCCGACGAGCGCAGAGCGATGCCCGTAGCGGTCTATCAAGCGCTTGTACGCATCGATGCAGTACGTCATGCCCTGTGGCCGCCAGAGCGTGCAGCCAGAAATCGGCGAGCCCGTCGCGCGGCGGTTGTGCGAGAACGTGAGGCCCTCGGTTTGCAGGTACGCCGGCACGCTCGCGCTCGGCGCCGCGTTGTTGAAGCGCCGATCCTGAATGCTGAAGATCACCACCTTGCCCGCCGCCTCGGCCGCGTTCATGACGGCGTCGTGCCACGACCAGTCGAACACGCCCTTCGACGTCTCGATCAGGTTCCAGTAGCGCATCGCGAAGAGGCCGCGGACGCGCGAGTCGTAGCCGGTAATCTTCGACAGGATCGAGGCGAGCGAATCGCCGAGGCCCGGCCGGAAGTAGTGGCCTGGGGCATAGCGGATCAGCGTCGTCGTCACTTCCGCAATTGTCACCTGCACCGGCCAGTCCGTAGACAGCCCGCCGGGGTCCGTCACGCGCAGCACGAGATTACGCACCGCGGCCGTCGCATTCACATCGACTGTCAGCACTCCGGCCGACGACACCGTGATGCCGCTGTACGCGATGCCGACCAGCGCGTAGGTGAGCGCGTCGCCGTCGGGGTCGTAACCATGCGCCGCAAAATCGTAGGAGCCGCCCGTACCCTCGAAGAACGACAACGAGGACGGCGCGCCCACCATCGAGGGGGCGGTATTCTGCTCCGTGGCGTTCAGCACGACCGAGCCGAGTCCCGCCGTATGCCCCACGGCCCACTGCGTGGCCGTCGCGACAAAATCGGCCGTCGCGCCCGCGAGCCCGAACGAGCCTCGCAGCCAGCGCGCGCCCGACTCGAAACGCAGATACCAGGTCGCATCGGGCGTCCCCGCCGCTGTCACGGAGAAGTTCGAAAGCTCGCCCGCCGTGAGTACGCCGCCGCTCTGGGTCGCCCACGGCGTCGCCATCGTGCCCGAGCCCTTGACGTTGCCCGAGCCGTCGTAGACGCGCACCGTGACCGGATCGGCCAACGCATCGATGACCGCCTGGGCCGCTGCCGCTGCGCTGGCGCCTGCGTCGTACTCGCTGCGCGTGGTTGCGTCGAGGGCGAGCATCAGGGCAGGCTCGCGCGCGCGTCGATGACGAATCCCGACGATTCGAGCCGCGCGTGAATCGTCGGGCGCGTGATGGTCCACGCCCCCGCAGCGCACCCTCCAGAGTCGCGGATCACGGACTCGATCGCCTCGCGCTCCTGTCGGTGCCGCGAGACGAGCGCGCCGTCGGCGCGGCGCACTTCGAGGTAACCCTGCTCGGTGAAGGTGAGCACACGCGCTACCCCAGCGTGACGGTCATCGCGCCGATGGCAAAGCTCACGGTGTCGCCGGTGTTGATGGCCTTGCTTGCGGTCAGCGCGGCGTGGAACAGCAGATTGCCGGCCGAGGAAGCGTCATAGATCGCCCAGTGCGTCACCGTGCCCCAACTGCCCGAGGGCGTCGGGAAATTGATCGCGGCGTTATTCGAGGTCTGACCGCCCGTGCCCGAACTCGCCGCAGTCGAGCCGGCGCTCTGCGTGCCGGCGAAATTCGCGAGCGACGCCGTGACGCCAACGCGCGCGTAGTTGTTGCCGGCGACCTCCGTCCCGCCGCCCGCATCGTTCGGCGCCGCCGTGAGCAGCGCGAAGTACAGCGTCGCGGGCGGCGTGAACGTCTGCGCGCGCAGCACGTGGTCGATCAGCTTGTTTTCGAGATAGTCGGACATCGCGGACATGGTGAAAAACCTCGCTGGTTACTGAACGGTCGCGACCGCGCCGGCCACACGGCCACTCGCATCGCGCTGCAAATCGACCCGCTTCGGCCGCTCGACGGCGGCGATGATGGCGCCGAGCCCCTGCTGCATCGTGGCGATGAGCCGCTCGAACGCCTGCGTCTGGCGCGTCTCCATCGCCTCGATGGCCGCCACGGTGTTGGAGGCCGCGGCCACCTCGTTCGCCGCCTGCTGCAACGGCGCGGCGCGCGTCGACTTCATGCGGGCGCCTCGCGGCACGCCGTCCTTGCCGGCGACGAACTCCACGTCCTTCGGCGCCTGTACGGCCTCAATGACCGCCTGAAAGCCCTGCGCGACCTGCGCGAGGGTGACGTTGATCGCCTCGGCGTTCTGCATGACGGGTGCGGCGTTCAGTCGCTCGACCGCCGCGGTGAGCGCCTGCGCAACCTGCGCCTGCTGCGCGAGGATCTGCTGCAGCCCTTGCGCCATCGCGCCGCCCGCCTGTTCCAGCCCGCCGAGCGTCTGCCTCACTTGCTGGTCATACTGCGTGAGCGCCTGCGCGTTATGCTCCTGCGCCTGCAACTGCTGCGCCCCCTTCTGGCTCTGCTGCTCGATGAGCTGCATGACCTGCTGCACGACCTGCTGCATCTGTTCCTCCTGACCTGGAGCGTCGAAGCCTTCGAGCGCGTCCTCGACGGCGCCGCCGAGGCGCGCCCGACGCACCACGGCGAGCGCGGTTTCTT
>CAYNYL010000024.1:0-5825 GCA_964401485.1 uncultured Gammaproteobacteria bacterium
CGGTCATAGACGAACCGAAACCCCTCTGGCGTTGTAGCGACGGCCACCGTGTTCGGCATTCCGCACTTCTGACGGTTGCGAGCGATGATTTTGTTCCAGGCATCGCGCGCCTTGTCTGCCGTCAGCGTGTCCAGTTCATCGCAGACACTGTGCGCCACCTCGTAACCGATGATGCGCGCCGGGTTGTCCATGGTGCGGAATATGAACCGCCCCTTCCAGTCCGGCACCTCGATATACGGGTCTGGCGACTTCACCATTCTAAAACTGACGCCAAACGAATCGAGCACCTCGGAAAAGCGCGGAAACGCAATGTCGTTCACAAGGCCATACGTGGGCAAGTAATAACCGACGTTCTGTCCAACGCACTGGCTTTTCAAGGCAACCGCGCGCAGAATCGCCGCGAAAGTCTTGCCACTCCCAAATCCGCCACAAAAACAAGGAAACCGAGCCTTGCTGCCAGCGAAATTACGCTGCGCCTGGCTCAGTTTCAGTTTCATCCGCTTGAATGATGATGACCGGTGCGATCTGCTGCAAAGGCAGGCCGTCCTTGCCAGTCACTTCAACCTTCTTGTGTTCACTGTAGTCGCCAGGAAACATTCCAGACATCAGCTTGGCGTAAAGGCTTGAATTGAACCCAGCCATATCAAGCCCGTTCAACCCTTTCTCCTCCATAAACGCGAGTGCCAAATCTCGTGCGCGCGTAATAGCGTCCAAAAAGTCTTTGTGCTCGCCGGCCCAGTTGTCCAACGTCATGCGAGCAACGTCAAGGTCACGAGCCATCATGGCTTTCGTGAAGCCAAGTTTGCCCATCTCAATGACGCGCTCGCAATACTCCGGGCGGTAGTCGGTGGGGCGCCCAGTGTCAAGTTTGCCGTTGGGCTTTCTCTTTCTGGGCGTTGCCACGATCAGCTATCCCCAGCGGCGCGCAGGCCGGCGCGGTGGGCGGCCATGCCGCCGCGGCCAGCACGGATCGCAGCGTTTGCGCCACGGGTGTAGGCGCGGCCACGGCGGCTACCAGAGTTGTAAAGAGCGGTGGCGTTTGCCATTGCGCCAGCGGTCGAACGAGAGATGCCACGCATGATGCGGTTCCTTTCAAGGTTATGGGTTTTCACCCGGTTTGCGCGCCAGGGCGGCGCACTTCTTGTCGAGCGTGCCGGTTTTGTATTTCACGGTGCGCTCGGTCAAGCTGATACCCAGCTTTTCGGCCAGTTCAAGCCCATCTACGAACATTCCGCCGCCGCTGGTGCCGACAGCCTTCAAAAACTGCTCGCACTGCTCGCCGGTCTGGAAGTAGGCGCAAAAGTAATACCCGGCGTCATTTGCCGTAGCGTTTGCTTCTTCTTGCTGTTTTCGCAGCTCGCGCATCATGGCGATGTGGTCGGCGCGGGCGTTGTCTTCCGGGTTGTCGCTGGCCTCGGGCGGCAACGAACTCTCCGGCAGCTTGTGCGGCAGCAGCGGCTTCAACTCGCCAAGCTGTTTCAATGGTTTAAGCGCCACGCTGGAACCTTTCGTACCTCAGAACTTCAGCTTCTGCCAATGGAAACCACGCCAGGATGCGCTCATAGTCGCGCGGGAAGTGCTTCTTTATGGGCAGCAGATAACGAATCTGCAACCCGTCGAATGAGTCTTTGAACAACCCGTAATCACTGGGCAGCTTCCACCCGGCTCCTGCCACCTTGTCAAGCACGTCCTGCTTGCTGTAGTAGGCAATGGGGTAATACTTCTTACGCGAATGCGTCACCAGGCCATTGCGCGCCATTGCGGTGCGGCGCTGGATGCTGTCTGCCATCTTCAGGCCGATGGCCGTGTAGACCGTCTCGGGATCGAGCCCTTCGCACTTGCACACCGCTTCGTGGATTTCCTCGTGCGTGTGGTTCGGCAAGCACCAGCTCCAGATCAGACGGTGACGGTCGTAGTCCGGCGGCTGATAGATCAGGTCGTTCAGCTTCTCGTAAAACCTCGGCTGCGGCAAGCGGATGATGCGCCGGCCCATCAGCTTCTCGTAATACCGCAGGTTGTCCTCGATGAACTCCAGATCTGGGACGCCTTGCAGGTAGAACGGCACCACATGCTTGAAGTGTTCGCGCACCTCAAGATACGTCGCCAGCGAGTCCTTGCCGCCGCTGAAGCTGACGATGGTCACGTCACTTTTCGGCAGCTCGGAATAATTAAACTGGCCACTAGGCATAGGGATTTACCCTAATTGTTGATGTTTTTGCGTGGTTATTGCGCACAATGGGTAAAACAGTGGTATATTTCAACCCATGGCGAATGACTCGCCACCTGGTGCGCCCCAGCAGAGGCGCGAAAAGTAACGCCATGAAAACACGCGAATTCACCACCTCAGACCTGGTTGGCCTCGGCATCGACTACCCAGGCAACTACAGCACGCCCAGCGGGCGCGGCGCAATCACCGCCGCCGATGGCGAAATGCTCACGATCACGATGGAAGACGGCCGCCGCTGGCAAGAACACCTGCATGATTTCCAGCGCGGCCTAAATCACCAGCTCAGGGCTATTTATGTTCTGAACAAACAGTTTCACGGCGCCCCGTACCTGGCGCAGCTCGAAGCCGCTTTCCAGTTGGCCAAGCTCAATAATGAAGCTGCGGCCCAGGTTGCGCACGCTACGCGCACCGCTGAACAGGCCGCGCTCGTTGGAAAAGTGCGGTTCATGGCGTATTACGTGACCGACGGCCAGCACAAGGCCAAAGTTCATTACAGCCATGGAAGGCTATGCAACGATTCGCGCGACTGCGTGACACTTTACGCGCAAGGCTACGGCTCGGAGCTCTCGCCGATTTTTGGGCGCAGCTCGGAAAACAATACAGATTCGCAAGTTGACTACTTTGAAAAAGACCACGTGCGGATTTTCGACGATTCGCCACTGTACCCGGCCGCCCTGGCACGCTGCGAGGAAAACTACGCGAAGCGTGAAGCACGCTACGCGAAGCGCCGCAACGCCTGATTTCCAACCAATGCAGCGCCTACGGGCGCCGCGAAAAGGAACACCATGATTTACACCGCCCACTACTTCACCAAGCATTGCCTCGTTCGCGCCGGATACACGGAATGCGACACCTGGCGCGAAGCACTCGGCCCGAATGAGCCGCTGCTTGCTTGCGCCGATAAAAGCGGCGCACTCGATGCCCCGGACTGGCTGCCGGCCGGCGCCATGAAGGCTAGCAAACTCTCCGGGCCAACTGCGGCAGTTTCACCACGCGAACCAAGCGAATGGGGATGGAGCTAATCATGATTCACACCACCGACACCACAGCCCGCACGCTCTACGATGCCATGCTGGCCGCAGCGCTCGAAAACGTAGCCGATGAGGATTTCCACACCTTCAAGCATGGCCGAACGCGCCTGAAAGTGCTCCATTCCAACCTGCGCACCACGGCCGCAAAGGTTCTGAAAAATTGGGCAGCTTTCGGTGGCGGGCAAAAACCCAGAGCCGAAAAGACCCGCACCTTTACCTGGCCCGCTGGTGCGCTTTCCGTGTTTCGCGCCGCCATGCAAGATGGCGACCTGGCCGGCGCCGTGCGCATTGCACGCGAAAAGCTCGGCGCCCGTGCCTACCAATTCAGAGACGGCCCAATGCTGGCAATTTGCCCTGTTCCAGCGCCTGACATTGGCGAAGGGTTCGTGCTGCTACTGCTGGAAAACGGCTTCTACAGCGTGACCGACACGCGTACCGGGTTGAAAGTTGGCAATTCGTACAAAACCCGCTCGCGCACGCTGGAAAGCGCCATTGCTGAAAAGACGCGCGCCACGCCGGAAAGCTGGGCAAACGCCATGCAAAAACTGGCCGCTACGCCCACGGCGCCCGACGTGCTGGCCGAATGGTGCGCGCTGCACAATGTGACGCTTGACGCCACGGCGCCCGAAATCAAGCCCCAGGCCGAACCAGTGGCGTACACCATTGCCACCAAGGCCACCGCGCCAGATGCGCGCAGCGTGGCAACCGCAATTGCCCAGGTGCGCCACACAGATATTTCGACTCCAAAGGCACCAGTAACGCCCGCAGCGCCGCGCGCATGCCCGGCCCATACCAAGCCCGCCGATGCCATGGCACGCCGCGCCAGCGCCCGCAAGCGCCAGCTTCAACGCGCCATTGCCGGGCAGCTCGCGCCGCACCTGGTAGCAAACCTGGAGCGCTGCGGGCTCATTCGAGACGGACAAGCTACACGGCGCGGCCGTTTCCTCTACCTGGACGATGCGACGATTTAACCACCATGCCCGGCGCAAGCCGGGCGCAACATGGAGCGCAACGATGACGACATACACCAACCGAACGATCAACGCCGCCGGCGTGGCCGAGATTCACGCGTTCTTGGCCGCGCGCCACAAGCTGGGCGGCGACCACTTCACGCCTGACATGCTGCACGCATGGGCGGCAGATGCTGAATTTCAGCTTGCCGAGGGCAATTCTCCCACCATCGAGATCAAGAGCTGGGAAGCCGCGAGTGGGCACACCGAAACGTTCACCGTATCAGACACTGGCATCGACACCGAACAAATCGAGATTGACGAATGACGCACCTAGACACCGCAGCAGATCACCTGAGCGCCGCAGCCGCCGCGCTGCGCTTCGCATTAGGCGAAAGTGATAGCGCCCTGGCCTCGCTTGCCATACTGCGCTCACTTGAAAAAACCATGCGCGCATTCAACGAAACCAGTTCGCTGCGCGACGCACTGAAAGCCGACGATGCCAGTACAGCCAGCCCTACGCGCTGAATGGAAGCGCCGAATGCGCTTCCTGAACGCCATTCTTGCCGGGGAACGCCCGAAAGGCGACCCCAAGAGCTACGTCAGGTTGCGCCTGATCAACATCCTGCCCGATGGCAGCTACCAAGTAACCCCGAAGGGCCGCATGTACGCCAAGCCCGAATACCACGGAGACCTGCTCAATGATCCCGAACCCGAACCAGCACCGGCCGACCAAAGAATACTTCCTCGAACTTCGTGGCCGTATTAACGCCAGCACGAACTGGATTGCATCAAATACCGGCATCAGCCGCCGCCGGCTCGATTACCTGGCCGTCGGCCACCGCGACGGCGGGAAGCCGGTTGTCATGAGCTACCCGGAACAGTTCGTTATTGAGGCGCTCGCCGAACACGCGGAACGCATACCTGGCAAGAAATTCGTCCGGTCAACCTAAATCCACCACGCCACCCAGCGGCCCGGAGGGGGAGGCGCTACTTTTACCGGGTTTGAGGCAAAAGCAAAAAGCCCCGGCGATTTCCCGCAGGGGCTTGTGATTCTTCAGGGCGAGTTCATCCATCGCTAGCTTCCGGTGGCGCCTACGTGGCAACCGCCAGCCATTCGACAGAGATTCACCGCGCGACTGGCCGACTTGTTGCCAGTGCCATCGGTGGCGGCATTGTACTACAGCATGTTTCGCAAACGCAAACGCATGGACTGTCGCGCAACGTGAACACATTCGTCCATCATGTTCAGCGCCGCCTTGCCCAGCTCACCACCTGGCGGCGGCCGCTTCCCACTTCCCCCGCACTTGCGGCATGCGCGTCCTAATGACGGCGTGCCGTGGATAAGCTCGTGGCCACGCCCTGAGCACGGCTGGCATGTGTCATGTAGCCAGTAGATCAGCACCGCATTGGCCAGCGTGCGCGGCTCCTTGTGGCCCTTGCGCTCGGCCCATGCGGCTACACCGTCAACCGCGCGGAGCAGGGTTTTTAGTTGGCTGAACAGCAAGAATGCCTCGGTTTCATCCATGTGCCGCTTCTTTGCCGCGCCGTCCCATTCACTGTGCAGTCGCATCAGCACGCCGCCCAGCAGGCCCGGTGTCCAGCCGCTGGCGATCA
>CAYNYL010000025.1:0-5784 GCA_964401485.1 uncultured Gammaproteobacteria bacterium
ATCCTGCGGATTTTGCCCGAAATACATTCGAACTTCGTCCAATACACACCGCCAAAATTGGAAATCAGAATCAGAAGCCGAAATGGGGTCGGCGCGAAGCGCCGACACAAACGCATTCCCGCCAAAAATTCCCGAATTCAAAAGGTTTTTCCACGCTCCGCGTGGCTCACTCGTTTGCCAATACAATTTTATGAATAATCAAACCAAAAAGTTTTTCATATATACTCGCAAGTCTACGGACGACAAAGACAGACAAGTCCGCAGTATTGCAGACCAACTTTCCGAATTGAAAGAGTTAGCAAGGAAAGAAGATTTAGATATTGTTGATGTCTTTGTCGAAAAGCAGACCGCCAAAATACCAGGTCGCCCTGTGTTTGGTGAAATGTTGGAGCGAATGGAGAAAGGTGAGGCGACTGGTATTTTGGCGTGGCATCCCGATAGACTTGCTCGCAACTCGGTAGATGGAGGAAAAATCATCTACCTCGTTGATACTGGCGTCATTTCAGAAATGAAATTTCCAACTTTTTGGTTTGATCCGACACCGCAAGGCAAATTCATGCTTTCAATCGCTTTTTCGCAATCCAAGTATTATGTAGATAACCTGTCGGAGAATATAAAGCGTGGTAAGCGGAACAAAGTGAAAGACGGAATATGGCCTCAAATGTCTCCACTTGGATATTTAAATGTCGGCGGGAGAATTGTTATTGATAAAAATATTGCACCCTTAATCAAGAAAACATTTGAGGCATATTCGTCTGGGTCTTTCACTTTGCGGGAGCTTCGCGACAAATTTAACGGACTTGGATTGAAACGAAAAAGCGGAAAGGAACTTGCGGTGTCGAATTATCAAAAACTTTTGAAAAATCCAATTTACACTGGTTTGATGTTGTATAACGGCGAGATACACGAAGGTAAGCACGAACCGATTATTACAAAGAAACTTTTTGATTCCGTTCAAGAAGTGATGATGAGAAAATCTAAACCGAAGTCGCGAGGATTGAAACCATTTTTGTACAGAGGATTTTTCCGTTGCGGAGAATGTGGTTGCTTCATTACCACCGAAACGCAGAAAGGTCATAACTATTTGCGTTGCACCAAACGGAAAAATCCTTGTTCACAAAAATATGCTCGCGAGGAAATCATCACTTCAAAAATTCAAAAGGAAATTAAAAAAGTTTCTTTGCCAGACGATTGGGCTTCTTGGATGTTAGTGGAAAATAGAAAAGATATGTTGAATGAAGCCCAATCGTCTACGCTTTTTGCAGACAACACAAAAGTCGATATTTCTCTTTTAAATTCTAAAATTGAGAAGCTGATGAATGCTTATCTCGAAAACGCTTTGTCGCTCGAAGAATATCGAGATATGAAAAACAAATTAGTGAACGAAAAACAGCTTCTCAAAGAGAAATTATCGGCTTTTGAGCAAAAAGCGAATAATCGGTTCGAACTTACGGAAAAGTTTTTGAAATACAATATGGAATTGGCAAACGAGTGTACAAATGAAGAAAAACTTCATTTGTACAAAAAAGTCGGTTCGAACTTTCAAATTAAGGATCGAACCGTACTTTTTGAGCCACGCGGAGCGTGGAAAAACCTTTTGAATTCGGGAATTTTTGGCGGGAATGCGTTTGTGTCGGCGCTTCGCGCCGACCCCATTTCGGCTTCTGATTCTGATTTCCAATTTTGGCGGAGAGGGCGAGATTCGAACTCGCGAGGGGTTTGACCCCCTGCCACGTTAGCAATGTGGTGCCTTCGGCCACTCGGCCACCTCTCCATTTGTAGGACCAGTCTAGCGTATCCACTTCGAAAGTTCAAGCCTCAAGGATTATGCTATAATAGCCATATGGTAACGGTAAAGAACGCTAGCGAAGAAGAAATCGAGCTCGGGGACGAAGTCCTCTCGTTTGAAACATGGAATCGCCCGCCTAGCGAGCGAGGGTTTTGGTGGTATGCGATCACCTCAATCATTGGCGTTGGCCTCCTCACCTACTGCATCCTTACCGAAAATTATCTCTTTGCCATCATTACCCTCATGTTTGGGGTCATGATGCTTGTCCTTGATCTTCGAAAAGCGCGCCGAATTCAGGTTACGATTACAAATCTCGGGATTCTTTCGGATGACGAATTTTATCCATTCAAAGGAATGAAGCGGTTTGCCGTCGTTTACGAACCGCCAGAGGTACGCTGGCTCTATCTCTATTTTAAGAGCGCGCTCGAACCGATCGTCGCGATTGACCTTGACGATGCTGATCCAAATTCCGTCCGAGAAGCGCTTCTTCCCTACGTCCTTGAAGATCTTACACGCGAGGAAGAATACTTGACGGAAACCGTCCGCCGGGTGTATAAATTGTAGGCTTTTAGCGGTTTTTGCACCCGTAGCTCAGCTGGATAGAGCATCAGCTTGCGGAGCTGAGGGTCGTACGTTCGAGTCGTGCCGGGTGCACCATGTTAAGTCCAGGGCCAAACCCTGGATTTTGCTTTTGGATGCATTTCGAGGATATGGATGAGCGTAAAGGTGCCGAGAGCAACAAGCGCAAGCATCAGAAGCGCCTGAAGGAGCGTTGGATGTACGCCAAAAAGCTCGATACGGCCCGGAATGTAAAGCGTCATCCGTGTCTTGTTAAACGCAAGATCAGTCACAACAACGTCTGTTTTTTCTGTAAACAATCCGCGATCAAGAAGGTACGGCGTTTCAATCGGGATAATACGCGAATGATCGATGAGCTCGTATGAGCGTATGGCCGTCTCTTTATCGCGACCGTAAATGAGCAAGTAAGAAACTGGCTTTTCGCCACTTCGGTCGGTCACGATCTCGGTTGTGACGCTCGGAGGTTCGGCGTCTGGAATGACGGGCGTAACCGGGGGCGTTTCAAGATTCGCGGGGATGCCCTCAACGCGCACCTCCGCGTCGATAAATGGAATCTTCGTTCCAAGTCCGTCGTGGGCAAAAAGCGCGAGCGAGTTCGCTTGAAAAACGAGAGGACCGCTATTTACCGTACGAAATAGAAGCGTAAACAACTCACGCTCTCCCGAAAAACCTGCCGTTGAGATTCCGGTGAACCGAACGGTATCGCCCGTTGCCTCCATCGGCGAGATTGTCCAAAATTCAATCGGCGACCCCTCGGTTGTCATCCCCGCAAGCGTCGCGCCTTTTGGGATGCGAATTTTCCCATCAATCGTATTGACGCGCCCGTCGGTCTTTGTCGAAAGTGTTAACGAAAATGAATCGCCAACTTCAACAATGGAATCGTTTACAGTAAGCGAAATGGATTCGGCCCTTGTTAGCACCGGAAGAAAAAGCAGGAGGATGCTCGTAAAAATGAGACGCTTCATATTAGCCAGTCCAATAATACGCGAGAATACTTAAATCGGCTGGGGTAATCACTCCATCTCCACTCAAACAACGTGCCTCGATCTCCGTCATCTCCCTTACAAGGTCTCGCTCAAACCAGACTTCAAGCACCGAGAGGTCGACAAGATTCACCCGTGCGTCACCATTTACGTCAGCATGACAAAATGCGGTCTCGCTCGGCACGAGCACCGTCTCATCCCCAACCGTAAATCGAACCGGCTGACTTAGTTCCGTAAACCGATTAAAAACATATGAACGTGCAACAACAGAATGTGGACCAGGCTCAAGAAGTTCCGTTGTAAATGTCGCCTCAAATTCTCCACGTGCATTTGTTTGGACGGTTTTTGAAAGAACCACTGTAGAATGGACTTCGATCTCGACCGGAACAAGCGGTTGAGCAAATCCACTTATCCGAAGCGCGTCTCCGCGCTTGAGCGTCACCGCGTTTGAGCGCAAAATCGGAGGAATTGCAATCTCAATCGTTTCCGTTTGTTCATTCCCTACGCGCAAAAGCGGAACCGTAGACGATGCCCCTTCACCAGAATCCGTTAAAACAACAAATCGGAATGTGTGGAGACCATCCCCGAGCCTCGTAACAACGGCCGTAAACCGACCATCCGCGTCCGCCCGCACGGTCAAAACTTCCACCCCATTTTCCAAAATACGCACAAGGGCATTCGGTATCGCGATACCGCTAAATCGACTTTCGCCCGTCGTAACAGATCCGGAGGCTGGCGTTGGCCGGTAGATTGAAGGGTTTGCGACCCCACCCCCTGCACTTCCTGGAATTTCCTCGGTATCGTCTGCGTACGACTCGCACCCGGTATCTGCAGGGTAATCAATCGCCCCGTCCGAATCATTATCAATTCCATCAAAGCAAAGTGCACCCGCGGTAATCGTAAGCGAAAAGCGCGATGACTCTCCTGCGAACACGCCAAAAAAATCGGTCATAGCGCCAATCACAAGCATTGCGACGATTAGGACGGAGACGATAGTGAACGTTCGCTTCGTCGTCATACTAGTTCGCAATGATCGAGAGAACCATGTCAATCGAATAGCTTCCAGCCGGTTGCTCGGCCGGCACTGTTTGGGAAACGCCAACCCCGGTAATATCCCAATAACAATTCGTATCCGCACTTCCGTCCGCCGAAGCGATCGTAATCGAATCGGTTACGCCCTGGCTAAATCCCGACGAACTCCCAAGCGTAATCCCCGTCGAACCACACCCCGCCTCAGGACTCACCGACGCAACCCCCGCGTTTATTGTCATCTGCCCACCAAGCGCATCCGCATCCCCACCGTCCCCCGCATCCGCCGTCGGGTCGTTAAAATCATAATCGACCGTACCGTTCCAAAAAGCCGTGGCCCCAAGATCCGGCGCAAGCGACAGAGTCCAAGCCGATGCCCCCGTTCCGTTGGTGACCCGAATTCGCTCAGAACTCGTTCCAAAAACCCCGGTAATTACTTGATGCGCAAACGAGAAAATTGCCGAGGACATCGTCATCGAAGGTGACCCAACGGTTGACCCGCCCGCGTCCACAATATCCACCCCAAGCGATCCACTCGTAATATCAACAACCGTTGCACCGAATAAATCATCTGCATCTTCATCCGCCCAAGTTAGGTAAATACGTTCATCGTTCAGCATATTCCCGTGGAACGTAATTGCGTAAAGATCCGTAGTTGTATTTACAATATGAGCCTGCTCGGCGCTCCACGTCGTCATACCGTCAGTCGAAGTACGATACCGAATCGTCTGCGTATTAAAATCGTTTGGGTCCATCAGTACATAGAGCGCATACACCTGACTATTCACAGCGTCATAGGCAAGCGAAACACGAAAAATCGAAGAGATGCTGTCCGTTACGATATTCGTTTTTTGCGTCCAGATTGACCCATCATAGCTATAGGTCACAAGATCTTCGAACCCGTTTGCCTGACTAATATTGAGTCCGTCCTTGATATACGTAAGATAAATCGAGCCACCGGCAAGAATCGCCGAATAGTTAACAAGCGTAAGTGTATTTTCTTGCGCAGTCGCTGCCACTATCGTGGTCCAACCAGCCCCCGCCCACGCCGACGCTGAGTCATCCCATTCTCGGGAATATAGATGGTCAATTGATTGATCTTGCCAAATAGCGACAACATCCTCGCCGTCCGGAAACAGCGCGACCGATTCATCCCCAGGCACAACCCCAGAGCCCACCATTTCCGTCCAAGACTCCGCCACCGTGCAACCGGTCGAACAACGCAGAAAAAACGAATCGGTCGCATCCATAAGGGCCGCATAAAGCACTCCTGTAGTTGTCTTTGTAATTGAAACCATTTCAGTCGTTCCACCTACACCAGCACCCTGCGTCAACGTCACAACGCTGTTCGATTTTGTATCATTAGAGGTGTCAAGACGCGTATAATACAGATCGTCGACACTC
>CAYNYL010000026.1:0-5481 GCA_964401485.1 uncultured Gammaproteobacteria bacterium
TGATGTCCGGCGCGTCAAGACGATCATGAGCATCCACCGAAGCCGCGCCGAGGCCGAGGCCGAGCTTGAGCTGGCCAAGACCGGCCGGCATAGCACACAACTGGAACCCGGCGGCACGTTATAAATCGATGGAGGCTACAATGTCTGGCGAAAGAGAATTGAGTTGGGAAGAAGCTATCGCGTTGTTCGACCGGATGGCGGGACAAAGACCGCTACCAACACCAGAGGCCCAAGCCGCCATGAGGCGTGACCAGTCGCGGCTCGGCAATCTGTGCCTGAACTGCGGCTGGGAGCGGACTAAAGAGACACTTCACGACATTACACCCGGCTGCCCGAAGTGTGGAACCCCCTTTCTCGATCCAGACTATGGAATTGGCGCGCCATGAGAACGATTGAAGTCGGCAAGCTCTTCGACCCACGCCTGACCCGCTGGCCCGACGGCGTGTCAGAGTACAACTACCGGAGCGGCCACCACCGCCTCATTATCCCGCTGGCCCGGCCGACGCCGGACGAGGTGGAGGCCGTCCGCTTCGGCGCGGCCAAGTTCGCCTTCACTGTCATTGGCCCGGTCATCGTCTTCCAGTACCGCTTCGGCACGGCGCTATCGTGGTCGGACGCGCTCTACACCTGGCACAAAGTGCCGGTCGAGGAGCGCGTCGAGCCGGCCGTGCTCACCGGCGAGCAGCGTGTGCCGCTCCAGGTCTTCCTGGTGGACGCCGCCACCGGCATTGTGCAGGCCATCCGCATCCTGACCCTCTCGCCGACGTTCTCGCGCCGCCTGCATGAGGCCATCCGGCGGCAGGCGGCCGAACCGTTCCCGGCCGACTATGACGCCCAGGCCCGGCGCGTCCTGGCGACCTACACCAGCCGCCAGTTGCGCGACCGGGCGTTGGCCAGTTGCAACGGTGGCGATGAGGTCGATCGGCCGTCGCCGTACTGAAACCTCTCCACACCCGTTGACTACCACCTCGCCAATGTCAAGACCTATTGACAGGCTTTTGATATTAGTTTATACTGTTTATTATTAATTTTTGTTACTTCTGGAAAATGAAACGATGACTTGGCGCATAGAAACCGGTGACGCACTCGACCTGATACCTTCCCTCGCTGACGAGTCGGTGCAGCTCGTCGTCACCTCGCCGCCCTACCCTGGGCAGTACGGCAACAGAATGGGCGTGTCGATGTACCTGGACTGGAGCCGCCACTGGCTGCGTCTCCTGCGGCCGAAGCTGACGCCGACCGGCGTTGTGACCCTCAACGTCCACTTCAAGCGCGACGAGGACGGCTGGTTCAACCACCGGCTGTTCGAGTTCGCGCGGCCATCCTTCACTGGCCTCAACCTGCTGGACGTTTACATCTACGGCAAGGCCAACCCACCGCCCAACGGTGGCCTCGACTACTGCGACCCGCCGGGCTGGGAGGCGGTCTTCATTTTGACCCGCGCCGGTCGGTCGCAGACCGTGCAGTTCCAGCCGGTGCGCCGGCCGTATGCCTATGGTAGTGTGCGCAAGCGCGGGCCTCAGGCCGGCAAGCTCTACTCCAACCGCAGCAAGCGAATGACGGAGCCACACCCGGAAGGCGCGAGGCAGACGACACTGATGCTCATGTCAATGTCGGCCGACCAGGGGCGGCCGCGGGCCGAGGGCATCTCCTTCCCGCGCGCCCTGCCGCATCGCTTCATCTGCCAGTACACCCGACCGAGCGATCTGGTTGTGGACCCGTTCGCCGGCGCGGGTACGACCGGCCGTGTGGCCATCGAACTGGAGCGGGACTTCATCGGCTTTGATAACAACCCGGCAGAGGTCGAGCGGGCGCGGGCCTGGCTGGCCGAGCCGCTACAGGGGACTCTCCTGGAGGCAGCATGAGACGGCCGCTCGACGCCTACCCGACCGAAGCGCGACTGACGCTGGCCCTGCTCGACCGCGTGCCGATCTGCGGCCTGGTGCTGGGGCCATGCGCCGGCGTAGGCCAGATGGCCGAGGCGATAGCCGGGCAGGGCACATGCACAGTCTTCAGGAACGACATCGATCCGGCCCATGCCCGTGGCGGCTGGGGCTGGTATACCGAGGACGCGGCCGACCCGCAGGCGCGCATCTGGAAAATGCGTCCGAGCTGGGTAGTGACGAACCCGCCTTACAACCAGGCGATGGCCATCCTCAAGAACGCCTTCGACGCCTCGCAGGTCGGCGTGGCCTTCCTGCTGCGCCTCTCCTTCCTGGAGCCGACCCGCGACCGGGCCGGGTGGCTGGAGGCCCACGCCGGCCGCCTGGCGCACCTGTTCATCTTCGGCAGCCCGCGGCCGTCCTTTACCGGGAACGGCCGCACCGACAGCGCCACGGTGGCCTGGATGGTCTGGCGGCGCGACTGGCAGGAGGGAACGAACGTGTAGTTCGTGACAGATAGACAAGAGGAGCAAACAGAATGAAACGACTTGTAGACGGCGGCGTGGATGCGATCTATAATGCCTCCATCCTGAAGATGGATGTGGAGGTTCCTGTGGCAAAGACCGTGCGGGTTGAGTTCCGCCGCCTGCTGGCCGAGAAAGAGGTGCGCGAGAACCGGCGCTACACCCAGGTCGAGGTCGCCGATGCGATGGGCCTGTCGCGTCAGACGCTTGGGCCGTGGCTGGATGGCAGCATCCAGTTCATCCGCCTCGACACCCTGGCTTCGATGTGCGCCTTTCTCGACTGCGCGCCCGGCGATCTGCTGGTGCTGGCCGACGCGGCCGTTGGCGAAGGATTGGCGCTGGAGTAAACGCCAACGGCCGCGAGCTGACGGGTTGCCGCCCGCCGGCTTGCGGCCGCTGCTGGTCTTGCCTCCGGGCACTTGAGTTCCCGTGCGCGCCGGGCGTCAACCAGGGCGGGCGCGAGGAACGTAGCACCTTTACAGCTGAATAGATGACCGTTCAGGTCAGGCGGAGAGGGCGGGATTCGAACCCGCGACCCCTTGCGAGGTACACGATTTCCAGTAGGGCAGGGGCCGCCGCTGAACGGGGTATACGAGCTTGGATCATATACCCCGTTTGCGTTCCGGCCGGCTAACGGCTGCCGATGCCGAATAGCCGGTGCAGCTCGTCGCGTTCCTCTGATGCGACAGGCGTATTGTGGTCGCTGCCCGACAGGATAGCCAGGCTGGCGTCAGACTCATCGGGATGGTGATAAAAGGCGATGGCTGTCGCGGCCGTCTGCCAGTCGCGGTGGTTGAGCAAAATAGCGGCGACCTTTGGCCCAAACCGCCGCGCCGTCTGGTCGCCCAGGCGGTGGCGCAAGGCGTGGCTGAAAATGGGCGGCGTGACACCGGCCGCGGCGCACAGGCTTTCGTAGATGTGGGCCGCGGCCGAGCGGGTCAGGGCGCGGGTGTCGCCGTGGGCGTCAGGCCGGGTGGTGACGAAGCACTCCGGCGCGCTGGAGGCCGGACGCAACGCCAGCCAGGCAGCCAGCACCTCGGCCACGTTGCCGGCGAAGCGAATGGAGACGCGGCCGGTTTTGCCGGTCGAGGTCATGCGATAGACGCCGTACTCGTCCGGGCCAAGGCGCAGGGTGGCCTGGGCGTCGGCCAGGAGCAGGTTGCGTATCTCACCCAGGCGCGGGCCGCTGTAGAGGCTGAGGAGCCAGATGAGGCCGTCGCGCACGCGCTGCGGGTGCGATGAGGCCACCCACTGCCAGGCCAGGGCCGTAACGCGGCCCACCGCCTCTTCCGGCGGCAACTTGTCGGCGCGACTGGAGGCGAATGAGCCGACGGCCAGGTGGGCCGCCGGCGAGCGGGCTATATCCCCCTGAGCGACACAGTAATTGAACAGCGCCTTGAGCGCCTGGCGGTAGCCTGAGAGCGTCGCCGGCGAGAGGCATCGGCCCTTGTGGTTCTGGCGCTTCTGTAGCTCACGGTGCCAGGCGTTCACGTCGGCGGCGGTGACGGCCGTGACGGGTCGGTTGCCGTGCAGGGCGAGGAAGCCTCGCAAGCGCTGCTCGTAGTTGCGCCGGTTACACGCGGATTGACCCCGCGCCGTTTCCAAAAATTCCCTGAAGCGGTCATCTAGCAGCATGAATCGGACAGCCTCCACCAGTGTGTGGCTGCATCGCCTTTGTCGATTGTGCGAAGGCGTGGCGGTATCAGCCGTGCCGGGAGACGGGGCAAACGAAACCCGGCACGGTCTGACCATTCTATTGATTAATAGGTAATGCGCAATAGGGGAAACAACGAGATGAGACCAATTAAGCGAGTGTTTGCGGGGTTATTCGCCCTGAGCCTGCTCTACGACCGGGGCGTCATTCGTCGCGGCGACCGGGCCGGCTGGCTGGAGCCGTACACGGCCTTCTCGGTCGTGGCCGGTGTGCTCTACACGTTGGCCGGTGTCTGGGCGGTCGATAGGAAGGCGGCCGTCCTGGCGTTCTGGTGCTTCGTGGCGTCGGGTACGCCGATGATCTGGGGCGACCTGGAGCGCTACCTGGAGCGTGTAGCCAACGGCGAGCGCGCGCTCATCAGCCTGGAGGCGAAATATGGAACAGGGGAGCGCAGGGGAGAGGCGGGCAGTTGAAGTGCTGTCGGCCGCCGGCGCACCGGCGGCCGACGTGGCCGAGGCCGTTCGGGTGGCGACGCTTCTAGCCGAGCAGTTGGCGCTACGCGGCGAGGCGTTGCGCAGTCTGGCTCAGGCGCTCGACGTGGCGCGCGACGCCCTATCGCCCCTGGCCGCGGGTCGTCCGGTCAGCGGGCCGGCCGCGCGGTCACTGGTAACGATTGCCATGATGGCTCTGGGACAGGCCGTCGAGGCAACTGAGGAGCTGGAGGTCGTGGCAACAAAGACCGAGAGGATTGTGAAGGAGCCTCGACATGAGTCGTATCGTACCCAATAGCTATCAGACGCCGAACCTGTACACGGACCGTCTGATGGCCCTATTGACCGGTGAGGAGTGGAAGACTCTTCACTATGCCCTGCGGCGCACCTTCGGTTTCAACCGCGAGCGCGACCGCATCAGTGTCAGCCAGTTTATGAACGGCAACGGCCGCCTGGACGAGGCCGGCCGGCCGCTGGAGTATGGCACCGGTCTCTCCCACGGGGCGCAACTGGAGGCGATCCAGAACCTCATGCGCTTCGGTGTCCTTGTCGAGGTCGCGGGCAACAACCGCGAAAACCACGGCCGCCTGTGGGAACTGAACCTGGACGAGAGCCGTATCCGCTTCGACCTGATGGAGGAGCGGCGCGCCCAGGCCGAGGTGGTCAACCGCCGGCGCACGGCCAAGGCCCGGCAGGCCGTGGCCGCTACGCGCGACGCAGGACAGGCCGCGGCCGTTCACGCGCCTGCTCGCCCCGCCCTATCGCCGGCGCGCCGCCGGGCGACCCATGAGCGCGCCGGCCGGCTGCTGCTCCTGCCTGTGGATAACTCAGGCGCAGCCGGGGCCGGCCTGTCCCACAGACCGGCTATGGTGGTCTGTGGGACAGACCGGGGGTGGTCTGAGGGACAGACCGGGGGTGGACTTGGGGAC
>CAYNYL010000027.1:0-4226 GCA_964401485.1 uncultured Gammaproteobacteria bacterium
TAAATTTACTGGGCACGCCTTCGGGCGTGCCTGCCCGTATGATTGAACCGGATTGTATCAGACCCACCTGTCAGGCGCCTGCGCGTGTACAGAATTCATAAAATTTACATTCCGTTAGTTACTCCGTAACACTTCGTTACATTTCTAGTGTTTACAATGCCGACCAAAGTGATAATATTACCTTATCGAAGCTGCTAAAGCTTCTTCTGATTGGAACTGTTATTATGAAAGCGCGGAAAACCTCGATGAAATTCCACGGCCCCGTATTCAAGCGCGTTAAGTGGAATGCATTCTGGATCGATGTCACTTTCTCTGGTGATCCTGAGCGTATTCACTTCAATATCCATGGTGACCCGGTTAAAATCGGCGGCGATTTTATTCAACAGCTCCTGGTCGAATTCAATATTGTCGACGGCAAGCCGGTTATTGATGCCACCCATTGGGATACTGTTATCAATTCGAAAGGTCACGGAGTCTGGGGCTTCTGCACCCGCTCACACCTGGACAAAGAAATGACCGCCCAAGTGAATAAAGTTATGGCTAGCGCGTTTAAACGTGGTCTCATCGGATAATAAGAAAAACCAATATTGACTTAAATCCAGGACAAAATAAACTTGTCCTGGATGAATTTTTTTCAGTGTGTGCAAAGCTTCCGAGTGAGTGTCTCGGCAATCGTCAGGTGACATTCCGGAAGATAATTTTTGCCACCTGTTTACACTTCGTTACATTCCGTTACATTTCTGCTGTTTACAATGGCGACCAGAGTGATATTATTACTCTATCGAAGCTGATATAGCTTTGATAAAAACCTCCTCTGAATGGAATTGTTATTATGAACGCGCAAGCACGCATCGCCCACAAAATCCTGGCAGGCGCCCGCCCGATCGGATCCGAAGCACTTCCAGAAGTCAATGAAACCAAAGCAATGATGATTGCAGTGAAGTTGATTACTGCAACCTTCGTTAAGGCCGACGGCTCGATCCGCGCTGGAATCTTCGAAGTCGTCGATGATCCCCGTGATCAAAGCCGCAACACTCTGACATTGATCGATACTTCGAACGGGGAATTCCGCCGGATGCGGGTCGATCGCGTCCTCTCCTGGAAATCAATGGCGGCAATCGTTCAGGAGATTCCGGCAGAACGCCGCCGCTCACGGGCCAAATTCGGCTGGCCGCGCCCGAAATTTTCCTAAGTTGTTGAAAGAAATATAAATTTACTGGGCACGCCTTCGGGCGTGCCTGCCCGTATGATTGAACCGGATTGAGTGAGTCTGCCCAGACAATAGATTGTGCCGGTCAATCTTCTCTTTTTGTGTCCGGTCGACCAAATATTTTTTTGAGTGATCTGGGTCAATCCGGCTCAATCTTGAATTCGAGCAGACTTGTCGCCCGTAACATTTAGTAACATTTCTAGTGTTTACAATGCCGACCAAAGTGATAATATTACCTTATCGAAGCTGATATAGCTTCTTCTGATTGGAACTGTTATTATGAGCGTCATCGATCCAAAAGTTCAAGCCCTCAAAGATCTGCTCGGCCTCAAAAGCGCCTCTGAGCTCGGCAAGCCCCAAAAACGCGACTTCTCCCACGTCCAAGCCGAAGAGCCCGAAGTGATGCCCGACCAATTCTTCGAACGCGAACCGGTCCAAGACGGATTCGAACTCGCCCAGAAAGAAGTCGATCGTCTCCTGGCCTTTCACAAGCCCTTCATTTAAGGAGGGCAATTTAAAATGACCAACTATATTGATCGCACAGAAGCGTTTAAAATCATTCACGCGCGCACCGGAAATAATCCGGCATTTGAAACTTTTATTAAGGGCGCGGCAAACAGTGTAGCCACCCAGATGAGCGCCGTATATGAGCGGAAAAAGCGTGCCTGGGAGATGCTCAATTCCTCGAATATGAAAACCGGCAAATTGGATATTTCCAAGATTGCTAAGTATAAAACGAGTGACAATATATTCCAAAAGAAATCGAATATGAAAGACGGGTCAAACCACGGCCTGACAATTGTCGTTGATTGGTCCTCTTCAATGAATAGCATTATCATCGAAATGGCCCAACAGCTTCTGGTCGTTATGCTATATTGCAAGAAGTCCAATATCAAGTTTCAAGTATACTTTTTTACGGGATGCGGTGATATTAATACCATCACGCAAAACAATGAATATGTATTTGGAGAAAACGAAGCCAACTTCATCTTTAAAAAGATGCTGACTCACGATAACTCTGTTTCAGATATTCAAACTTTTGCTATCAATATGTCGCTCAGCAAGTTTCACATGTGCAGCGAAATCAAAAGTGATATTACAATTCCACTCATGGGTGGAACTCCGTTACAAGAAGCAGCAATTGCCGCATATACGGCCGCTCAAGAATTTAAAAAGCTGCATGATATTGAAAACCATAGCATCATGTTTATTACTGACGGAGAATCTGGTGACCAGCTGCATAATGTCACCTTGATTGACCCGTATTCAAACAGACAATATGACTCGATCCCTGGCAAAGATCTATTGTTTCAAATCAATATGATGTGCCGAGACGCTGGATTTAAAGTATTCAATATCTACATTGGACCTTCTTTAGACCGGCAAAATATTGAAAAAGGGTGTGAAAACATTGGAGATGCTGGAAAGATTCACGCATTCGCGCGCAATAATAAATCTTCAGTGTTTTCAATTGAAGACTATTACTTCTATAATGAGCAAATCTGTATTAGTTTTGATTTGATTAAGAACTATTCGCATGATATTGAAATCCTGAAAAAAACATATTCTCAGATTGGTAACATTATTAATGAGATTCTTTGCAGGAGTTTTAAAATCAAGCAATAGGAGCCATGGTTACACTTCGTAACATTCTGGCTGTTTACAATGCCGCTCAGAATGTTACTATAACCTTATCGAAGCTGATCTAGCTTCTCCTGAACGGAAATGTTATCATGGCTGCACGCGAACCCTCTTGCATCACCCGCCCCGAAGCGTTTAATGTTATCGAAAGCCTGAAACCGAATTTTAAAACGTTCATCAATTCTGAGGCCAATGCCGTGGCAACCCAGATGAGCGCATTCTACGAACGGAAAAAACGCGCCTGGGAAATGTTGAATACTTCCAATCGGAAAACCGGCAAATTGGATACCTCGAAAATCGCGAAATACAAAACAAGTGATAACATTTTCCAAAAACAATCAAATGTTAAAGAAGGAGCAAATCATGGCCTGACAATTGTCGTGGATTGGTCCTCTTCAATGTTCGACGTTATTGCTGAAATTGCTCAACAACTCTTGGTCGTTATGCTGTATTGCAAGAAGTCCAATATCAAGTTTCAAGTATACTTTTTTACTGGAGACGGTGATATTGGGTTTTCCACGCACAATGATATTCCGTTATTCGAATTTACTACCTACGCGTTCGCATTCAAAAAAATGCTGACTCATACTGCTTCTGTCGCGGATATTCAAACCTTCGTTATTAACATGATTATGTATTCTTTTGATATGAAAGGCCGAATTAAAAGTGATGTCAAAATTCCGGATATGGCTGGAACTCCATTGCAAGATGCTGCAGTTTCTGCATATTTGACCGCACAGGAATTTAAAATGCTGCATAATATTGAGAATAACAGTATCATGTTTATTACCGACGGAGAATCGAATGGTCCGATTTACAATACCACGTTGATTGATCCGTATTCAAATCGGCAGTACGATCCGGTTACCTATAAGGATCTATTGTTTCAAATCAATATGATGTGCCGAGACGCTGGATTTAAAGTATTCAATCTCTATATTGGACCTTCTTTAGGCCGGAGAAGCATTGCAAACGGATGCGAAAAATTAGAAGACGTTGATATGATTTATCAATTCGTGCATGATAATGAAAACAGCGTGTTTTCAATTGAAGAATACTACTTCTATAACGAATTCATTTGCATTAATCCAAATCTGATTAAAAACGATTCAGGAGATATTGAGAAGATGAAGAAAACATATTCTCAGATTGGAAACATTATTAATGAGATTCTTTGCAGGAGTTTTAAAATCAAATAATACTGGGCCCGTGATTGATCGAATCAATCACGGGTGTGTTACGCTTCATCCGTTACACTCCGTTACATTTCTAGTGTTTACAATGCCGATCGATGGGTTACTATAACCTTATCGAAGCTGATAACGAAGTGCAGCTCCGCTGCTAAAGCTTCTTCTGAATGGAACTGTTGTTATGA
>CAYNYL010000028.1:0-3864 GCA_964401485.1 uncultured Gammaproteobacteria bacterium
AGCTTCGGGCACGGCGAAGATCGACCCGCTGATGGCGCTGTTCAATGCGGCTGAGTTGCTGGCGCGAGCGCCGGTAGCCGCGCGCTCGTTTTGGGACGTGGCGGCGGCGTGAAGCTGCTCGACCGCCTGTTCGGCCGCAAGGCCGCGCAGCTCACCTACGATCAAGTCGCGTCGCTCATCGATGGCGCTTATGGCGGCACCGTTGGCGGCGTGGCTGTCAGCGACAAGACAGCGCTGCAGGTGTCCACGGTGCTGGCTTGCGTCAAAGCAATCGCCGATGGCTGCGCAACGCCGCCGCTGCACGTGTACCGCGAGGCATCAGACGGTCGCCGGCAGCGGGCAACGAACATCCCGGAGTACCGGCTGCTCAATCGCAGGCCAAACGAGTGGCAGACCAGCTACGAATGGCGCCGCATGATGACCATGCACGCGGCGCTGACCGGCACCGGGCTATCGCTCAAGGTGCGGGGCGACAACCGCCGTGTCCGTGAGTTGATCCCTGTGATGCCGGGTCGGTGGGATGTCCGCAAGGTATCGCGCTACGAAGTGCGCTACCGGTGCTGGGACGAGTTCGGCTTGATCGGCGAGTTTGGCCCCGACGACGTGTTTGTGCTGCACAACCTGCAGTGGGATTGGCACGCCAGCATGAATGCGGTGGGCTTGGCGCGGTCTGCAATTGGCCTGGCGATCCAGACCGAGCGTAGCCACGTGAAGTTCCACGAGAACGGCGTGCGGCCGTCCGGCGTCTATAGCGTGGAAGGCACACTCAACCCGGAGCAGCACGACCGGCTCGCGGCGCACCTGAAGGCGCGCCTGGCTGGTGTGGACAACGCCGGTGCGCCGCTAATTCTTGACCGCGGCGCCAAGTGGTTGCAGACCGCAATGAGCGGCGTTGACGCGCAGCACCTGGAAACGCGTCGGATGCAGGTTGAGGAAATCTGCCGGGCCTATGGCGTGTTCCCCATCATCGTCGGGCACTCCGACAAGTCGGCGACGTTCGCCAGTTCCGAGGCGTTCTTCAGCGCGCACGTGCGGCAGACGCTTTCGCCGTGGCACCAGAACTGGACTCAGCGCATTGATGAAATGCTGCTGGACGGCGCCGGGCCACTGTTCGCCGAGTTCGACGTGCGGTATCTGACGGCCGGCGACATGAAGGACCGCGCGCAATGGGCGCGCACGATGGCCGAAATGGGCATCTACACGCGCAACGAGCTGCGCGACGAGGAGCGCATGGATCCGCTGCCTGGGCTCGACGAGCCGCTGACGCCGCTCAACATGGGCGGCAAGGATCCTGCCGCAGACCCCGCGGCTGACCCGGCCGCAACCGAAGGGACCCCCAGCGATGGCAACCCGTGATCGTTTGGCGCTGGAGCGCCGAGACGCCCGCGAGCGACGCGGGCAGATGTCCTTTGCCCTGCAGATCAAGGCGACAGGCAGCGACGGAACGCTTGACGGCTACGGCTCCGTTTTCAACGTGCGCGACAGCTATGACGACGTGATCGCCCCGGGCGCGTTCGCAGCCTCGCTGAAGGCGCACATTGCCGCTGGCACGATGCCGGCGATGTTGTGGCAGCACGAGGCCGACAGCCCGATTGGCATCTGGACCGAGATGGCCGAGGACTCCAAGGGGCTGCGTGTGAAGGGCCAGTTGTGCCTCGACACTGTGCGCGGCAAGGAGGCCCATGCGCTTCTCAAGGTCGGCGCGCTCAATGGTCTGAGCATCGGCTTCGTCTCGAAACAGTGGGCCTACGACCGCGACACCGAGATCCGCACGCTGACCGAGATCGACCTGTGGGAGGTGTCGCTGGTGACCTTCCCTGCCAATGGCGCATCGCGCGTGACGGGCGTGAAGACCGCGCCGGACGACATCGCCACCCCGAAAGACGCCGAGCGGATCCTGCGTGAGGCAGGCATCAGCAAGGCAGATGCGCTGGCCATCGTGTCGCGCGTCATGCGGCTGGGAGAGCAGCGGAGCGAGTCCGCGAAATCGACCGCGCAGGCAATGGAGGCAGCCAGCCGGCTCCTCAGTTCCCTCAACTCCTGACCCACAAGGACACCATCATGAAGACCGTTTTCGCAGCCATGGCGCTGCACCACGCCGCGTTCCTGGCCAAGGCCGCTGCGGTGCCCTACGAGAAGCGCGAAGAACCATCGCTCAAGTCCGTCGCCGACGCGCTGGACAAGATCGCCACGGCCTTCGACGAGTACAAGAAGACCAACGACGCCCGCATCGAGGCCGTCAAGAAGGGCCTGCCCACCGGCGACTTCGAGGCCAAGCTGGCCAAGATCGACGGCCACATCGAAGCCCTGAACGAGGCCAAGACGCGGCTCGAGAAGGTCGAGACCAAGCTGTCGCGTCCTGGCGCGGCCGGCGGCGACGAGCGCAAGGGCGAGAGCCAAGAGCAGCGCGAGTACCGCCAGGCCTTCCTCGGCTGGGTGCGCAACCCGAACGACCCGGAGCGCCGCACGGCGCTGCAGCAGCGCGCCAAGGCCCTGCAGACCCGCGCCGGTGCCGACGACCTCGAGCAGCGTGCCACGCAGACCGTCACGAGCACGGGCTCGGCCGGCGGCTTCGCGCTTCCCGAAGTGATCGAGCGCCAGATCGCCCGCCTGTCGGTGGAAATCAGCCCCATCCGCGCCATCGCCACGGTGCGCACGGTCGGCAGCCCCGACTACAAGGAGCTGTTCGACGTGAACGGCGCGGCGTTCGAGTGGCTGGGCGAGGCGGCGACGCGCAACCAGACCAACACGCCGGACCTGGCCGAGGTGGCGCCGACGTTCGGCATGGCCTCGGCCAAGCCCCAGGCGTCTGAGGAGTCGCTGGACGACCTGTTCTTCGACGTGGAGGGCTGGCTGGTGCAGAGCGCTGCCGAGGCGATCGCGCAGGGCGAGGGCGCTGCGTTCGTGACCGGCAACGGCACGAACCGTCCGACCGGTTTCCTGGCCGGTCCTACGCCCGTGACCACCACGGACGCGTCGCGCGCCTTCGGCACGCTCCAGTACATCGCCTCCGGCCAGGCCGCGGCGATGCCCACGTCGGCCGACGTCTTCTACGACCTCATCTACGCGCTGCGTGCGCGCTACCGCGCCAACGCCCGGTGGGTCACGTCGAAGCTGGTGCTGGCGGCCATGCGCAAGTACAAAGACAGCGCGAACCAGTACCTCTGGCAGCCTTCGCTGGTGGCGACGCAGCCCGACACGTTCATGGGCTACCCGATCACCGAGGCCGAGGACATGCCTGCCGTGGCCGCCAACGCCTTCTCGGTGGCGTTCGGCGACTTCCGCGAGGGCTACCTCATCGCCGACCGTGTGGGCATGCGCATGACGCGCGACGAGATCACCGCGCCGGGCTTCGTCAAGTTCTACGTGCGCAAGCGCGTTGGCGGCAAGATCCGCAACAGCCAGGCCATCAAGCTGCTGAAGATCGCCGCGTCCTGATCCACTTGGCGCGTCTCCTGCGGCCATTCGTGGCCGCTTGCGCGGGCGCCACAAGGCGCCCGCGCTGTTTTTTCAGTGCAACCGCGCGCGAGGTGCGCCATGCCGCGAATCACAGTTCTTCAGCCGTTCAAGTTCGCCCACGGTGGCCACACCGTCCAAGAGTTCGAGCCCGGCGAGGTCGAGACGACCGACGAGTGCGCCGATCTGGCCGTGAGCGAAGGCTGGGCGGCGCTGCTTGGCGACGCGCGCGCGGCTGCGACTGCACCGGAAAACAAGGACGCCGCGCGCAAGCGCGCCACGAAGGGCTGACGCCAACCGCAAGCAACCAACTGGCCGACCATGTGCGGCCACGCTTTTCCCTGAAGGACAGCCATGGCCGCAACCGTCCAGATCGTTGAAAAGAACGGTGCCGGTGGCACCACCACC
>CAYNYL010000029.1:0-3693 GCA_964401485.1 uncultured Gammaproteobacteria bacterium
TCGCCTTGAAGGACTGCCAAGAAGCGTTAAGGAATTGGGCATTGTCTGCGACAATAACAGATTGAATGTTCTTTCCTCCGACCTCAAGAACGATGTTGCGGTCCCAGGTACATTCGTCTCCACGGATATTGAAGTAAGGTCGTTCAATGTGAACGGTTGGAGCTTGAGACGGATAAAGCGTTGCGGTTGAGCCTTGTGTGTACGCGGTCTTGTTGTCCGCTTCGTCAGACACAATGACGTTGTAGGTGTAGGTCGTATTTGGTTGGAGGTTAACAAGCGTATACGTTACGTCTCCCCCGGTTTGTGTAGAGACAAGCGTTCCGTTTGCTTCGATGTCTGCAACGGAATCTAGGTCGGCGCCTGCGGCCGCTTGGTAGACCTTGTAAACAAGGTTACCAGCGGAAGTCACGTTATCCGTTGCTGCGGTCCAAGAAAGATCCATCGTGAAGAAGGATGGAGTCGCCGTGATGGCGCCGCCTCCGCCGGCGGTAGGCGACGTTCCGTCGCCTCCCTCGAGGAAGAGGGTGTAGATGGCACCCTGCTGCGGACCTCCATCATCATCCGCATTAGCGCCAGCAACAAGATCACGATTACCGTCTCCATCCAAATCCCCGAGACTCGAGACAGACACTCCAAAAAAATCATCGTCATCCAGGGCTGTAGTGAAGTTTGTTGCCGTGGAAGAAATTTTTGTATACCCGTCACCAGAGGCCCCGGCAGAGGCGTCGAGAGTTCCATCTACATCCATGAACAAGATGTACACTGCCCCACGAGAGCTTCCGCCATCTCCATCGCTATTTGCACCGACGGCCAACTCAACCACGCCGTCGCTATTTATATCCCCAAGATTAGCGACACTAATCCCGAACTGATCAAAGTTATCCAGCGTTGCCGTAAACTCACCTGCGGTATCAGAAATCTTTCCATTAGAGGCAACAGTCCCGTTTGTATTCATGAATAAAATATAGACGGCTCCACGACCACTACCACCATCATCATCCCCCACTGCACCCACAGCAAAATCAACCGCTCCAAGGGAATTTAGATCGCCGATTGCACTCACCGACGTCCCAAACGCATCCGAATCTTCCAGTGGGGTTGAGAGATCATTTGAATCAATAACAGTTGCAGAAACAACGGAGCCCGCCGTATTCAAGAAAGCGACATAAACGGCACCACGATCCGTACCGTCCGTGTCATCACCAGGCGCTCCAATTAATAAATCAACTACGCCGTTGTTATTTACATCCCCAACGCCAATGTCCGAACCGAACGCATCACCCGAATCAAAAATTCCTAAACCAATTTCGGTATCTGCAATTTGCACGTACCCACAGCCACACATGCCGTCATTACTTACAACTCCGCTCGTTTCTAGGAACAGGATATGCACGATACCTTCTCCAAACCAAGCAGGCGAACCGACAGCAATATCCTCAACACCGTCACTATTTAGGTCCCCAAGTGCTGCAATAGCCGATCCAAATTGCATGCCGGAACCGAAGGTAGCATCAAAGTCGCCCGCCGTATCGGAAATCTTTTGATACCCACTAGCTGGGGCGCCGCCCGTTGTACTCGTATCAAGCGTTCCATCGGAATCAAGAAAGAGGATGTACACAGCGCCGTTCCCCCCATCCCCATCGTCATCTCCCGGGCTTCCCACGGCAAGATCGGTCACCCCATTCCCATTCAAATCACCGATCGATGAAACCGCTAATCCAAAATAGTCTCCAGCATCAAGCTCAGAACCAAAGCCGTTTACGCCCTCTGCCGTTTTTTGATACGAAATCACTTCTCCATCGGCGGCGCGCGCGATATAAAATCCAACCGCCACGCCAAGCGCGATCACAAATAGCGCAGGAAGAAAAAATCGGTAACGCAAAATTCGGGTGATCATACGCTTAAATTATAGCACAAAATAAACAAGGGCCGTACCGTCAAACGGTTCACGGCCCAGGATTAGACGAGTCTTGAGAGTCGCCTTGCTCGATCCTCCGACCTCGCAATGTACGCGGTATAGTCTTCAAGTCTTCGAAGTCGCCCATCGATCATCTCGTAGATCACATCGAGCTTCGCGCGCTCGATAAACGTCCGATCGTGCGATACGACTACGAGCGTTCCCCCGAACGTCGCGAGAGCCTCTTCGAGCGCCTCGATCGCCTCGAGGTCGAGATGGTTCGTCGGCTCGTCAAGTAAAAGCACGTTCTTGCGCTCGGCGGAGAATTGCGCGATCAGCATTCGAGCACGGCCCCCAGGGCTCAACTCGCGCATCGTCCGCTTGACCGAATCTTGCGAGACACCAAACCGCGCGAGGAGCCAGTGAGCCTCCGTAAGGTCGACACCGACCTTTTCTACAAGATGCTGAAGCGGGGACAGCTCGCGATCGAGCGTTTCGTGCTCCTGCATCATATTTCCAATCCTAACGTTTTTACCGACAGCGACAGAACCGGAACGACGAGCTACCCCTCCTTCGATCGCTCGAAGGAGCGTTGATTTTCCACTTCCGTTCAACCCAAGAATCCCGACTCTTGAACCGAACTCGAGCCGCAGATCAATGGGGCCAATCGTAAACGAATCGTATCCGGCTACAAGTCCGGAAATCTCAATATCCCGATTACCAGCCCCAACGTCCGAGCCAACTTCAATGTAGAGCGGATCACGGTCGAATGGTTTCTCAACCTTATCCATCTGCTCAATGCGCTTTTCGATGACTTTAGCCCCTTTTGCCGACTTCGAGGCCTTGTCACGCATGAACCCTTGACGGAATTTGTCGTCGTCGACCATCTTCGCCCCGCCTTCCGCCTTCGCGCGTATTGCGGTAGACCGTTCGGTAAGACGTTGAATCTCTTCTTGCTGCTTCTCGTACGCTTGACGCTGACTCTCCTTGCGGCGTGCCATCTCGGCCAAATAGTCCGAGTAGGTCCCCGCCATCATTGTCGCCGTTCGCTCCCGCCAATCGATCTCGACAACCTTTTCGGCTATCCGATCGATAAAGCGCCGGTCGTGGGAGACGAACAAGAGCGTGACTTTCAACCTTCGAAGATAATCTTCGAGCCAGATCAGAGCAGGCAGATCGAGATTATTCGTCGGTTCGTCTAGCAGGAGTATGTCGTTTTCCTGCAGGAGAAGCGCCGTTATCCCGATCTTCGTTTTCTGCCCTCCACTCAGCTCCGCAACCGAACGGTCTAGCGAAACCGTCTCGAGCCCAAACCCTGCAAGGAGAGTCTCGGCGCGATAGTCGAAGGTGTAACCCTCCATCCGCTCGTAGAGCGAAAGAGCGTCGTCGTACCTTCTTCGCGAGTCGCTATTATCGAGCGTCCCTTCGCTCGCCTGCATCACCCTCTCGAGCTCAGCGATCCCCGTCTTCTCTCGCAGGTAGTCACGAACAGAAGAAGCTCCCTCAACGATCACCTCTTGGGAGAGATAACCAATGCGAGTCCCGGGAGAAACGCGAACTGACCCGCCGTCGGCTTGGACTTGGCCTGCCACGATCTTCAGAATCGTTGACTTACCAGTTCCATTGTATCCAACGAGGGCCACCTTCTGACCAGCACCCACGATGAACGAAACATCCGCCAGTACCGGCGTTGTTCCGTATGTTTTACTCAAGTGTTCGATGTGTAGCATAGGCTCCTCTGGGATTATGATTGTCTATAGTACTCCAAAAGGGTATTTTTCGCACAATCGCACTCC
>CAYNYL010000030.1:0-3573 GCA_964401485.1 uncultured Gammaproteobacteria bacterium
GGATTATGATTGTCTATAGTACTCCAAAAGGGTATTTTTCGCACAATCGCACTCCCGATGTGACAGTTACAAAATTAACTATAGCTCTTACATACATTTGGTTGACAACTTCGCCAATTTTCAGTATTATGTGAGTAGGAATTCTTTCCAATTTCCGTGGCTTGGCCACGTGGAGGTCCCATGTTCCGCATCGCTACGACCTTCGTGGTCACCGCGCTCTTTTCTCTCGGCCTCGCCGGATGCCCCTCGGGCATCCGGGACGACAGCCACAACAACGACACGGAAGACATCGACACCAGCGAGACCGATTCGGACACGGACTCGAACGCCACGGCGTTCGTGACCATGTTCCTCGAGTTCCAGGACGGCCCGGTTGGGGAAGTCCAGGACGAGAACTGCGAGTTCGCCGGCCAGGCCGCCGAGCGCAGTCCGATCATCATCCCGACCGGCGTGGAAGTCCCGGTCCCGGCCAACGTCCCGATCGCGGTCAACATCCGCGGTGGGAAGCACCGAACCGACCTGAGCCCTGGATGGGTAGTCATGCCGACGATGACCCTGAACCTCGCCCCCGGCGAGCACATGGAGCTCAACGTCACGGGCAACCCCGCCTGGTTCCAGGACGACGGCGCCGACTGGACGCTCATCGACTGTCGATCCGTCGCGGTCAACGATCCCGACGACCGTCGATCCTTCACCACCTACAACGGTGACGAGGGCGTCGGCATCGAGAACGGCTACCAGTTGTTCATGAACGTCGGACACGAGGTCCGCCTCGACTTCGACGGCACCGATGCCGTTATGGTGGACGAGATCTACGCGAACGAGATCGTTGAGGGAACCCTCAAAATCTCAGACGCTGGTCTCGAGTTCGAGAAGACGTGCGACTGCGACCGCAACGACATCTTCACCTGCACCTTCGACAACTGATCGACCCGTGTCACGTAACGCCCTAGGTCCAACCCCTAGGGCGTTCGCATATCCAAATATAACTATGAAGCTACTCACCGATAAACTAGTCTCGATTTTGATTCTTCTCGTGTGTCTCCCGTTCTTTTTTATTTACGTTGTATTCGCTTACACTCGTCACTTACTTTTTGAACAAAAAACTTTGCCAGCTTCGCTCAAAATGAAGATTCTGCATCTACGCCCTGGAGATGAGATAGTTTACAATGGCGTCGCCACAAAAATCACAAATCGAACCGAAATAGGCTTTTCTCTCCATTTTGGTGACCTTATTCTTTCGGAAGACGGCGGAGCCTTCTCGCTATCACAGAAGGTGGCAAACATAGAAGACCCAGAGCGAGTCAAGCCGTATATACAAAGAGCCTGGAAAATAGATGAAAGACGAGGGCAAATAGCAATCACCGTCAAATAAGGCCATACAACGAAACACTGAGGCTTTATAGCCTCAGTGTTTGAATTATGGCGTTACAACGATTTCCCCATCGTAGTAGATCCATGCATTTGTCTCACTTTGGTAAGCGCACTCATTGTTAGCATCAATCGACCCCAACCCCTCGCCATCCCACAACCCACCCGTCGGCGATGCGCTCGAAGCGCACCAACCCCAGTTATCCCGAATGTGCACACGCGGAGTATACACACACGAGTTTCCTCGCCTGCAGCCGTTTGGATAAACCTGCCCCGGCACACAAACCTCTAGACCGCCCACTTCTTGCAACTGCTCCTCACTACAGGTGTAAACGTGTGAGTAGTTCATGAAGTTCGGATCGCAACTCTCACTCGTCATTCCCCACTCAGCGCCGGTTGAACACTTCGACTGTGTCGTCGAATCCTCGACAAGTCCACGGTGGTTCTTGAAATAGTTGTCACTCGTTGGCGAGCCATTCATATCGCTACCATCCGCCCAATCGACGATGACCCGTCGGATTGGAAGCTGATCTTTATCCGCGCCCATGAAGAACTTGAGGTTCGCTCGGAAGAATCCACGTGACCCCGTAAGCGTTCCAAAGTCTTTCTGGTTGACTGTAAGCGCGTTAAGGTTCCCCTCCTCGCAAAGTGTTCCATGGCAATTCGTCGTATCAACCGACCAAACTTTCGGTGGCTTTCCATCATCTTCACGCTGATCCCAACGATACGCATTCTGATTTGAAACAGATACGGACCCAAGTATTCCCGTGTCTCCAGCCGCAAACAATCGATACGCCCCAGCGCCCAAAGTAACTCCGTCACTTATAACGCTTCCTCCTAAGCCCACCGCAAATAGTTGCTTGATGGCTGCGACCGATTGCGCGCGTGTTACGGTTTGTGCCGATCCACTAATATCCCCTCCGCAAATCTCACCAACGCACGTTCGACCACCAGGTCCTGAACTCGACCGTCCCCCAACACCGAATATGTTCTCAAGACTGAATTCAAACCTTGGTACTCGACCCGGAACTGACGAAGTGGCCGGTAAGTAAGGTCTAAAGAAGAAGTCGACAAATGCACGTGCCTGAGGACTTTGAATATTTCCAGAATCCGTCGTTGCGGCAAAATCTCCGCAATCCGTAATGTTCTCTGGTGCACGATAGACTCCGATACCTTCACCCGACGTTCCTCGACAAGACGCTACCTTTGACGGCGTAATGTCAAGAAGTTGCGCTATAGCACTAATCGGCTCAGAAGCTCCGAATGGATATGATTTGGTCGTGATCGAATATTTGAACCGATCAATCGCATCCCCAATCGCATCCGGGTTGTTTTCAGCCCTGAGCGTGTAATTTGTCGCTTGATGAAGGAGCCGATTCGTCCGCGGAGCAGGTCCGTCACCACTTCCATCGTCAACCGTCACCACCTCCTTACAGCCGAGATAGTAATCTCCCTGGATATCTTCCTGATAGTAACCGTACCAACCTCGGTCTGCAAAGTTACCATCGGCGCGAGAAAGTGTTACGCTTGAGAACTCCTGACTGTTCATTGCCGGATTTACCTCAACACCCTTCGCGACACAGCGTTGGACGTTAAGAGCTACCTCATCGTAATTTTGAGCAGCTAACCGCGAATTGTTAAAGCCATAGAAGAATACGCGGGTCCCCCAAGAGATCGCTCCGTTACCCGATTCTGAACCATTGATATCAACCGAGCTCGGAACTGATTTTTGGAACACGTGAGAATCATCCGTATATCCGCTGTTCGCGACAAATGCATCAAAACAACTCTCTCCCGTCTCTGGTACAACAGCACCAATCGGCACACAAACGACCGCACAGTCCTGCTCCTGATCTGACTGACCCTTGGCACAAACGCGTGAGAATGTATCGTTCGCACCATCCGAGAACTTATGTTGATCGCCTACTAGTGCGTAGTGACCCGGAGGACAGGCAAACGCTCCATCATTAGCAGTAACGCAGCTTGCGAAACCGCTTGATCCAGAACCATCTTTTTGGTCAAGACAGGCAATATCTCCAATATCTCTCCAATCCATACCTCGAGGAATCGGCACCTCAAAGTCGCTCGATCCGCCAGGCGCTGGAACACTGTATCCTTGTACCGTTGCAAGGCTTGGTTTTAGGTCAACATACGGCGCAACAAACGCACAGTAATTCGTTTCACCACCGTCGTAGCCGGCCG
>CAYNYL010000031.1:0-3553 GCA_964401485.1 uncultured Gammaproteobacteria bacterium
CGGGCGCTGCTCGCGGCGGCGACGCCCGGGCCGTGGGCATACTACGACGACATCCGACCGGATGTCCGCTCATCCGCAAATCGCGGTGGATTTATGGACGCGGGGCACATTGCGACGGTGTCCAGGTATGACGGCAACACAAACGACGCCGCCTTCATCGCCGCCGCCCGCGAGGCCCTGCCCGAGCTGCTCGACGAGGTCGAGCGGCTCCGGGCACGCAAGGCCGAGTTGTGCCCGTGTGTCCGTCGGTACGAGACCCCGGGGTGCGACGAGTGCGATGGGGTCGGCGCGGTCATGGTGGAGGGGCCATGAAGAACAAGCGCAACACCCGCCGCGGGCGGGCAAAGAGGGCGAAAAAGTGGTGCCGCACGCGCTTCGTCGGTGGCGAGCAGTGGCACAGGCGCGGCGGCCAATTTTTCGTGCACTGTGAGGGCGGTGTCGTCGTGCTGTACCGTCGGCGCGGGCGATGCTCCGCTGACGCATGGTTTGTGAAATCTCGCGCTGCCGCCATGCGGGCGGCCGAAGAGATGGCGAGGGGGCGCAAGTGACTGACCGCCATACCCTCATCGCGCACGCCCGCATGTCCGGCGGGGCGCGGGCGCTGTTGTCGTTGGTCGTCGACCATGACGGCGTCTCTGACACGGCGTGCAACATCGCCATTTGGCTGGCACTGTGCGAGCGCACGATCCACCGCGCGGCCCGCGAACTCGTCGCGCTCGGCCTCGTCACTGCGACGGCGACCCCGGGCCGCGGCGGGTGCCTGCGCATCGAGCCGAAACCGGACATCGACGCCGTTTTGCTGCGGCTCTGTCAACATATCGGCCGAGAGGACGAGCCGCCCGCGGGGCAGGAGTACACGCGCCTCGCCGACGAGGACGCTGCACGCCGCGACCGAGCGCGGTATTGCCACGCGACGCAGACCGGCCCGAAGTGGGCGCGCGAACTTGGGGCACGCATGGCGAGGGGCGAGGCGTAGCCCTGCGCAGTCGGTTGCGCAGTCTCGCACGATGCGCTACCGTGGGCCATGCTCTACGGCTCACGAGTCGACCGGACCCGCGCTGAGGCGCTTCAATCGGTCGACGTGCGTCCGGAGACTGCGCGCGGGGTCGGCGGCGGGTTGGTCTCGGGCGTCGGCGCGGTCTACGAGCCGACGAGCAAGCGCCGGGCGCACCCCGAGAGGATGCGACTTTTCCGCGCGGCCAAGGTGACGGCGCCGGTCTACCTGACGAGTAGCCTGTGGGCGAACACGATGCGGCTCGCGACGCCATCGGTCGAAGCGGCAGACGACTCGCCGCAGGCCGAGGAGTACGCACAGCACATCCGCGAGTGCCTTGGCGTCGGCACGGTCTCGCCGGTCGGCGTTCGGTGGCCGGTGCTCTTCGGCGAGCTCCTCGGCGCGGTCGAGTACGGGTTCTCCGTGCATGAGTTGGTCTGCGTCGAGTCCGGCGGCCGGTGGTACACGGTCCCGGAGTACCGCGACCAAGCGTCGGTCGCATGGTGGCTGTGGGACGAGCGCGACCGATTCGCCGGCGCGGTACAGCAACCCCGCGACATGGCCACCGGGTCCATCACCCTCCCGGCAGGGACGATGCTCCGTCTGACGTGGCGGCCAGAGGGGCGCACCGACGCCTCAGGCATGGGTTACCTCCGGCCGATGGAGCCGCTCGCGGCCGACTACCAGATTCTTTCCGCCCTTCGCATCGTGGCGGCGCAGCGCTGGGCCATCCCGACCCCGGTCGCGTCCATCTCGCCGGAAGACGAGGCGCGCAAGGGCGCAGCGGCGGTCGAGGATGCGGACGCCCTGGAAGATGCGCTCTCGAAAATTGCGTCTGGCGACCAAGCATTTCTCGTCCCGCCGTCCGGGTGGACCCTGTCGACCTACGGCGGCGAGTTCGACCTGTCGCGCATCGAGGCCAGCATCGACGCGACGAGCCGACGCATCATGGAAGTCCTGATGCAGCAGTACCTGATGCTCGGGTCGGCCAACGCCGGCGGGTCCTACTCGGCATCCGAGACGCAGCTCGAAGCGTCCCGACTCGCAGCGCAGGGTGTTCTCGAATGGCTCGCCGACTCGCTCTCCGCTGACTACATCCCCCGGGCGATTCAGTGGGCGTTCGGCGAGGTGCCGGCTGCACTCTTGCCCCGGTTCCGGTTCGATGGCCTCTCGTCCGAAGTCTTCTTGAAGCACCTCGCAGCCCTGCCCGGACTCGTCGCATCTCGCATCCTGCCGATGACTCGCGAGCTGCAAGATGCCGTGGGCCGGGCGCTCGAAGTGCCGCAGCCCGAGGCCGCGCAGGACATTACGACGGCGCCGGCACCGGCGATGCCCGAGGTGACCTGATGAAGACGGAGAGACGATCATGTCTATGACCATCCCCACGGCCGACGGGCAGGGGCTCGGCGACTTCCTCGACGAGCTGAAGCGCACGGCGTCCGCGGCGCTCATGGCCGGGTTGGCGCCCGATGTCGCGTCGCAGGCGTGGGTCAAGCTCGAAGAGGACACGGTGACCGGGTCGCAGTTCGTCGCCGAGTTGTGCGGCGTCGAGGCCGGCGACGTGTACTACCGCTTCGACTACGAGCGCGGTGCGGATGGGCTCATCCTCGGCGCCCCGCAGCGCGTCGAGGAACGGACGACCTACGAGCCGGCGGCGGTGGCGCTGTCGGCAGTGCTCTGCGAGCTTGCCCCGGTGCATGCCCCGGCGGCCGATGGCCTCGTGCGGGGTCGGACGGCGCAACTGATGCGCGTCGGGCCTCTCCACGATGCCTACACCGGCGAGGCGCTCCTGACGGTCACGGACGAGATGCTCGCGGCGATGGTGGCGGCGGCGCAGCGCGCCGGATACTCGCTCCCCATCGACCACGGGCACGCGCTCTATTCGGCGCAGGCGTCCGGGCGCGACCATGCCGACGTGCCGCTGTACGGGCGCATCGTCGGATTGGAGCACCGGCCCGGGGTCGGCCTCTTCGGCGTGCCCGAGTGGACGCCCGCCGGGGTCGCGCTTCTGCAGTCGCAGCCGGGCCTGCTTTACTTCTCGCCGACCATCGTCGGCACACTCCACGACCCGGCGACGGGCGAAGCGATGGGGCGCGGTCTGCACTCCGTCAGCCTGACGCCGACGCCGCGGCAGGACCGAATCGACTCACTGGCCCTTGCACGGGCCGCAGCCGGGGCGACGAGCCCCACAGGAGGCCCCATGGCGGGGAATCAGGGGACCGGCACCCCGAAGCCGGAAGACGTCGTCACGCTGTCGCGCGGCGAGCATGATGCCCTGATGCTCGCGCGTCAGGCGCTTGACACCATCCGGACCGAGCGCGACGCGCTCCAGGCCGGCGCGGTTTCCATGTCCGCGCGCGTCGAGGCCCTCGAAGCCGAGCGCAATCGGCGTCAGGTCGACGACGAGGTTCGGGCGGCCGAGCAGGCCGGCAAGGTCGTCACGGCGGACCTCCGGGCCCTGCTCGCGAAGACCTCGGCCGACGCCCGCGCGGTCATCCTCGCGGCGCTCCCCGCGTCGCGGCCGGTGGTCGCACTCGGGCACGGCGAGCGGGTCGAGCC
>CAYNYL010000032.1:0-2784 GCA_964401485.1 uncultured Gammaproteobacteria bacterium
CGTTCGCGATCCGCTTCCCGCGATGGCGCCGCACCTACTGGCCGGAGGGCGCATGCAGCAAATGACGCTCACCCTCGACCCGCCGCGAGCCCGCACGCGCGACCCGCTCACGAGCCACCGCGCCGCAAGGAACGCGCGCCAGTTTGCCGCCGGGCATGCGGCCCTGATCCTCGACGCGCTGGCATCGCCGGGCACCTACCGCGAGATCGCCGAGCGCTGCGGGCTCGAGCGCCATGCGGTCGCGCGCAGGCTGAAGGAGCTGGAGACCGCCGGCCGGGTGCGCCGCACGGCAGACGAGCGCGAGGGCTGCGCGGTGTGGGAGGCGGCGTGATGCCCCGCCCCGCCCGCGAGGAGCCGCCCCGCGTAGCTTCCGCAAGCGCGCCCGAGGGCTGGGCCGACTGGCCCGACGATCGCGTGTCCTGCGCCTCCTGCGGGCGTCGGCAGGGGCATCGCTGCGAGCCCCGGGGATTCGCGCACCTGGCCGAGCTGCGCCACCGCTGCGAGGACTACCGGCGTGGGTGAGTCGGGCTACGGAAGAGTGAGTGGCGGCGCCATGCCCCGGCGCGAGGACCGGTCATTCCCCGCGACTCCTATCGCGAGCGCGGTGGCGTCGGTGATCGGATACACGCGCCCGCATCGCGCGGTGCCATGGCACATCGTCTATCGCGCATGGGGCTGGCGCGGGCCGCGATTGCTGAGTTTTCAGCGCCTGCTGAACTCGCTTTGGGATGCCTAATGAAATCCGGCTACGGCAGGTCCAAGCCCGGGCGCCCTCCGGCGAACACCGAGGAGGAGCGCGCAACGCCACGGTGCGAGAAGTGCCGCCACATGCGAGTGACGGCGCGTGGCAAGGTGCTCTGCGGGCATCACCTGCAGCTCAACCCTGTTGGGTGCCCGGAATTTTCGAGCGCCGCGGTGCAGCGCGTGCATTTTTTCGGCGGCGTCTCCGGCGTGGGGATTGCGCGGTGAGTGGCGATCCATGCTGACCGCTCCAGCCCCGCTTTCGCCAGAGGAGCGCTCGAGACTGCGCGCGGCCTTCGCCGCGTCGCTCTCGACGCTGATCGAGTGCGAGGTCTACTGGGTCGAGCCCGGCCGGCGCCTCGTGTTCCGGTCGAGCGCCGCCAAGCGCCGATTCGCCCTCCCGCCCGACGCACTCCCGGTCGGGCATTACTCGTGGCCGTTCCCCTCGCGCAATTTCCTGGAGGACCTCGACTGTGCGCTCCACCGACTCTCCGCACGACTCGCCAGCGTGGAGCCCTGACGTGGGCGCCGCGGTCCTCACGCCCGCGGGCAACCGCGCCCGCGTGGTCGAGGTGAACGGCAAGCTCGGCGAGGCGCTCGTCGAGTATGAGCGCGACGGCGATTTCGCTACCTTCCGGCTGTCGCTGCTGGAGCCGGCATGAGCATCGCCCCGGAGCTCGCCGCGTTTCTCGGCCGCCCTCCTGAGGCGACCCCAACGCCCAGCCGCGCGCACCGCATGGAGGACGACGCCAAGCCGGGGCCGAAAATCAACGCCGAGCGCGCGCAGAAGCGCCTCTACAAGGCCCGCGACAGGCTCGCTCGCCTCGAGGCAAGGGTGACCGCCGCACGTGAGGCAGAAAGCGCCGCATTCGCCCGCCTGACGCGCGTGCTGGCCGATTTCGAGGCGGCGCAGCGCTCCGTCCAGGACGCGGAGGCCGTCGTCAGGGTCGCCGTCAACGTGCGCGCACGACTCGTCGGCGGATGGTGGCGCAGGTGAGGCAGCCCGCTCGCATCCTCGCCCTCGGGCGACTCAAGCCCGGCGCCCTCAACCGCACCGAGGCGCGCTATGCGGCGCATCTCGCGGCGCTGCAGGCGGCCGGCGAGATCCTCTGGCACCGATTCGAGGGGCTGAAGCTCAGGCTCGCGGACGCCACGTTCTACACCCCGGATTTCGCCGTGCTCGCGGCCGACGGCGTGCTGGAGTGCCACGAGGTCAAGGGGTTCTGGCACGACGACGCGCGGGTCAAGATCAAGGTCGCGGCCGGCCTCTACCCGTTTCGCTTCCTCGCCGTCACCGCCCGCGCCGCCAGGGATGGCGGGGGCTGGGCGCGCGAGGATTTTTCGAGGGCTGAATAATGGCACGCATCCGCACGATCAAGCCGGAGTTCTGGACCGACGAGCGCGTCGTCGAAATGGACTTCTGGATTCGCCTCCTGTTCATCGGCCTGTGGAATTTCGCCGACGACGAGGGGCGCATGGTGTGTTCCGAGCGCCGGATCAAGATGCAGATATTCCCGGCAGATTCGCCGAACATTCGCGGAGGACTCGACGAATTGTCGCGAGTCGGGCTTATCGAGTTGTATGTCGTTGATGGCACGGAATATTTGCAGATTCCGACCTTCCTGAAGCACCAGCGCGTTGACCATCCGCGCAAGTCGAAACTGCCGCCGAAGCCGGTTCCAACAAGTGGGAAGTCGCCGAACGTTCGCCGAACGCTCGCGCCTGAAGGGAAGGGAAGGGAAGGGAAAGAAACTACACCCGCTACCTCCAGAGAATCACAGGCGGACTCCGCCCAACCGCCGGCGGGTGCGGTCCCGGCTGACGCCGGGCAGGGCAACCCCGAGCCTGCCGATCCACGGGCCAGCGCCGATCCGGCACTCGTGGCGATGGTCGACTCGCTGCGCGTCACGCCCGGGGTCGGAACGGACGACCACGAGGCGGCCGGGGCGCTGTGGGCGATCCTCGCCGCCAATTCCGTCCGCGGCACAGCACAGCACCCGCAGGTGATCGAGTGGGCGCGCATGGGGGTCACGGCATCGACCC
>CAYNYL010000033.1:0-2148 GCA_964401485.1 uncultured Gammaproteobacteria bacterium
TCATCGCCCAACTTCGCGCCAGGCACATCGCGGCCGGCTTTGATAGCGGCGGCAATCCGGCTCTTGCTCAACTTCGGCGGCGGGGTCGGCGGCTGATCGAAGAATTCCGCCGGCACTTGCGCCTCGTCGATGATCTGCACGCTCGCGGCCTTGCCCTTGACGGCAAGCGACAACATCGGGTGATCCACTCGCCGGATTCCCGCGTGCAGCATGCTTTCCAGCAGGTAGCGCCTGAGTGCTTCGGCCCTGCGTTCCATCGCCTCGCGGCGGCGCTTCATTTCGCCTTCGGCTTCCTTGATCGCGGCTGCCGTGGCTTCGATGTTCCGGCACACCATCGCCGTAGCGGTGCACTTGGCTTCCAGATCACCGGCTTCGGCTTCCAGCGTGTCGGCGATGGTCTGATCGTCAAGGTCGGTGTCGGCAAGCCGCATGGCGAGCGTGCGGTATTCGTGCGACAGCACATAGAGACTTGTCATGCTTGCGTGCTCCCGTAGTGCTTGCTCCATGGCCCACGGATGCGCTCTTGAAAGCGCGCCAGGGCCTCGGGGTCGTTGTCGATGTCTGCGCGGCTGGCAACGTCGCAGACGCGGCGGACCGTTTCGGCCGGGTCGCCGCACTTGGCCCACAGCGAAGGCCACCCGGCGGCCAGCCAGTCCTGAAACTCCGGCTCGCTGCATCGGATCGCCAGCCACTGCGACCACACGCCGCCCTTCTTGGCTGGCTTCTCTGGCTTCGCTTCGGCCTCGCGCTGCGCCGCGGTCTTGAGCGCAGCCACCGCGACCGGCTGCCCAGGCGAGCCGAGCAACCGGAATGCGGCAGCAGCGTGCACTGGCTCGAAGTCCAACTCTGCACGCAGAGTGCCATCGGCCATCGTGCGAACGCGCACAGACGACGCTTCAAGCGCGGTCATGCGGCGATTCCTCCAAGGGCGCGGTCTGCTGCGCGCTGTGCGCAGCGCTTGCGGTAAGCGCGCTTGATGTCGATGGGCGCCATCGGCGCTCGGCGGGCGTCGGGGCCGTCCCCGAGCGCGTATGCCGCGACACCTCGCCGACCGCGCGTGTCCGCGTCCCACGAAGCGACGCGTACAACGCGCATGCGGCGCAGAACGCGGATGTAGCCGAGGACCGTATCGTGCTGAAGGCCGGTCGCGGCGACCAGTTCAAGCGCGGTCGTCGGCCCGGCCATCAGCTCGCGCAGCATCGTTCCCCAGGCAATCGCCATGACGCACTGATCGCGTTTGCGGCCCATGCTCAGAACGGGATTTCTTCGTCCTCGTCCACCGTGGCCGTGGCCGGCGTCTTGGCGGCGGTCGTGGACGGACGCGAGCCGCTGGCCTTGATGCGCCATTCGCGGCAGGTCTTGATCGTCTCCTTCAGCTTCTCGCTGAAGGACTCGAACAACGACATGTCCGGGTCGTCGGCGTCAAAGATCGTGTCCTTGTTGATGCCGGCGGGCTTCGGCATGCCCTTGGGCAGCGGGTTGATGCTGGCAATGTTCACCCGCACCTCGCCATCGGCCCCGACGCCCTCGGTGAGGTTGAGCATGCAGTAAGCGCCGAGCAGGCGCGACACGTCGAAGCCGGCCTCTTCCTCGGCCGTGAACTTCCGGCCGCGCCACGACTCAAGGTCGCGGCGAAGCGACGCCTTCTCGTGCATCGACAGGAACCACGAACGGCTGATGGTGTACGGCTTGCCGTCGTCCATGCGTTCCTCGCCGAGCAGCTCGAAGCCGGCCATGATCTTCCGGGCCTCGCCCTTGGGCTGACCTTGGTACGTCTTCGCCTGCGTGCCGAGGTCGATCAGGCGATAGCAGCGGGCGACGTGCATGCCGACAGGAGGCGGCGAGAACGAGGATGCGGGCTTGGTTGCGGTGAATCCCATGTTGACCTTCATTGCAAGAGTTGGGCGCGTTAAGACGGCCGCGCCGGTTGCCGTTCATTCCACGGTTCGAACGCCTCGATTGCCTGCTCTTGTGCGTAGCGTTGGGCGATGCCCTCGGTCACCGCGGCCAGTTGCTCGCGGCAGTGCTCGCGCCAGTGGCTGACGATTGGCTCGGACCTGTCGAGCGCGAACAGCAGCGACAGTGACCGGCGAGGCGGGGCGAACATCACATCAGGCTCCCGAGCGCCCACCCGATCAGGCAGCCGGC
>CAYNYL010000034.1:0-2035 GCA_964401485.1 uncultured Gammaproteobacteria bacterium
AGCATTTGCGTGACGTACTTGCCAGGAATCGACTGCGACAGAAGCGTGTCCAGATGTGTCGCCGTGTTCGGACACTTGATCTCGACAAGGCCATGGTCGCCGACAAAGCCGTCAGGCGATGCACCTGTCATCCCGATCACCGGATGATTGATGAACGCGACCTCAACGACATGGGCGTCGCGGAAGAACTCATATGCCGCCCGCGCGTCTGGCTCCTTCTCGGTGCCCCAGGCCATTGCCGCGTTGGTATACTTCTCGGCGGGCTCGCCGGTCAGGCGTTCGGCGATCAGCTCGGCCATGTAGTTTGCGCGCGACGCACCCCAGCCTGTCTTGGTCTTTGCAATCACATCGGCAACGCGTGACGCCGTAACCTTGCCGACTCGCAAAGCGAACCATTCAGGCGACCCTTGGATAATCCCGGTCATGCTTGGCTCCGCTTCTTGTTGAGCGCGGCGACGGCCCGGTCAAAGTCCTTGACCGGGATGGCAGCGAGGCTCGAAACCTTGAAGTATTTGCAGAACGCGGCCTTATCGGCGCCGACCTCGTCGGCAAGCTCGATCAGCGCTTCAAGTTGTTGCTGGCTAACAACCTCTGCCGTCTCGGCGGATGCCCCGTCATCGTCGTCAGACGCCGCCAAGCCAAGAGCCGCCTTAAGCGTCATACGTTGCAGGTAGGTGATCGTTGATCCGATCGCCTGAATGCTGTTCTTGTTGCCCGATTCGTCACGGCCAGCAGCGAGGGTGTTTTCCTCCGCATGGCCGCCGCGATGCGACACGATGCACGTCACGGTCACCGGCTCGTTCGGCGCAGACGACGTCCGATAGCGATAGGACAGACCATGCTTGGCAAGGATTGGCGTCACGGTTCGCGCGATCTCGGCCATGTCCTCGTGCTTGTAGTGGGTCCGGCCCTTAGGCGATGTAAAGTCAACCGTGCGGTTCTTGGCGATCACCGGGATTTCAGCCTTGGCCGCGGCCATGGCCTCGTCGAATGCTTTACGCGCCTGGCCAGCCTCCCAGCGCTCCTGCAGGCCCATCAGCTTTTCAAGAACCTCGATATTGGCGCCCTGCGCAACAGCTCGGTTGAGCATATCCATTGGCGTCATGGCCGCTGGAACGGCAGGTTCGTTCATCGCAACGACGTTGCTCATGCTGCATTCTCCCGTGATTGATCTTCCGTGGACAAAATCTGGTTGCGGCTGGCGTGATCCCTCTTGATGATCCCCCAGCACTCCAAGGTGTAGAGCGCTTCATCCAGCGAATAGGCGACCGCGACCCGCGCGCCAGCCAGTTGCAGCATGTCCATGACGTGCTTCTGCTGGTGCGTCGGTTTGTTGCGACCGGCTTTGAGCTCGAGGAAATGCGACGTGGCGCGATGGATGATGCAGATGTCAGGGACGCCGGCGACGACGCCCATGGATTTCATGATGCCGCCGATCCGGGCAGAACTATTCACGCCGTTTGGAACGCAAAATGCGAACACGCCTGGGAATGCCCGTGCTCGGATATGAGCGAACACCTGACGCTGGATCTGCTGCTCGGGACGCTTCATCGGCGGCGCTCCCGGCGGTTCTCGCGTTTGAGTTGCTTGACCATCAGCCAAACAAGATCGCGATGGACTTCCGAGCGGCGAGCGGAGCGTGGCTTGCTCACCTTGTAGCATTTACGCGCGCGCGCGATTTTTTCGTGGAGCTGCATTACAGACACTCCAACCTATATTTGATCTCGGCCACTTCGTCGGCCAACTCCCTGTCGGTTTCCATCAGCGCCTTGATTCGGCGCACCGCGTGCAGAATCGTGGTGTGATCGCGGCCGCCGAAGCGGCGCCCAATCTCGGGCATTGATTTTTCCGTGAGCGTTTTCGCGAGATACATTGCGACCTGGCGCACCCGAACGAGCGGAAAATCCCTGCGGATCGAGCGAAGGTCATTGATCGAGAAGCCGTAGAACTCAGCCGTGACCACCTGAACATCCTTTATCGTCGGGGCTCCCGCTCCGATGATTCGAAACCATGGCTTCCATTCTCGGCTCGGCTG
>CAYNYL010000035.1:0-1968 GCA_964401485.1 uncultured Gammaproteobacteria bacterium
CCTGGCGGACGGCTGGGTAATCATGGCGATCATGCCGCGAGACGGCCATGCCGGCGAATACACAGCAAAGTTACCGACCGAGGTTGGCCTATACCGACACCGCTGGGACTTTCGCGGCCAAATGCGCGAACAAGTGCTGTTTGTTGGCTACACCAACGTGCGAGCGCCGAGACTGCAAGGCAGCGAGCCGAACGCCTACATGCCGCGCAATCTGAAGTGCTGCAAGCCTGACGAACACTTGCACGCAGACCGCCTGACCCCAAAAGAATGGGGCGGATGGTGGGCGCGCATTGAGACGCCTAACGACCAGCATAACCGGCCCGCTTCAGCGGGTCCGGGTTGATGCGCCAGTTGGGCGCGGGAGGTGAGAGATGAGGAAATACGTTGTTTGGTGCCCGGACCTGGGCCAGGAGCAGGAAGACGGCGCGACGATCCCGGCGACTGACCCCGCCGATGCGGCAGAAGGGTGGGCGGAATGGCACGACCGCAGCAGTGCAGAATATCGGATTGCCAGCGGGAGCGAGGAGATCGTGATAGTCCGCGACGTGGAGACCGGCGAGCAGAGCGAATGGATTGTGCGCGGCGAGGCGATGCCGTACTACACGGCGCAGCCTGGGGAGTCCGCGACGATCCGGGCGCAGGTGGCGCCGGGTCGGTGGGAGGATGTACCTAGACGTAGCGAGGCAAACAAATGAAATGGCAGCCGATTGAGACCGCACCCACAGACGGCACACGCATCTTGCTACGCGGCAGGAACGGCAAGATTGCTGATGGATACTATGGGCAGCCGGATGGGTTTGCAAACCCTAAGCGGTTTGTTTGGCCGTACATCCATGCCAATCCGACGCACTGGGCTCCGCTCGCGTTGATTGCTGCTGCGCCGGAATTGCTCGATGCGGCGATGAAGGTGAACGCGTTGAGCATACAAAGCGACGCGCACAAGGAATTGAGGGCTGCGATTGCGAAGGCAACGCAGCATGAAGCCTAACGCTTCGCTTAACCGGCGCGAAACGAGCGCCAGCGAGTGAAGCGTCCGAGTTTAAGCGATTGTTATACGCGAGGTGATTATGAACGTTGAAGAAGGATGGCGTTTCCAAAGCGCAGATTTCTCGGTGCAGGCAAGCGGGAAAGACAACGCCACCGGGTTTGTTACGCTGGTGCGTGCGCCTGCCGAAAAAACGCGGTGGCACAAGATGCCAGAAGAGATGAAAGAGGATGATAACGGGCCACCGTTGTATGTGATCGGCCACGGCATGACGCTTGAGGATGCGATCATCAGCGCAAACCTAGCGGCGGCTCACGCCAAGCCGATAGGCGTATAACGTGGGAATTGAGCCGTCGAAGGTCGGCTCGACCGCCGGGTTATGCCCCGGCCAAACAGGAGGAATGATGAGCGAACAGATTGTGATGCGCGACGACCCTGAGGCGGCGCAGTACCGGACGGACCTGAAGGGGTGGGTGTCGCGCGACGGCTTCTACTTCGGCGACGGCCCGCAAGGCGAGAGAACGGCCCGCTACGCAGGCTGCACCCATGTGCCGTGCAACCGTTGCGGCGCGCCGACCCCGAAAGGCTACACGCAATGCCGAGGCTGCCGCGACCTGACCTACATCGCCAAGTACGAGGCCATGCCTCGCGCCGAGTGGGACGGCAAGGCTCTGCTCTACTCGGAGGCCCGCGACCAGTATTACAGCACCCCGGGCGATGCCGCCGAGGATCTGGAAGAAGACCAGACGCTGGCCGACCTGCGGCTGGTGATCTGCGAGCCGAACTACGTGCGCCAGCTCGAACCGGACTACTGCTGCGACGATCTGCCCGAGGACGGCGACGTGCCGGACGACGTGGCGGAAGCGATGGAAGCATTCAACGAGGCCGTGGCCAGCATCGTGCTCTCGTGGTCGCCCGGCAAGAAGGCGCTGGCGCTGGCTGATGATGCGCATAACGCTTAGTAGACGCATAACAACGAAAGG
>CAYNYL010000036.1:0-1927 GCA_964401485.1 uncultured Gammaproteobacteria bacterium
GCCTGAGGCGTTGGTCTCCTGGTAAAGGTTTTGGCCCTTGGGCTCCAGGCCGGCCGGATTGATGAAGCTCGCGGTGGTGATGGTGCCCACGCCCTGGGGGGTGACGGTGCCGGGGATGGTGGCGGTCACTTTGCCGTCCTGCCCAATGGCCACATTGGTAGCGTTGCTGGGCACGGTGATGCCACCGGCCACCACCAGGCCGCTGGAGGTGACCAACCGGCCCTGGTTGTCGAGCTTGAACGATCCGTCGCGGGTGTAGCCGGTGGTGCCATCGGGCATGGTCACTTGGAAAAAACCGCCGCCTTGGATGGCCACGTCGAGGTTGTTGCCGGTTTGCTGCAGCGTGCCCTGGGAAAAAGAGCGGCTGCTGGCCACCGTGCGCACCCCCAGGCCCACTTGCAAGCCCGTGGGCAGGGTGGACTGCTCGGTCACGCTGGAGCCTACCTGGCGCAGGTTTTGGTACATCAAGTCCTCGAACACGGCGTGCGACTTCTTGAAGCCGTTGGTGGAGGCATTGGCCAGGTTGTTGGAGATCATGTCCAACTGAACCTGCTGGGCTTCCATTCCGGTCTTGGCGATCCACAGTGAATTGAGCATGGTTTTATCCTTGCAGGCTTAAGAGTTGGGCCGCGGCGCGGTCATTGGATTCGGCCGATTGCATCAGCTTGGTCTGCGCCTCGAATTGGCGCGCCGCCTCGATCATGGCCACCATCTGTTCGATGGCGTTCACGTTGGAGCCCTCCAGCGAGCCAGCAATCACCCGGGCATTGGCGTCGTCCGGGGCGGGGTCGCCGGAAAGGGTGCGAAACAGCCCGTCCTCGCCCCGGCGCAGCGGGTCTTCCGGCGTGGGGGTGACCAGTTTGAGACGGCCCAGCGCAGTGGCCGGTTGCTGCCCCACTTTGGCGCTGATGGTCCCGTCCTGGCCCACCGAGAGCTGCGCCCCGGCGGGGGCGGTGAGCGTGGCACCGTCACTCGAAAGAATGGGGGTGCCGTTGCCGCTGACGATGGTGCCGTCTGGCGCCACCTCCATATGGCCATTGCGCGTATAGGCTTCCAGCCCGTCGGGCCCTTGTACGCCGAACCAGGATTGGCCGGTGGCCATCACGTCCAGCGCCCGGTCGGTGCGGATGGCAGGGCCAGCCCGGTCGCTGCTGCCGGAGCTGGCCTCCAGTGCAAACACCCGGGTGGTGGCACCGTCGCCGCGCAGCGGCACGGCGCGGAAGGTGGCCAGCTGCTGGCGAAAGCCGGTGGTGGAGACATTGGCCAGGTTGTGCGCAATGACCGTCTGCCGGTTGGCCGCCGCAGTGGCCCCGGTCATGGCGGTGTAGATCATGCGGTCCATGGCTCAGCTCCTGGTGCTTGGGTGCTCAGCGCAGGTTCACCAGCGTTTGCAGCGCCTGGTCCTGGGTCTTGATGGTCTGTGCGTTGGCCTGGTAGGAGCGCTGGGCGCTCATCATGTCCACCAGCTCGGCGGTCAAGTCCACATTGGACTCTTCCAGCGCGCCCGGTCGCACGTCGGCAAACTGGGCCTCACCGGGTGCCCCTACCAAGGGCGGGCCGGACTGCAGGGTTTCCTTCCAGTTGCCGCCGCCAATTTGGGCCAATCCTTGCACATTGCGAAAATCCGCCAGTGCCAGTTGCCCGTACACCAGGGATTGGCCATTCGAGTACTTGGTGGTGATCTTGCCGGTGTCGCTGATGCCCACCGAGGTCAGGTTGCCGGCCGTGTAGCCGTCCTGCTCCAGATCCAGCACAGCAAACGAGGTACCGTACTGCGTGGTGCCTCCGAGCTCCAGCGTCACCATATTGGGCGCCAGGGCCGGGTTGTTGATAGAACGCACTTCGATTGTGGGGTTGGCAGACAGCGGTATTAAATTGCCTGCGGCATCGAAGGTGATACGAAGCAGCGCCCCTGTTTTTTGGGTAG
>CAYNYL010000037.1:0-1785 GCA_964401485.1 uncultured Gammaproteobacteria bacterium
GTTTTGGTGTCATCGATGTCCTTTGAGACCCCGCCCTTCAGGGCGGGGACAGAAGTGTTGAAATAGCACTTTACACAACTTCAAATTTTGTGTAAAGTTACGGGCATGGAAACGAAACGCGCCTACAAGTTCAGGTTCTACCCGACTGACGAGCAAGCCAAGATGCTTGCCCAGACGTTCGGTTGCACTCGTTTCGCCTACAACTACATGCTGCGCCAGCGGACTGATGCGTGGTTCCAGCGTCAGGAACGGATTGGCTACCACGAAACATCCGCCATGCTGACCGCGCTCAAGAAGCAGCCGGAATATATCTGGCTCAATGACGTTTCCAGTGTGCCGGTTCAGCAGTCGCTCCGTCATCTGCAAACCGCGTTCTACAACTTCTTTGCCAGGCGCAACGGCTACCCGCAGTTCAAGAAGAAGGACGGACACCAGTCTGCCGAATACACCACAAGCGCCTTCAAGTGGGCTGACAACAAGCTGACCATTGCCAAGGCCGGGGGACTGAATATCCGTTTCAGCCGCACCATTCCGAAGGCTGCCAAGGTGACGACCGTTACTGTCAGCAAGGACACAGCCGGTCGCTACTTCGTCTCCATGCTCTGCACGGACGAAGTGCAAGCCAAGCCGGCGGCTCACACCAAGGTAGGCATCGACTTGGGCTTGACTCACTTTGCCATCCTTTCGACCGGCGAGAAGATCGCCAGCCCGAAAGCGTTTGCCGCGAACGAAAAGAAACTTGCCAAGGCGCAGCGTGCGTTGGCGAAGAAGCAGAAAGGCTCCGCCAATCGCAGGAAGGCGAAGCTGAAAGTTGCACGGCTGCATGCCAAGATTGCGGACACCCGCAAAGACTTCCTCCACAAACTCTCGACTCGGTTGGTAAACGAAAACCAAGTGATCGCCATCGAGACGCTGGCAGTCAGCAACATGCAGAAGAACCGTTGCCTTGCGAAGTCGATCAGCGATGCAGGCTGGTCGGAGTTCGTGAGGCAGCTTGAGTACAAATCGCGCTGGTATGGACGCGAATTGGTCGGCATTGACCGCTGGTATCCGAGCAGTAAGCGTTGCTCGGACTGCGGGCACACCGTCAAGGCTATGCCGTTGAACGTGCGTGAATGGACTTGCCCAGAGTGCGGCTCGATCCACGACCGCGACATCAACGCAGCGCGCAATGTTTTGGCCGCCGGATTGGCGGTGTCAGCCCTTGGAGAATCTGTAAGTCCTGTCTGCATGTAAGTGTGGTCAGGTTGGGTTCGGTGAATTGGGAATCCCCGGCCTTTAGGCCGGGGAGCAATCAACGGGTTTCCTCTTGGAATGGCTACGGTGTCCTGTTTGTCGGCGCTACGAGGTGTTATGCGACACTTTTGGGGTCTACTTCGTGTTGGGCCTCACCGCATCGCCCCGCAAAGGAAGCCGGGCTCTGTAGCCAATTCGAGCATTCGGCGGATGGTTGTTGTCTCTCCGGTCGGTCGCTCGTCCTCGTCGTAGTCCGGTATCTCCTTGTCCAATTCCTCGGCGGTCAATTCTCGCGGGTAGCCTTCCTGCGGTTCCTCACCACCGTCGAGGATATAAATCATCGCTGCCGCAACGTCATCGTGGGCCGCGTAGATGGTCGGCTCGTCGTCCATTTCGTAGGCTTTCATTTCCTTCCTTTCTGGGCCGCGAGGCCCAACCCTACGGTGCAGCGGAGTCGCCGACGATAAGGCCGTCGTCGCCCCGCTGACCTTGGCCGTTAGGCGCCGTCTTGCCATCGCCGACTTTCTCTAGGTATTCCCGCGCCAGCCG
>CAYNYL010000038.1:0-1512 GCA_964401485.1 uncultured Gammaproteobacteria bacterium
TCGGCCGTGGCCTTGTAGCCCTCGAACGTGCCGCTTGCGCGCTCCTGATCCGTCACGCTGCTGTCGCCCATGTCACTGCCCCTTGATGTACACGTCGCACCGCTGGCCTTCAGGGCAGTTCGTCGGCGCGAGGTTGATGAATATCGGGACGCCGGCCGGCACGAAGCACCCACGCGCCCCGCCGCTATCCCCTGCGGTGTAGTTCATCGAAACAGATTCCCACCCTCTGGTAGCGCAGCGCGTGTTGGCGGGATTCACGTCCCCTGCCGTGGTGCTGATAGCCAGCCTGCGAGCCGCCGAGTTGCCCGCCGTGATCATGGTTTGCACGTACCGCGCAGTCCCTGCCGACTCAGCCGGGACGGCAATGGCAACCGTTTGCCCCGCACGAAGCGAGATGATTTCTTGTTTGAGCGGCCATGTGCGCTTGAGGCACGTCACACCCGCCGGGCAGGACGAGGGCGGAGTCACCACAGGCGGCGGCTCTACCGGGGGCGCGACCGTGCCGCAGGTGCCGTCAGCCTTGATCGTCAGGTCGCCCGCTGGCGTGGTCGTCAGGGTAATCAACGAGCCGCACGAGTGACCATTCACCGTCACCGTCCCCGCGAAACTCAATGCCGAAATGAGCATCAGGGTCGAAATCAGGATTGACTTGTACATACCGTGTCCACAGGTTGCATATCCAGTTGTTGCGCCGGGTGCATGCCCTGCACTCTGCGATCCGGTCACTTTGCCCGCTCGACGATGGCGAGGGCACGCGTGCGAAGCACCTGGAGGATGGGATACGCGCTCGTCCCCGCGACCATCAGGATGCCGCCCTTGCCCGGCAAGTCTGACGGCAGCCAACTGTCCAGCACCTGCCCCACGAAAAACGCCGTTACCACGAAAACGCCATAGCCCAGCCACGAGAAAGTCTTTTGCCCGTGCGTCACGTCCACGAGATACCCCACCATGCCGCCGAATGCGGCGAGACAGCCGGACTTGATCAGCATCGCGGTTTGGCGCAATTCTTCACCGTCGATCATGTGGCCTATCTCCCTGCAAAATCCGTATTGCGAGGGCCGCAGTAAACGACGCAGCGACACACCCCATGTAGAGCCACTCGGTCACGAACACGTACCGCTTGTCAGCCGTAAGCGCCATCACCACGCCAGCGGCAATCACCGCCGCTGCCGTCCAATAAGCCACCCGGATGGCTATCACCCGATCCCGCGACGGACAGCGCCTGTCCCTGCCGATCTGCGCGCATACCGCGCGGAGCGAGTAGGTCATCAGCACAATCTGCGCGAGGACCAGGAGCCAGCCGAACCGGTGCATCACTGCGCCCCGAGAATCGCCGCCCGACAGGCGTGGTATGTCTCGGCCGCGCTCATCAGCGCCTCGGCCATCGCCCCCATCGTGTCGTCTGCCATCACGTCAAGCGTCTGCGGGCAGGCGACCGGAATCAGTACCGACCTCGGCGGCTCCGGGCACTGGACGGCCAGCGAGGGCGGCGTTGAGGGTGTCGCGCATGCC